>CANFBG010000044.1 GCA_947444785.1 Microbacteriaceae bacterium | reverse complement strand
CGAGGTCGCGAACATGCCGCTGCCGAAAAAGCTGCTCGAGCAGGGTGTGCGCGACATGGTGCGCATCTGCGACGGCCGGATGAGCGGCACCGCGTACGGCACCGTGGTGCTGCACGTCACGCCCGAGGCCGCAGCGGGCGGCCCCCTCGCGATCGTTGAGAGCGGCGACTTCATCGTGCTCGACGTTCCGAACCGAGCGCTCTCGATCGACGTGCCGCAGGAGGTGCTCGACGCCCGCACGCCGAACAGGGCCACCCTCGAAGGGTACGCGGCCCCGACCCGCGGCTGGGAGAAGCTCTACGTCGATCACGTGATGCAGGCCGACACCGGCGCCGACCTCGACTTCCTGCAGGGCTCCAGCGGAGACAGGGTCTCTCGTGAGTCGCACTGATGGGCCGAGTCGGCTCCTGAACCGGGTCGCGGTTGTCACCGGGGGAATGAGCGGCCTCGGTGCCGCGTCGGCCGCACGTCTTTCCTCGGACGGCGTTCGGGTTCTCACGCTCGACCTGGCCCCCGGGGCGGATTTCCGGGTCGACGTCTCCGACTCGGCCGCCGTGGCGGCGGCGGCGGCGGCAATCGGGCCCATCGACATCCTGGTGAACTCTGCGGGCATCATCGGACCGAACAAGCCCCTCTGGCAGATCAGCGACGCGGAGTGGGCGGAGACCTTCGCCGTGAATGTCGTGGGCACGTTCACCCTCTGCCGAGCGTTCGTGCCCGGTATGCGCGAGAGGGGCTGGGGCCGCATCGTGAACTTCGCGAGCATTGCGGGCAACGACGGCAACCCGAACCTGTCTGCCTATTCGGCAACCAAGGCGGCGGTCATCGCCCTCACCAAGTCGCTCGGCAAGGAACTGGCGACAAGCGGCGTGCTCGTGAATGCGATCGCCCCGGCCGTCATCGAGACGCCGATGAACGAGAAGACCTCACCCGAGGTCTTGGCCTACATCACCAGTCTCATCCCGATGAAGAGGGTCGGCCGAGCCGACGAGGTTGCCGAGCTCGTCGCCTGGCTTGCCTCAGACCGGCTGAGCTTCTCGACCGGCGCCGTCTATGACATCAGCGGGGGCCGCGCGACGTACTGATGCCCGGCCACGGGATGAGCGGGCTGGTCGAGTGCTGGTATTCGGCGTACTCGGGGTACTTCCCCAGCGTGATCTCCTCGGTGAACCTCAGCGACCCGATGAAGAGCACCGAGAGAAGCACGGCGCCGGCAACCGTGACATTCAGCCAACCGCCGGTCGCCGTCACCGCGAAGAGGTAGAGCACCCACCACTGGGCCTGCTCGGCGAAGAAATTCGGATGGCGCGAGTAGCGGAACAGGCCCGTGGTCACGAACCGCGGTCTCGGCTCGCGCCCCGCCGCCGCCTCGCCGTTCTTGAACGCATGGAAGTTCCACTGTTGCTGGTCGGCCACGGTCTCCATCGTGAGCAGGCCGAGAAAGAGGGCGGCGAGCAGAACATCTGCCATGCCGAAGGGCACGGCGTTGTAGGTGAGTGCAGTCAGTGCCGGAAGCGTGATCAGCAACAGGAGGATGTTCTGATAGATCACGATGAAGAACACGGTGAACAGCTGGAACCGCAGGGGGGACATCCGTGCGCGAAGCACCTCCCAGCGGTAGTCCTCCCCGCCCGGACGGTAGCCGCCCTTGCGGGCGAAGTTGACCGTGAGGCGGATGCCCCACAGCGTGACCAGCGATGCCATCAGAACCAGCCGGGGATTCGTGAAGCCACTGCCTGCGGCGAACACCCAAAGGTAGACAACCGGGATGATCGACCAGATCCTGTCGACCCAGGAGGTGTCTTTCGTGATCACAGAGAGCAGCCACGTGATCAGGCAGGCGGCGGCGCAGATGGAGAGATTTACCGTTAGGGCATCCATGAAGGCGATTCTAGGGTTCGGCTCACCGCTGGGGCCACGGCCTTTCGGCGTCAGGCGGAAATCTGGTCGAGACGCCGTTCCTTGCGGTTCAGGCGAAGCCCCGCGACAAGGCTGACGATCATCGCTGCGGTGGTGATCGCCCACGCGATGACCACAACGGGCATCGCCGGTGCCAGCGAGATCAGCAGCTGCCGAACGTTCAGGATGATGATGAGGATCCCGGTTGCCAGCCCGACGACCCGGACCGGGGCCGCGGCGGCGAACCTCGCGGCGAACGGGGCGGCGATGAGCCCGCCGGCGAGCAGGGCGAGAACGGCGATCCAGTCGATGTTCGCGGCCCCGAGGCCGATGATGAAGCCGGTACTGCCGGCGATGGCGACGAACAGTCGAGCGGCCGTCGACGTGCCGATCACCCGCCGAGGGTCCAGTACGTTCGCGGCGGAGAGCGTCGAGGTCACGATCGTTCCCCAGCCGCCTCCACCGGTCGAGTCGAGGAAGCCGCCGCCGAGGCCGAGCAGCATCAGGGGGCCAGGTCGCAGGCGCCGGGTCGCAGGCGCTGACACCGTCCTGACGAACCGCGACAGCACAATTACTCCGAGCCCGAGCAGGATGGCTGCGGTGACGGGCTTGGTGGCGGTGAAGGGCATCGAGGAGAGCAGGATTGCCCCGACGAATGCTCCCACCCCGCCCGGGATGCCGACCCACAGCACAACCGGCCAATTCACATTCCTGTGCCGGTGGTGGAATGCGCCGTTTGCCGCGGAGGTGCCGATCTCAGCGAGGTGCACAACGCTCGACGCGGCGGCGGGGCTGAATGAGAGCGCGAGCAACGACGTCGTCGAGATGACACCGAATGCCATGCCGAGGGAGCCGTTTATGGTCTGGGCGAAGAGGCCGGTCAGAGTGATGGCCAGGATGGTCCACATGGGGCTGTTCCAGCTAGCGGGCGGCGGAGCCGATGATCGCGTCGACGTCGATCTCGAGGAGCATGTCGTCGGCGGCGAGGGCACTGACCTCGACCGCGGTCGTCGCGGGCCGGATCTCGCCGAAGAACTCGCCGTGCACTCGGCCCACGGCATCGAAGTCGGCGATGTTCTTCAGGTAGATGCGGGTGCGAACGACGTCGCCGAATGTCGCGCCTGCCTGCTCGAGGGCGACAGCCAGCCGGGCGAATACCTCGCGGGCCTGGGCCGCAGCGTCGTTGCCGCCGACAGCCCCGTCGGGGGATCCTGCGGTCGTTCCGGCGATGAAGACGAAGTCTCCCACCCGCACAGCGCGCGAGTAGCCGACGAGGGGCTCGTAGACGGATCCGGAGGAGATGAGGGTGCGTTCGTAGGTCATCACCAAATCCTAGGGGAGAGCCTCGGACAGCTCTATCGCAGGATGAACTCGGATGCGCAACGGGTAGATTCCGATCGGGCTTCGGCGAAACAATCTTGCATGCAGAGCGAACACGAGGGACCCCATCACTTCGACGTGATCATCGTTGGGGCAGGGCTCTCCGGGGTCGGGGCGGCGAGTCACCTGGCGCGCGAATGCCCAGACAAGACCTTTGCCATCGTGGAATCCCGAAGCACGGTCGGCGGCACCTGGGACCTCTTCCGCTATCCCGGAGTCAGGTCTGATTCAGACATGTACACGCTCGGCTACGACTTCAAGCCCTGGGCGGGGGAGAAGGCGATCGCCAGCGGCGCAGAGATCCGGGACTACATCCGCGACACGATCGCCGAGGAGGACCTGTCGGCGCACCTGCGGCTGAATACGCGGATCATCAGCGCAGAGTTCTCCTCGGCCACGGCCCTCTGGACCCTGACGGCCGTTCGAACGACCGACGGGGAGTACTCCGATGCCGACCCGGATCGCGGCGTCGTCACCTTCACGTGTTCGTTCCTCTCGATCTGCTCGGGGTACTACCGCTACGACGAGGGCTTCACCCCGCTGATCGATGGACTGGCGGATTTTGGCGGACCTGTCGTGCACGCCCAACAGTGGCCGGCGAACCTCGACTGCTTCGACAGGCGGATCATCGTTATCGGCAGCGGCGCAACCGCCGTCACCCTCGTTCCCGCGCTTGCCGATCGCGCCCTGCACGTCACAATGCTTCAGCGCTCGCCGTCGTATGTCGCGACCCGTTCCTCGGTCGATCCACTCGCAGCGCGGATGGGGAGGCTGCTTCCCGCGCGGGCCGTGAACACCCTGATCCGAACCCGGAACATCCTGTCGGCGATTCTCACGTTCGAGGTCAGCAGGCGACGGCCGGCGCTGTTGAAGCGTTGGCTGCGCAAAGCCGCCGTGGCCGAATTGCCGCCCGGCTTCGACGTCGACACGCATTTCGGCCCCGCCTATGACCCGTGGGACCAACGGCTCTGCCTGACGACCGACGGCGAGCTGTTCGACGCCATCAGCCGCGGGGATGTCGATGTCGTCACCGCAGAGATCCGGCGGATCACGCCCACGGGCATCGAGCTCACCTCCGGGGAGAGCCTCGAGGCGGACATCATCGTCCTGGCAACAGGCCTGAATCTGCTGGCGATCGGCGGGATCTCGCTGAGGGTCGACGGCCGAGAGATCGTGCTGGGGGACACCACGGCGTATCGGGGAATGATGCTCTCGGGCGTGCCCAATCTCTCCCTGACCCTGGGCTACACGAATGCGGCTTGGACGCTGCGTGCAGACCTGATCTCCCGGTACGTCATCCGGCTGCTGAAGCACCTCGATGCGAATGGCTTTGCGACGGTCACGCCGGCGGGGCCGCGGCATGCGGGAAAGGGAGGCCAGGTTCCCCTGATCGACCTTCAATCCGGTTACGTGCGCCGCGGCATAGCGTCTCTTCCCAGACAGGCTGGACGATCGCGATGGCGCCTCCAGCAGAACTATCTCGAGGACTCCCGACTGCTGACACGGCGATCGGTGACGGACGGCGTCAGATTCGGCCATGCCCGGGGATGAGCCGGCGGCCCCGGCGTGGGCGTTTCGCCGTCCCGGAACGGCCAGCCTGAGTATCGACGGCAGCCGCATCCGCTATCGCGTGACCGGCAGCGGTGAGACCGTGCTCCTGTTGCACGGCGTCGGCCGCAGCCTGGAGGACTGGAACGAACAGCACGACCTGCTGTCGGGCCGATTCCGGGTGCTCAGCCTCGACCTCCCCGGGTTTGCGTTTTCTGAGCTCAGCCAGCGGCCGGCCACGCTGTCGGGAATCGCCGCGATGCTGCCGGCCGTTCTCGACGAGCTCAAGATCGCCGGCCCGGTGCATGTCGTCGGCAATTCCCTCGGCGGCGCCGTCGCCATGACGTTCGCGGTGCAGTACCCGGGGCGCTCCGCCAGCCTGGTTCTCGTGAGCAGCGCCGGGTTCGGCCGTGAGGTCAGCCTGGCCCTGCGTCTGCTGGCCATAGCGCCCACCGGGCTGAGTCAACTCAGGGCCACGAGGATCGGGAGCCGCCGAGTCACTCGGGCACTCTTTCACGACAGGCGGTTCGCGACCGCCGATCGCGTCGATCGCGCCCTCGCCCTCGGTCGACAGCCGGGTCACTCCGACACCCTGTTGGAGGTTATTCGCAGCCTCGGCAGCTTCCGGGGTGTCGATGAGGGCTGGCGCCTCCTTCTTCTGGCGCGGCTTCGAGCGCTGCAGATCCCCATCCTGGTGCTCTGGGGTGCGCGAGACCGCGTGCTTCCCGCCTCTCACCTCGAGAATGCCGCCGAACTCCTGCCCGGCTCCGACACTCACCTCTTTCCGGCGACGGGTCATCTGCCGATGATCGAGCGGGCCGGCGAGTTCGCCCGCCTGGTGGCGACGTTCATCGGAAAGCATCCCATCAGCTCGACAGGCATAGTCTCCTAGGCAGGGCCGGCATTGCGAATCACCTCGCTGCAGGCGAACCCGAGACAGGACACGAGAATGACAACTCCGTACGACGTAATCGCAGAGGTTCCCACGTTCACGCTGACCAGCACGGATGTCTCGGACGGCGAGGTGATGTCCCTTCCCCAGGTCAGCGGGATCTTCGGTGCCGGTGGCACTGACACGTCACCCCAGCTGTCGTGGTCGGGCTTTCCCGAGGCGACGAAGAGCTTTGTCGTCAGCGTCTATGACCCCTATGCCCCCACGGCCAGCGGGTTCTGGCACTGGGCGGTCGTGGATATCCCCGTCAGAACGACGTCGCTCGTCACCGGAGCGGGGGATGACGCCGGTTCGGGCCTTCCCGCCGGCGCCTTCCAGCTCACCAACGACGCCGGCCTGCAGCGCTACCTCGGTGCTGCCCCGCCCGCGGGCCATGGAAAGCACCACTACGGCATCGCGGTGCATGCGGTCGACGTCGAGTCGATCGGAATCGGCCCGGCGTCTACACCGGCGTTCCTGATGTTCAACCTGTTCGGCCACACCCTCGCCCGGGCCGTCATCACCCCGTGGTGGGAGGTCAAGTAGCTTCCATTACGGGGATGCCGTCCGCCGGTTTTCGGGGTCTATGATCGACTCGCGGCGATCCGCATTCGTCAATCTTCAGAGGATCTGTGTTGAGCCAAGACACGAACGACAACAGCAGGACCGTCACCGTTCAGGGGCATCGCTCCGCTCGCCAGTCCCGGTTCACGAGGTGGGTTCTCGGCGCCAAGGAGAGCATCGAGAACGACAAGAACTTCCAGCACAAAGGTTCGAGCTGGTGGGCCGTGATGTGTCTGACCGGCGTCGACTATTTCTCGACCCTCGGCTACCAGCCGGCCATCGCCGCGGTGGCGGCGGGGCTGCTGTCCCCGATGGCGACCATCGTGCTCGTGCTGCTGACGCTGTTGGGCGCACTGCCGGTCTATCGCATGGTCGCGACCAAGAGCTACCGGGGCGAGGGATCGATCGCCATCATGGAGCGGCTCCTGCCCTGGTGGACTGGAAAGTTGTTCGTCTTGGTCATGCTCGGGTTCGCTGCGACGGACTTCATCATCACGATGACGCTCTCGGCCGCAGACGCCTCCGCCCACATCATCCAGAACCCGTTCGCCACCGGTCTGGGCGATTCGCAGTTGGTTCTCACGCTCGGCCTGATCGCCATCCTCGGAATCGTCTTCATCCTGGGCTTCCGAGAGGCGATCGGCATCGCCGTCGTGCTCGTCGCCGTCTATCTCTCGTTGAACCTCGTCGTCATGGTCGAGGGCCTGTTCCGGGTTTTCCAGAGCCCGATCGTCATCCCCAACTGGTGGGAGGCGCTGACAATCCAGCACGGCAACGTCGCCACGATGATCGCGATCTCCCTGCTTGTGTTCCCGAAGCTGGCCTTGGGGATGTCCGGGTTCGAGACCGGGGCCGCTGTCATGCCCCAGATCCGCGGCGAGGCCGACGAACCCGGTCTCATCCCGGTCACGCGGATCGCCGGCACCAAGCGCCTGCTCACGACGGCCGCTGTCATCATGAGCTCCTTCCTGATCGTGTCGAGCCTCATCACGACGCTGTTGATCCCGCAGCCGGAGTTCCAGCCCGGCGGACAGGCCAACGGGCGGGCGCTGGCGTACCTTGCCCACGAGTTCTTCGGCGAGGGCTTCGGAACCGTCTATGACATCTCGACGATCCTCATCCTGTGGTTCGCCGGGGCATCCGCCATGGCTGGCCTGCTGAACCTCGTGCCGCGCTATCTCCCGCGCTACGGAATGGCGCCGCAGTGGGCGGCACTGTCCCGCCCTCTCGTCATGGTCTTCACGGGAATTGCGTTCGCCATCACCGTCTTCTTCAACGCGAGTGTCGACGCGCAGGCCGGCGCCTACGCCACGGGTGTCCTGGTGCTGATGACCAGCGCCGCGCTGGCCGCCTCGCTGATCGCCCACCGGGCCAAGAGAAAGGTGCAGACCGTGCTCTTCTCGATCATCACGGCCGTGTTCGTCTACACGACGGCGGCGAACATCCTCGAGCGTCCCGACGGCGTGCGGATAGCCTCAATCTTCATCGCCGCGATCATCCTCGTGTCGCTCCTGAGCCGGGTGCGGCGCTCCTTTCAGCTGCGCACCAAGCAGGTCACCTTCGACGACCGGGCGATCGAGTTCCTGAATGCCGACTCCGACTCGATGGGACAGGTCACCCTGGTCGCCCACGAGGCGCACGGCGGCGATCAGGAGGAGTATCGCTCGAAGACGCGGGAGGAGCGCAGCTTCAACAACCTGCCCTCCGGTCGCCCCCTGTTGTTCGTCGAGGTCGAGCTTGTCGACTCCTCGGAGTTCATGGAGGAGATCCTGGTGACGGGCTGCACGAAGTTCGGCAACAGGATTCTCTCTCTCAAAAGCAACTCCGTGCCCAACGGTCTCGCCGCCGTGCTCCTGGCGATCCGCGAGGAATTCGGCGTCGTTCCGGAGATCTACTTCGACTGGTCGGAGGGGAACCCGCTGTCGAACATGCTGCGGTTCCTGATCACGGGCGGCGGAGAGATCGCCCCCGTCACCCGGGAGGTCCTGCGCCAGGCCGAGCCGGATGTCAGGCGTCGCCCCCGCCTGCACGTCAGCTAGAAGAAGCAGACGTCGGAGCGACCGCCGGGGCTGTCCCCCGGTCGGCCTCTGCGGCCGCGATGATTCGCACGGTCTGCAGGAAACTGTCGGGGTTGAGCGAGATGGAGTCGATGCCCTCTTTCACGAGGAACGCCGCGAAGTCGGGATGATTGCTCGGTCCCTGGCCGCAGATTCCGATCTTGATCCCGGCGGAGTGCGCCTTGTGGATCGACTCGGCGATCATCCGCTCGACGGCCTCGTCCCGCTCGTCGAAGAGTGCGGCAAGCTGTTCGCTGTCGCGGTCCACGCCCAGGGTGAGCTGGGTGAGGTCGTTGGAGCCGATCGAGAAGCCGTCGAAGCGGGTCGCGAAGATCTCGGCGAGCACGACGTTGGAAGGGATCTCGCACATCATGTAGATCTGCAGGCCGTTCTCCCCCCGAACGAGCCCGTTCTCAGCCAGCACGTCCAGCACCCGGTCTGCCTCGGCGGGGGTGCGGCAGAACGGCACCATGACGATCACATTGGTGAAGCCGATCTCGTCCCGAACCCGCTTCAGCGCCCGGCACTCGAGGGCGAAGCCGTCGCGGTAGCGCGGGTCGTAGTAGCGGGACGCCCCGCGAAAGCCCAACATCGGGTTCTCCTCCGGGGTCTCGAAGCTGTCGCCGCCGATCAGGTGGGCATACTCGTTGCTCTTGAAATCGCTCAGGCGAACGATGATCGGATGCGGGTGGAACGGGGTCGCAAGCTTCGCGATGCCGAGGGCGAGCATCTCGACGAAGTACTCAGTGGGATCGCTATAGCCCCTGGTGATCTCGTGGATGCGGCGGAGTTCTGCGCGGCTCGTGACCCGCTCCGGGTGCGCGAGGGCCATGGGATGGATCTTGATCAGGTCGCTGATGATGAACTCCATGCGAGCAAGGCCGACGCCGTCGGTGGGCAGGCGCCACCACTTCAGCGCGGCCGCAGGACTGGCGATGTTCACCATGACGTTGGTCGAGGTCACCGGGAGTGTTCCGAGGTCGATCTCCTCCGTGTCGAAGGCGAGGGTCCCTTCGAAGACCAGACCCTCCTCGCCCTCGGCACACGAGAGCGTGATCGGCCAGCCGTCCCGCAGGACGACCGTCGCGTTGCCCGTGCCGACGACCGCGGGAACGCCGAGCTCGCGACTGACGATGGCGGCGTGACTCGTCGCCCCGCCGTGCTCCGTCACGATCCCGGCGGCCCTCTTCATCAACGGGACCCAGTCGGGGTCCGTCATCTCGGTGACCAGGATCGCCCCGTCTCGAAAGCTTTCGATATCCGCCGGGTCTCGAATGACGCAGGCATCGCCCGCGGCGATCGAGTCGCCGATGGCGGAGCCCGAGGTCAGAACCTTGCCGCGTTCGAGCAGGTGGTGCACGGTGAACCGGGTGACGCTCTTTACGGACTGCACGGTCTCCGGACGGGCCTGCACGAGGAAGAGCTCGCCGCTGATGCCGTCGCGGGCCCACTCCATGTCCATCGGGCGCGCGTAGTGCTGCTCGACGATCACGGCCCACCGGGCCAACTCCACAATCTCGCCATCGCTCAGCACGAATGACTCGCGCTCCCGGGGCAGGGTGTTCACCAGGCGGGTACGGGCGCTGCCGCCCCGGGCATAGATCATCTTCTGCGCCTTGGCCCCGAGGCTCTTCTCGATGATCGGCAGGAAGTGGTTCTCGATCAGCAGGGGTTTGTAGACGAGGTAGCGGTCGGGGTTCACTGTTCCCTGCACAACCGTCTCGCCGAGCCCCCAGGCCGCGCTGATGACGGCGACGTCGGGGAATCCGCTGTCCGTGTCGATCGAGAACATGACGCCCGAGCCGCCCAGATCGCTGCGCACCATTCGCTGCACGCCGATCGACAGGGCGACCTCGAGGTGGTCGAAGCCCTTCGTCTCCCGGTAGCTGATGGCGCGATCGGTGAAGAGGGAGGCGTAGCAGCGCCGGCACGCGTCGAGCAGGTCTCGTTCGCCGACGATGTTCAGGAAGCTCTCCTGGGCGCCGGCGAAGCTCGCCTCGGGCAGGTCTTCCGCCGTGGCACTGGAGCGCACGGCGACTCCGAGGTCGGGGACGCCGGCGAGAACGCCCAGCGAGCGGTACGACGAGCGGATGGCGTCGGCCACGTCCACCGGGAATTCGCCGGCCAGAAAGAGTTCCCGAATTCCCGCGCCGGTCTCCCGGAGAGAGGCCCTCCCCGTTCGGTGCTCCTCGAGCAGGCGGCGGATGCCGGGTTCGAGATCGTTGGCCCCAACGAACGCGCGGTAGGCGAACGAGGTGGTCGCGAAGCCATCCGGCACTCGCACACCCTGGCCGGCGAGGGCCCGAACCATCTCGCCGAGGGAGGCGTTCTTCCCCCCGACCTGGGCGACGTCGCCCATTCCGATCTCACTGAAGGGCACCACAAGTCGCTGATCCATGCGCTCAGGCTAGGATCGCGGACCCCCCGGAACTAGGGACGAAAGGCACGCTTTCGTCGGCGTGCGGTCCCCATCAGGACAGTGCCGAGCAGTGCCAGCATGAGCGCGGCGAGGCCGGGAACCTGAAGCCCAGGCGATTCGAGGCCAGTGGCGGCGAGAACGGGTGGAACGACCGCGGGTGCGGCCGCCGACGCGGTCGAAGTGCAGGGATCGGCCTTTGTAAATGCGGTGAGGAACGGGTAAGTCTGGCCGTCACAGATGCCCCAGACCGTGGTGGCGGGGCTCTCGAATCCTTTGCGGATGTCCCAAGCGGTGTCGAGGTAGTCGGTCGTGTTGATGAAGGTGTTGTAGGCGTGCATCAAGGCCGTTCGCAGCGGGTTCACATGGGTCACGGTCGCGCCGGTTCCCCCGCCGACCGCCCGGGACATTCCTGTTGTCTCGGAGTCCCAGAAGCTGTCGGACACCACGCTGGACGCGTCGGCCACTCCGGCTATGCCGCCCACAAGGCCGGTGACAAGGCCTGTGGCATAGGAGTCGAGACTCATGACGCTTGAGGTCATGTAGATACCCCCGCCGTAGGACCCGCCCAGAGAGATTCCCGATACGACAACAGCCCCGACCGCCGCCGAGCGGGAGATGCTTGAGGTCTCCGCATAGCCGACGAGTCCGCCTATGCCGTTGGCCTCCGTGGGGGAATCGACCCTCAGCACTACCGACGTGGCCGACTCCGTGTCGGAAATACCGCCGACCAGAGCCCCGATCAGACCGCCGATGTTCTCAGCGCCACCGCTACAGCCAGCGACCCGGAGGCGTCCGTCGGCCCGCGCGAATGTGAGGTCGCCGCCGCCTGCCAGGCCGATCAGACCGCCGATGTTCTCTGCCTGAATAGCGGTGACCGAGGTTACGGCGTCTACCGACACGTTGTGGGGGGCAAAGGCGCCGGCGTAGAAGCCCACCAGTCCGCCGATATTCGTCGCTGAGCCGGCCGAGCTCACCGAAACGGCGCCGGTTGCCTCGTTGTTCGAGATGTCTCCCAGGGCGGATCCGGCCAGTAGCCCCACCGCGATAAGGTCAACGGCTGCGGGTGTTGTCGACGTGGTCGTGGCTGACACTGCGGCGCCGCGAAGTCGCACTCCGGTGACGGAGGAAGTAGCTGCCATCCGGCCGAACATGCCCACACCGTCGAGTCCGGCATCCACGGACACGACTGAAACACGAAGGTTCGCGATGGTGTGTCCTCCGCCATCGAAATGGCCCCGGAACTCGCCATGGGCTGCGTCGCCGATGCCGGCTGTCCACGCGGCCTGGCCCTGCATCTCGATGTCGTTGGTCTGCAGGAAGTGGAGGTCTACCGCCCAGTAGTCGACAGAGTTGTTCTGAAGGCACGTCATTTCCTGCGGAGTGGAGACCAGCAAGGGGCGTCCTGCGGAGCCATCGCCGGTCACGTGACTGATGCAGCCATTCGCGTTGGCGCCGCCCGCTGGGAAGAGAATTCCGGCGACGACCAGGCCGGTGACGATGGCACCGGAGATGAATCGCTTCAATTATTCTCCGAGCTCAGTTGGCGGGCGAGGATCACGAGGGGTCTGAATCGACGATACAAGGCAGGGTCAACCCCGTCACTGGTTTCAGGGGTCCCAGTTCGAGGGCCTCTCGACTTAGCCGGTGCGGCTTCTGAGCGCCGACGACGTTGCAGAGCTCTATCGTCTGAATCACCGAGTCGTCGTCGCTCTGGTCCGAGACTCCGGGGATCTAGCCGGCCTTCGAGGCCGCCGCGGCGAGAGACTGACTCAGAAGGAGGGGAGTAAGGTCCCCCGGGAATT
Organism: Microbacteriaceae bacterium; assembly: GCA_947444785.1. GTDB lineage: Bacteria > Actinomycetota > Actinomycetes > Actinomycetales > Microbacteriaceae > Agreia. The sequence goes on along the minus strand of CANFBG010000044.1, from coordinate 4,089 downwards.
AGGGACGAAAGGCACCCTTGCGGCGCCGGGTCGTGACCAGGCCCGCCGTGCCCAGCAGCGTCAGCAGCAGGGCGGCGACGGCGGACGTCCCAGTGCCCGCAGCTCCTGTTGCGGCGAGGGCCGCAGGGACGGTGTCCGATGCCGCAGTCGGCTCTCCTGCGACGCAGGGATTTGTCGTCGTCAGGGCGGTGAGGAACGGGTAGCCCTGGCCGTCGCAGATCCCCCAGACTGTCGTGGCGGGACTCTCGAATCCGTTGTGGATGTCCCAGGCGGTGCCGAGGTTCGAGGTCGTATCGACGTATGTGGCGAAGGCGTACATGGGCCCGGTGGGCAGTGCTGTGACATGAGTCACAACAGAATCGGTATCGAGCCCGAATGCGGTCGAGGCTCCCGTCGTTCCGGAGTTCCAGAAACTGTCTGTCACCTGGCTTGAGAAAGCCGCCGTTCCGACGATGCCGCCGACGGAGCTCGCGCCCGACAGTCTGCCGGCGCCATAGGTCCTGGAAATATTGGCCCCCTCCAGCACGCCGAGGATCGCGCCCACGGCGCTGACGGACGCCGTCACATCGCCCGTCGCGAACGAGTCCTCGATGAGACTGGCCGTGGCGAATCCGACGAGGCCGCCGACGCCCCGTCCCAGAGTCGTCCCCGTCACTGAGACCGGTCCGGATGCGCCAGAGCGATTGACGAAGGCGAAGCCTGCATTCCCGACGAGACCGCCGATTTCGGATGCGTACCCCGAGGGATCCATGGACACGGTTACCGACGTTGTGCTCACGGAGTCGGCCACGCCCACATTGACTAATCCGACGAGACCGCCGATGAAGGACGCGTCATCCACGGCGATGATCTGGATGCTTCCACCGGATCGGCCGAACCGCAGGTCGGCTAGGTCCAAGGAGCCGACAAGTCCGCCGGCCTGCTCCACGTAGGTCGCCGAGATGGAGATAGTGACGTTCGACGTCAATTTTGTTGCCGCATCCGAGCCCGAGTAATCCCCGACAAGGCCGCCGATCTGAGCCGCGTTGCCGGTCGCCTCTACCGTCAGGTTGCCCGAAGCCTCATCGTCAGAGACGACACCCCCGGCGACGCCCACCAACAGTCCGACGCCCTTGACCTCGTTGGATTCAGGCAGGGGTGCCGTGGTTGAGGCCGTTGCTGAAACTACCGCCTCGAGAAGCCGGACCCCGGTTATGGATGAGTCCGTGCCCGTCCGGCCAAACATTCCGACACCGGCAAAGTCGGAGTTCGTCCTGGCCTCCGCAACACGGAGGTTGGAGATCGTGTGTCCTCCGCCGTCGAAGCTACCGAGGAATTCATTTCCGGTGACGCCGATGCCATGGGGCCAGGCCCCCTGCGTCTGCATGTCGATGTCGGCGGTCTGACGGAAGTGCAGCGCAGTGAGCCAGTAGTCGGCGGGATTGATCTCGATGCAGGTCAACTCGCGCGGGGTGGTGATGAGGAAGGGGCGGCCCACGCTGCCGTCGCCAGTCACGTGGCTGATACAGCCGTTTGCGTCGGCCGCGCTGCTGGACACCAGAATTCCGGCGGCGACTAACCCCACAATGAGAATTCCTGAGACTACACGCTTCATTCTTGTTCTCCCCGAACCGCCGGATCTGTCGATGAGCGACAGCAGTTTCCCGGTCGTTGACAACGCTAGGGGCCTGCGTGTCTCTGATGTATAGCAGCGGCACCCCAGTTAGGGGCTTCGAGCAGTGCATTCACGACCGCCTGGGTCTCCCGGCGCGGCGCGTGCGCCCCGATGATGACCCCGAGGTCACGCGTGAACTCCTGGTCGCTTACCTCGGCCACGGCGACATCCTGACGCCGGCCGGCCAGCGCGGACTCTGGAACGAGGGCGAGGCCGAGACCCGCGGCGACGTAGCCCTGGATCACCGAATAGTCGTCGCTCAGCACCGAGACCGCTGGCGTGAATCCGGCCTTGGCTGCGGCACTTTTCAAAGCAAGGTCGACCGGGTCGTGGGGGTCGGGGCTCATGACCCAGGCCTCATCGGCGAGGTCGCCGAAGCCCACGGTCGGCGAGCCCGCGAGCGAATGGGTTTCGGGCAGCAGGAGCATGAGCTTCTCACGCATCAGGAAGGTGAAGGTGGCCGCGGGCGGGAGATGCTCGTGCAGTGTCGGACCGGCGAGCACGATCGCCGCGTCGATGGCGAAACTGGCCACGAGCGCCACGAGCTCATTGCTCTCTGCTTCAAGCACCGTGATCAGCAGGCCGTCGTCGCGCAGCTTCCTGAGTACAGGGGGAAGGATGCCGCCGCCGATAGATGGGAGCACCCCGATGCGCAGGGTGCCATGATCGCCATCGTGCACCAGGAGCTCGCGCTCGGCTCGGCTCGCGAGGGCGAGAATCTCGACGGCGAACGGCAGGAGTTCGTGGCCCGTGGCGCTCAGCGCCGTTCCCCGGGAGTCACTTGCGACAACGGGGCGGCCAAGCGCAGTGCCGAGCGATTTGAGGTGGTGCGCGACGGTGGGCTGGCTCCACTGGAGCTGTCGTGCCGCGCCGACGATCGAGCCTGTCTCGGAGAGGGACTTCAGGGCTAGGAGCTGACGCATATCGAGCATGGTGGGCAGTCTAGCGCGGCAACATACCCAGTATGTTGCGGGGCAGGAAAGAGGGCATTGTAGGAATGTCGTTTCCGGGAGAGGATCAAGCATGCGCAAAGCCACGGTTCTGTCTATATCCCCCTACGCCGCGGCTCTTGCCGGCTATGCAGCCCGGGACACGGTTCGGCTGAACGTCCCCGGACACAACGCCCAGTCGGGCGCAGCCCCCGAGTTGGCGGAGTTCTTCGGCGATCACCTTCTGGCCCTGGACGTTCCGCCGCTGCTTGACACCCTCGACAAGGGCACCGAGAACCCGCTGGCCGAATCGCTCGAGCTGGCGGCCGAGGCGTGGCACGCCAAGCGAACCTGGTTCCTGACCAACGGCGCCTCCCAGGGGAACCGCATCGCGGCGCTGACACTCAGCCAGCTCGGCACCGCAGAACAGCCGGTGCTCGCGCAGCGCAGCGCCCACTCGAGCTTCATCGACGGCATCATCCTGGGCGGTCTCATCCCGGTCTTCATGACCCCGGTGATCGACACGGGACACGGCATCAACCACGGACTCGACATCGACACGTTCGCCCGGGCCCTCGCCGAGAACCCGAACGCCAAGGGTGTCTACATGATCACTCCGAGCTACTTCGGTGCCGTTGCGGATGTCGCGACCTTCGCCCAGCTCGCCCATGAGGCCGGCATGCCGCTCGTCGTCGACGCCGCCTGGGGATCGCATTTCGGCTTCCACCCCGACCTGCCGGCCAACCCGCTGGATCTCGGCGCCGACCTGATGGTCTCCAGCACCCACAAGCTCGGCGGCAGCCTGACCCAGTCGGCGATGCTGCACCTCGGGCATGGCCCGTTCGCCGAGATCCTCGAGCCCCTGATCGACCGGGCATTCATGCTGACCCAGTCCACCAGCGCGAGCTCGCTTCTGCTCGCCTCCCTCGACATCGCCCGGGCGGCGCTCGTCGACGGTCACGACCGGCTGGAGGCGGCAATCCGCTCGGCCCACAGCCTGCGGGCCGCTATCCGGAACGAGCCAGGCCTTGACGTCGTGTCGGATCATTTCGACGACTTCGCCGGGATCGTGGGCCACGACCCGCTGCACGTCTCCATCGATATCCGAGGACTCGGCTCAGACGGCCATCACGTGCGCGAGGAGCTGATGCGCGTCAACGGGATCTTCACTGAGATCAGCACCGACTCCTGCATCGTTGCCATCATCGGGCCGGGCCACACCCCGGACGTCGACGGCATCATCGCGGCCCTCCGCGCGATCCGGCTCGAGAAGAACGTCGATGCGCCGACCGCGCTGGGCGAGGTCGCCGCGCTCGGGCTTCCCGCCACCGGCACCGCCGTCATGCGCCCGCGCGATGCGTATTTCGCCGCGAGCGAGGTCGTTGACGCTGCGGATGCCGTCGGCCGGGTCTCTGCGGACACGCTGTCGGCCTATCCGCCGGGAATTCCCAACCTGCTGCCGGGCGAGCTGATCACCCACGAGACCGTTCACTTCCTGAGGCGGGT
>CANFBG010000043.1 GCA_947444785.1 Microbacteriaceae bacterium | reverse complement strand
TATCGACCCGACATGTTTTCTGAGCACGTGGTCTTCGAGGGAATCCCGGGCGTCGAGCTGCAGCATCTGCCCGACCTTCTCCTCGGCTGTCATCCGACCGAGGAGGTCGGCGACACGGGCGGGGATCGAGAGCGTCGGGTCTTGATAGGGCTGGGAATCGGGGAAGGTCTTGAGGATCGTCATGAATCGTTGTTGTCCTTATTGTTCGTCGCGGTGCTGGCCGGGGTGCTGGCCGGGGTGCGCACGGCGGTCATCACGTCGTTGGCGTTCAGACCCTTCTTCTTCAGCGCCCGGGCCCGTTCGCCGGCGGAGCGCAGGCGCGGGTTGACGTACTCGTCGATGCCGAAATTGATCAGCGAGAGGGCGACGCCGAGAATGGCGATGCAGAGCCCGGCCGGCACGTACCACCACCAGAAGTTCGGGAATGCCCCGTTCTGCTGCGCCCAGAACAGAATCGTTCCCCAGTTCAGATTGGTGATGGGGATCACGCCGATGAAGGCGAGGGTGGTGAGTCCGAGCACGGCCGCGGTGACGGTGCCGATGAAGCTCGAGGCGATGATCGCCATGAGATTCGGCAGCATTTCGACGAGGATGATGCGGTGCAGCGGCTCACCGTTCGCGCGGGCGGCCTGGATGAAGTCGCGGTTGCGCAGTGACATGGTCTGCGCACGCAGCACGCGAGCGCCCCAGGCCCAGCCGGTCGCGGCGAGCACGGCGGCGATGAGTACCAGCGGCGGGTCTTCGAACTGCGACGCGATGATGATGATCAGCGGCAGGCCCGGCACGACGAGGAACACGTTGGTGATGGCCGAGAGCGATTCGCTGCGCCAGCCGCGGGTGTAGCCGGCGACGACCCCCATGATCACGGCGATCACGGTGCCCATGATTCCCGCCAGGAACCCGACGACGAGCACGCCGCGCGTGCCGTAGAGGATCTGGCTGAAGATGTCCTCGCCCATGTGGGTCGTGCCCATCAGGTGCGTCAGCGATGGCGCCTGGCGCAGCGCCGAGAAGTCCTTGTCCAGCGGCCCGTACGGGGCGAGGAAATCGCTGAAGATCGCGACCACGACGAAGACGCCCAGGATGATGAGCCCGGTCAGCGATTTCGGGTTTCGGAACATCGCGAAGGATGCGGCGAACTGCGACAGGAACGTCTTCTCTGTTCGGTTCTGTGAGGTTGTCATATCAGGCCTCCGTCTGACGTGTGCGTGGATCGAGGATCGCGTAGGCCATATCGGCGAGGATATTCGCGCAGAGCACCGCCAGCGTGATGATGAGGAACAGGCCCTGCATGAGCGGGTAGTCCTTGGCGTTCGTCGCATCCAGCAGCAGCTTGCCGACACCGGGGTAGGAGAACACCATCTCCATGACGATCGTGCCGCCGACGATGAAGCCGATCGAGAGCGCGAAGCTGGAGAGCTGCGGCAGCATGGCGTTGCGGGCCGCGTACTTCCAGAGCACCCGGCGGTTCGGCAGCCCCTTGGCCTGGGCGACAACGATGTAGTCCTCGTCGAGCACGGTCAGCATCATGTTTCTCATGCCGAGGATCCAGCCGCCGAGCGAGGCGACGACGATCGTGATCGCCGGCAGGGCGCCGTGCGCGATCACCTGGCCGATGAAGTCGAGGGTGAACTCGGGCGACGCCCCCTTGCCGAAGGCGTGCGAGGCCGGGAACCAGCCGAGGATCGAGGAGAACACCGCGATCGCGATCAGCCCGAGCCAGAAATAGGGCACGGTGCTGAAGAACGTCGAGATCGGGATGATGACGTCGGCCCGGCTGCCCCGGCGCCAGCCGATGATGGCCCCCGTCGCGGTGCCGAGAACGAACGAGATGATCGTGGCGACGCCGACGAGCCCGAGCGTCCACGGCAGGGCGGATGCGATGACGTCGCCGACGGGCGCCAGGCCGTTGGAGAAGGACCGGCCCAGGTCGCCGTTGAACAGCAGCTGCCAATAGGCGATGTACTGCTGCCACACCGAGGTGTTCTGGTCGAGACCGAAGAGGATGCGCAGCGATCTCTCGGCCTCCACGCTGATCTGCCCGGCATTTCTCTGCATGTAGGCGGTGACGGGGTCCCCCGCCATCATGCGAGGCAGAAAGAAGTTGATGGTGATCGCGGCCCAGGCCGTGAACAGGTAGAACGCCGTGCGGCCGGCGATGAACCGGAAGGGGATCCTCATGCGACACCACCCTGCGCGTCGACGGCACCCGTCGCGAAATGCCGCTCAGGGTCGGGCGAGGCCGATCGGAGTTCCCGGGTATACGGGTGCTGGGGGTTCAGGATGACGTCGTCCGCGGGGCCGTGCTCGACGACCCGACCGTGGTGGAGCACCATGATCTCGTCGCTGAAGTGGCGCGCGGTGGCGAGATCGTGGGTGATGTAGAGCATTCCCAGTCCCTCTTGTCTCTGCAGGTCTGCCAGCAGGTTCAGCACGCCGAGGCGGATCGACACGTCGAGCATCGACACCGGTTCGTCGGCGACGAGAAGCGCCGGCCGGGATGCGAGCGCCCGAGCGATCGCGACGCGCTGGCGCTGTCCGCCGGAGAGCTCGTGCGGGCGGCGGTCGATGACGGCGTCGACGTCGAGGCGCACCCGCTCGAGAAGGCGCCTGACCTCGGCCTCGGTCTCATCCTTCGGCACGACGTTGTCCAGCCGCAGCGGCCGCTCGATGTGATATCTGATCGAGTGATAGGGGTTCAGCGAGGCGAACGGATCCTGAAAGACCATCCGCAGCGTCTGGCGATAGCGGCGCAGGCCGGCGCCGTGCCGCGGGATCGGCTTGCCATCCAGCAGCACCTGGCCACTCGTGGGCATCTCCAGCTGGGTCAGGATCTTCGCGATGGTCGACTTGCCGCTGCCGGACTGGCCGACGAGGGCGATGGTCTCTCGGTCATGCAGGGTGAAGCTGACGTCGTCGAGGGCGAGCATCGACGATGCCCCGCGCACCCGGTAGCGTTTTGAGACGTTGACAAATTCGAGCGTGGTCATCGGACCAGCACTCCCTTCGTGCCGGTAAGACGCGGGAACGAGGCCAAGAGGGTCTTGGTGTACTCGTGCTGCGGGTGCTCCCAGAGCTCTCGCGCGGAGGCCAGTTCGACGATCTCGCCGTGTCTCATCACCGCGATCCGGTCGCTGATCTCGAGCAGCATCGGGAGGTCGTGGGTGATGAAGATGACCGAGAAGCCGAACTCGTGGCGCAACTGAGAGATCTGCCGCAGAATCTCCCGCTGCACCAGCACATCGAGCGCCGTCGTGGGCTCGTCCATCACCATCAGCTGCGGGCGCAGGGCGAGCGCCATGGCGATCATCACGCGCTGGCGCATTCCGCCGGAGAGTTCGTGGGGGTACGAGCGGATGCGATCGCGCCCGACGGCGACCAGCTCCAGCAGCTCCTCACAGGCCGCCCGACGCTCGCGCCTGCTCAGGTCAGATCGGTGCACCTGGAACACGTCATCGAGTTGGGCGCCGATCGTCATGACGGGGTTCAGGGCGTTCATCGCGCCCTGGAACACCATGGAGATCTTGTCCCAGCGGAATCGTCGCAACGACTCCGCATCCAGACTGTTGATGTCGACGTCGACGCCGGATGCATCGTGGAATGTCACACTGCCGCCGGTGATCACCGCGGGAGCACGAAGGAGGCGCTGGATGCCGTACGCGAGCGTGGTCTTGCCGCATCCGCTCTCGCCGGCGAGGCCGAGGATCTCGCCTCGCTGCAATTCGAGGGTCACGTTCTTCACCGCCTCGACGGGCGGGTCGACGTCGTACACGACCGAGAAGTCGCGCACGCTGAGCAGGGATTGGTGCATTGGTCCGTCGCTTTCGAAGAGGTAGGCGAATAGGGGCCGGATGCCCGTGAGCATCCGGCCCGGTGACGATTCGCGCTACTTGGCCGCGGTCAGTTTCGTGAGGATCAGCGGCACGGTGACCTGCAGGGGGTCGGCGGTCGCGTACTGGTCGGTCTCACTGGGCCAGCCCACGTAGTTGCGGGTGTTGTACTCCCCCAGCACCGGATGCGTGCCGACCGGGATCACCGGCACGTCAGCGACGAACAGCTTCTGGATCTCGTCCATGGCGGCCGTTCGCTCGCCATCCGTCGCGGCCGTGGCGTAGGTGTTCAGCAGCTCGGTTGCCCGCGGGTTCGTGTAGCGACCGAAGTTGAAGTCGACGTTCTCCCCGGCCAGCAGCCAGCGTCCGTCCATCGTGTCGGAGTACAGGTCGTACGGGGTCGTTCCGCTGTCGGTCCAATGCATGATGGCGTCGAACTTTCCCGAGCGCTTGTTCGCCCACCACGTGTCGACATCGGGCGTGCTCACCTTGGCGTCGGCGCCGAGGCTCTTCGTCACCTGGTCGGCGATGAGGCTGATACCGGTGACGTAGTCGTTCCAGCCCTGCGGAACCTGGAGCGTGAACGAAACCGGAGCCCCGTCAGGATCGATCAGGGCCTCACCCGCCCAGGTGTAGCCGGCCTTGGAAAGGATCCCGCGTGCGCCTTCGACATCCATTGCGAGGCTCGAGTCTTTGAACTCGGGGGCGATGTACTGCTCGCCGACCGGGGTCGGCAGGCCGGTGACCGAGGTCAGCTGTGGGCCCGCGTTCTCCCGCGCGATCGAGGTGTGCGCTGCCCGGTCGATGACGATGTTGACCGCCTGGCGGAAGGCCAGGTTGTTGAACGGCTTCTGCTGGTGGTTCAGGAACAGCACGTCAGGCGCCATCACGTTCGCGGCCCAGAAGTTGTTGTGCTCGGCATCCTTGTCGACGTACGCGCTCTGCACATTGGGGATGAACGCCTGAGCCCAGTCCGCATCGCCATTGGCCAGAGCCGTGGTCAGCGCGGTGTTGTCGTTGTACGAGACGTAGTACAGGGTGGGCACGGCCAGCGCACCGCCCCAGTAGTCTGCGCGCGCCTTGAGGGTGACCGACTGGCTGCTGAAGCTCTCCAGCGTGTACGGGCCGGTTCCCACGGGCTTGAGGTTGATCGCTTTGGTCGGGTCGGCGATGTCGGCCCAGATGTGCTTCGGGACCATCGGGATGTGCAGCACCTGTCCCTGCTTGACGAACTTCGACTCGGCAAAGGTGAGAACGACGTTCGCGCCGTCCTTCACGATGTCGGTGAGCTGCAGGTTGCCGGTGTCAAGCGCCGGGGTCTTGCGGATCAGGTCGAACGAGAAGACGACGTCGTCTGCGGTGAAGTCCTGCCCGTCGTTCCATTTCACGCCGGTGCGCGGGGTGACGGTGAGCTTGGTGTAGTCGGCGTTCCACTCGACCTTCTCGGCCAGCCAGGGGGTGGTCTCGTTCTTGCCGACGACGTTGACCATCGCGAGCGGCTCGAAGATCACGTTCTTGTAGCCGAGCTTGTTCGCGGCCGAATCGCCGACCCAGGGGTTGTTCGACTCCGTGGGGATCGGGCCGTCGGGCTTCGCGATTGTCAGTGCCGCCCCGACCTCGGGCTTCGAGTTCGATGCTGCGCCCCCGGCGCAGCCCGTGAGTGCGAGGGCCGCCACTAGCCCGGCACCGATGATGGTGGATCTAAGCCTCATTGCTTCTCCTTATGTGATGCAGCACCGCCATGGTGCACATGTCCCATTTTTACTTACTTACCATCAAGTAAGTAATGGTGACGTTACCAACAAGTCAGTAATATGACAAGCGAAAGACGCCAGCGCTGATCAGCGACATCGATGGGAGCTCCATGACACCCGAAACCAAGACCAGAACACTCGGCACCAGGCCTGCCACACAGCGCAAGCGCCGGGAGATCCTCGACGCCGCCATCGACATCTTCGGCGCCAAGGGGTACACGAACGGAACCCTCGCCGACATCGCCGAGCAGGTCGACATCACCCACGCCGGGGTGCTGCACCACTTCGGGTCGAAGCAGAATCTCCTGCTCGAGATGCTCTCGTATCGAGACGAAACGGATGTCGCGGATCTCGCCGACAGCCACATCCCCGGCGGGCCCGAGCTGTTCGTGCACCTGGTGCGAACAGCGCTCCTGAACTCCCGCCGCGCCGGCATCGTTCAGGTCTACACCGTGCTCTCCGCCGAGTCGGTCACCGAAGACCACCCCGCGCGCTCATTCTTCGAGAACCGCTACTCGATCCTGCGGGGCGAGGTCACGAACGCCTTCCGCGAGCTCTGCCGCCAGGAGGGCGTGACCGAACCCGCGACGATCGCCGCCGCCTCGGCCAGCATCCTCGCCGTGATGGACGGCTTGCAGCTGCAGTGGCTCCTGCACCCGCAGGAGATCGACCTGGCAGATGCCAGCGAGTTCGCGATCCGCGCGATCGTGAACGCCGTGCTGAATCCAGGCCCGGAGCTGGCGCAGTTCATCCGCGACTGACGCATCAAGGCCAGAACTTCAACCAGCCAGGAACGAACCAAGCGAAGTCACCGTCTAAGAAGACTTCCGACCACCAGCATGCTATTTTTTACTAAATAGTAAAACGTGGTTACTTCATGACGGCAACGATCCTCGCACGAGCGGCGCGAGCGGCCAGTGGCCTCAGCCAGAGTCAGCTCGCTCAGCGCTCTGGGATCGCAAACTCGTCACTGTCGCTGATAGAGCACGGCAAGCGGGAACCCACCGTGTCCACTTTGGAATCGCTCCTGCGCGCTACCCGTCACACCGTCGTCATTATTCCGACGGTGCGGAGTGATGCCGCGCGAATCGCGGCCGAGATCAGCGCCGCCCTCGCGGTTGCCGATGACTCAGCCGCATTTCGACGGTTCCTTCAACTCGCGGACAACCTCAACGCCGAGACGGGTGCCACCCGGGTCGGGCTCACCTTGACGGAGCCTGCCCCGACGGGATCCACCCAGTGGGACGCTGCGATCGCTGCGCTCTGTGAGTATCGTCTGAACTCCGACGGGCTGCCACTTCCCTCGTGGATCCTCAGCCGCACGGGAACACCCGGCGCAGCGTGGGCGCCGCGAACGAGCGACTACTTCATACCAGCCGACCCCGCCCATGTGCCGCGCGAGTTCCTGAGTCGCGGAATCCTGGTTGAGTCCGAAACCTTGCAGAGCACCTGATGCCGGGCGATCAGCTCGACCGCAACGACTTGATCCGGGGTCTCAGCTCGGTCATTGCCAAGCTCCGCACTGCAGGCCAACCGGCGGGAATTCGCATTGTTGGCGGTGCCGCCCTCGCTCTGCGCTACTTCGATCGACGAACGACCGCTGACGTTGATGCCCAATTGCAACCCGAGCAACTTATACTCGCGAGACGACATCAGAGTTGCGCTCGCATCCCCACGTGCGTTGCTGGCTACGAAGATGAACGCCTCATTCCCGGGACGACACGTGCAGGATATCGCGAACCTCCTCGCGGAACGTGAGATTCACGAAATTGAAGCCGCAAAGGGCCTCCGGTGCGATTTCTTCCCTGACGACAGCCGCCTCGACAAAGTTCTGCGTCTCTCGCTTCCAAGCTTCGCCCAGGCAACACCGGTAATCGCGAAGCTATCTCCACTGACGGACGCGAATAGGGTTTGTCGAGTGTTCGTGGGCGCGACTTTGTCTGCCCGCGAATGTCCCAATGGCCGACCACTTGTGTCGTGTCCTACCACTGAACCCAACCACCGTCATCGGTGCGCACCCTCACCACGGAGGCTGGTCGGGACGTTGTACGAGTGCAGTGCTGGCCGGTTCTGGTCGATAGTGATCGACGTTATGGCGGCGTTCAGCACGCACGGCAAGGTGTCGCGGTAGTTGTCCAGCGGCACCCCGAGCACGCGGCAAAGCAGCAGCCGCATCAGGGTCGAATGCATCACGACGAGCACCGTGCCTCCATGGTGTCGCGCCGAGATCTCCTCGAGCGAAGTCCACGCCCTCTCTACAGCGGCCAAGCCGGCCTCACCCTCTGGCAGCGGTACGTGCCCCGGGCTTGCAAGAAAGTTCGCGACATTGGTCGGGAACACTTCGTTCATCTCGGCGCGGGTCATCCCCTCGCCGCGGCCGAAGTGTACCTCCCGCAGCCGGGGGTCGATCTGAACCTCGAGACCCAACGCCTTGGCGGAGGGCATGGCGGTCAGAACTGCGCGCGACAGGTCGGATGCGTACACAGCCCCAATTGCCCGGCCAGCCGCCCACGCACCCAGCGTCGCCGCCTGGGCGACGCCCTTTGCCGTAAGGCCGACATCCGATGAGCCGGCGTAGCGGTTCTCTGCGTGCCAGACAGTCTCCCCGTGCCTGGCCAGGAGAAGAGTTGTCACGCCGTGATCCAGTTCCTTGAAATGAGTTCTTTCTTGAACGCCTGATAGCGGTCCTCGAGCTGATCGTGATTTGCCGCAGTCGGTTCGACGACGTTTCCAACCAGCGACATTCTCGTCGCAACCGATGGCAGCGACTCCGACGAATCGGCAGCCCACGCCGCAAGGATGGCCATGCCGACCGACCCCTCAGCCGAGACTGGAATCGAGATTGATCGTCCCAAGAGATCAGCCCGCAACTGGGTCCACCACTCATTCTTGACGCCGCCGCCGGACGATGAGAATGTTCCGGTCACGGGCACTTCAGCGGCCATCATCGTTTCGACCGACAGCCGCTCGACACACGCAACTCCAAGGAAGATCGAGGCCAGCAAAGCCTCATCACCGGCGGATGCGGAGGGGAAGAAGCCCTCTGCATCCGGTCGGACAACGGGGAACCGCTCCCCAATCCCGATCAACGGATAACTTAGCGGAATCGTGTGCAGGCTGCCGCTGTAGCCAGTCGCAATGCCAGCGGTCAAGGAATCAAGGTCAGCGCCCAGCAGCATTGAGGAGATTGCGCCGGCGCCCACACTCGAGGCACCGCCGGGGAACCACAATCCATCGTGAGGCGCCCTGTGCGAGTACACCGCACCGGTCTCGTCGACGACGATGCGGTCGCTGACTCCCTTGACGACGAGAGTCGTTCCAATGACCGTGTGCCAGTCGCCGAGACCCAGGGTGCCAGCGCCGAGCTGCGCCGCGCATCCGTCGGTCATCCCGGCATAAAAGGGCGTTCCCTCGGGTAGGCCCGTCGAAGTGGCCCACTCCGCCGTGCTGGCACCCAGAAGAGTGCCGGGCGCGACAACATCGGGAAGTGCCGCAGGGTCGATCCCAAGCAAGTCGAGCACCGCCGTAGGCCAGGTCAACGCCAACAGGTCGTAGCCCGATTTAAGGCTGTGGCTCCAGTCAGATGGCACAGCACGGCCGATAACCGCGCTGACGATCACATCTGCCTGGGTCGCTATACGGGCGCCCGACAGGTCCCCGCGACGGGCAAGCCACAAAATCTTCGGCAGCGCCCACGTCGGCTGGATGCGATAGCCGAGTCGCCGCCACAGGGCCGGATCGGCAGCGGCTACCTCGTCGCTCAGCTCGCCAGCCCGAGCATCGTCGTACATCAGCCCAGTCGAAAGGGGCGAGCCCAGCGCGTCGACCGTCGTGATCGTGCCGCTTGTCGCACACGTGGCTACGCCCGAGATTCGAGCCCGCGCGGAATCGCCAAGGTCAGCGAGCGCGGCAGCCATGGCGACGCGGCACTTGGCGATCCACTCAGCCGGATCCTGCTCGTGTCGCTTGCCCTCCCGCGCACTTGTCAATGGAGCGGAGGCCTGGGCGTGCACGCGGCCCGCGCCGTCGACTACCGAGACCTTGACACTCTGGGTGCCGACGTCAATTCCGACCCACATCATGAGGACGAACGACCGAGGGCCCAGAGGGCCCGGGCGCTCGTGAGCCGCTGCCGGTAGCCGGCATACGCACGATCGTAGAACGCGCTCCGGTCCGGGTCGGGGTCGATGCGGCGACGCTGAGAACGCCACAGGTCGTCGTCAACCGGCGCGCCGAGTCCTGCCCATGCAGTGAGGGCCGCTCCGCGGGAGCCGACCGCGGAATTGTTGGGTAGGTAGAGCGGGCGTCCGAGGACGTCGGCGAATATGCCTGCCCAGGCATCCGATTGCAGCCCGCCGCCGCAGGCGGTGACCTCACCGTCGAGTCCCATCTCTTCGAAGCAGTGCCGTGCCGCGAAGGCCACACCCTCGCATAGGGCGCGCAGAAGATCGGCCCGGGTATTGCGGAGTTGAAGGCCAGTGAATTCACCCCGGGCAAAGGGCTCCACGAAGGGTGCACGCTCGCCGGAGGGCGAGAAGAAGGTGAGTGCACTCGCGCCGTTCGCACCGGGCGGGCTCTCAAGCAGCAGGCCATTGAGGTCGGAAGGGCCGAGTCCGAAGAGGCCGAGCAGCCAGTCGAGGCTTGCGGTGCCGACCATCGAGGGCATGACCCGGAGGAAGAGTTCGGGGTCGGCAGTGCAGAGCCACATTCCGGCTGGGTCCGCCTCGCGGTCGATCGTCGTATCTGCCGTCAAGACCTGACAGCTCAGGGTCGTTCCAACCACAAGGGTTCCCTCGCCGACCCGGGTCGTTCCGGAACCTAGGCCACAGGCCTGAAGGTCATAGGGCCCGCCTGTAACCGGCGTGCCCTCAGGCAGGCCGAGCAGCTCTGCCCCTCGGGAATCCAGGGTGAAGATCGTGCCGGATTCGGCGGGCACAGGCAATAGATGCGCCCAGTCCGCGATTCCGCAGAGTTCGAGCGCCGCGGGCACGTATTTGCGCGTGCGCACGTCCATGAACGGGAGGGACGCGTCGGACGCATCCACGCTCATCCGCCCTGTCAACGAATGAAGCACCGCATCGACGCAGTAGCCCGCCACGGCGGCACGCTCGAGCGACTCGGATTCGTTCGCGGCAAGCCAGGCGAGCAGCGCTGCGTGGCAACCAGGGAAGAGGCCGGAACCCGTCAGCCGATAGACCTGACGAGAAACGGATGCCTCGCCGGCGTCACGCGTTAGATTCCAGCTCTCGACGATCTCAGCCGCACGAGCGTCCATCCAAGAAATCGCCGGGCGAACCGGGTTACCGGCTGCATCACGGAGCCACAGCCCATCACCCTGTCCAGTGATCGCGACGGCCTCGATTTCTTCGCCAGCCAAGTGGGCTGCCGCGACAATCTGTCGAACGACTGTCGCGACGGCTGCAAGCACGCTCGCGAAGTCCTGCTCGACCTGACCGCCGGGATGACGGTCGAGTGAGGTGGGCAGGCTGGCCGTCTCGCCGACCCGGCCGTCGAAGTAGATCGCGGAGGCCTTCGTGACCGATGTGCCGAGGTCCACGCCGATGATCACTGCAGGATCCGCCGGGCTTCCAAAACGTCCCAGACCGCGGGGTTGGCGACGAAGCGAGGCTTGTCGCCGTTGAGGTAACGTGCCACATCGTCGCCCACGATACTGGCGGCGCGTTCGGCCGTCTGTCGGGTGGCACCCGCGAGGTGTGGGGTCATCACGACATTGGGGGCTGCTAACAGTGGCCAGTCTGCGGGTGGCGGCTCGATGTCGTAGACGTCGATCGCGAGGGCGCCGAGGGCACCGCTGGCAAGAAGCGCCGGCAACGGCGCGTAGTCCATCAGTCCGCCACGGGCGCTGTTCACGAGCACGGCACCGCGCGGAAGAAGTCCAAGGTTCGCAGCATTCAGCATGTGGTGGGTCTCGGGGGTGAGACGGGCGTGCAGGCTAACGACCTGGCTGCGCCGGAGCAGGTCTTCGAGCGAGACATTCTCAACCCCGTCGGCGGCGACTCGGTCGGCGTCAGCGTAGGGGTCGTAAGTGAGAACGGTCGAGCCGAAGGCGCGAAGGATGCGCGAGACGATGCTGCCGATCGCGCCGTAGCCGATCAGCCCCACAGTTGCGCCATCGAGCTCGAGGCCGGCGTTGTCGTAGGTGTAGAAGTCGCCGCGCCAGCTGCCGGCTTTTAGGTCGGCATCGGCCACGACTACGCGGCGCATGGCAGTCAGCATCAGGCCGACCGCGAACTCGGCGGCGGCGACGGCGTTGCGACCGGGAGCAAACGAAACCACGACGCCAGCGGCCGTCGCGGCATCGAGATCGACGTTCACCGGGCCTCCACGGCAGACTCCGATGAACTTGAGGTCTGGGGCATTGGCGAAGACCTCGGCCGTAAATGGGGCCATCTGGGTCACCGCGACCTCGACGCCCTCGAGCGCTGAGATCAGTTCGGGAACGCTCCCGCTGGCTTCATCAACCGAGTCGATCGGACCGAAGGGAGTCAACGGCCACGGAAGCAGAAGCTCTGCGAATGTCAGGTCGGCGTCACTGCCAGCCCGAGCTCGGATCGCTTCGCTGAAAATCTTTGGGGAGACGAAATGGTCACCCGCGGCGAGCACGTGGGTCATCCGATGGCCTTTCATGGCACTGCGCGGGAGTGGACGCCGATGAGCGCCGTTACCCGATGCGAGGAGACTAACATGAGAAATGGTAATTAACTCAGCGTGAATGGTTATTTAGTCGCCTGATGGCGTGAGATGCACCATTGAGTGTTGCTCAATGGCCGTTATTATGTCTGGATCGACGTCGTCCGTGAGGATTACGTCAGTGAAATCACTTACCGGAACGTAACGATGCAGCGAAGTGCGTCCCACCTTGGTGCCATCCATCATCAGAACGCGGCGGGAGCCCGACGCGAGCATGCCGCGCTTCATCAAGACAATCTCCTGCTCCTGGTGATAGGTCATCTGAGAACCCATGGTCGATGTGGATTGAAAAACCACGTCGACCGCATAAGACTCGACGGACGAATTGCTCGGCACACCGATGAATGAATCGTGCGTGCGGGAGTACTGGCCGCCTATGACGAAGAGTCGAATGTCATCGTTCTCCCGAAGCTCCTCGATCGCCTGACGGTAATTGGTAATGACCGTCAGGGGCCCTACCTCATGAAGAAGTCGGGCCAACGCCAGCACAGTCGTGGAGTCATCCAACATTACCGACATGCCCGGCTCGATCAACTTCAGTGCTTCACGTGCCAGCGCTTCCTTGGCGCGAACGCGCGTCTGCAGCCGCATCTCAGAGCTACTCTCAAAGACCGTACTGGGCAACATGGAGACCCCGCCATGAAATTTGCGCAAGATGCTCCGGCCGGCCAGGTCGTCGATGTCGCGGTGCACAGTCATCAGGCTCATGCCGGTGAGGGCTGCGAGCTCAGCTGCGGTGGCCGAACTCACCCCCGCCAAATGGTCGACGATCTGACGCTGACGCACCACTCTGGTTATCCGGGTTGAAGCTACATCGCTCATAATTAACCCTCTCATAATTCAAAATAACATTGTTCTTGACACAATTACCGTGTTTAATGTTATTGTCACGGTGTTGGCATCAGCGCGAACAGTCGAAGCAGCGCTGAGATTAGCATTCCGGGCCGTCGGAGTCGACGGAACACCTCACCAAGGAGAGATTCAATGAAGAAAATCTATTCCCGCATTGCGCTGGTCGGCCTCACCGCCGTTCTCGCCGCGGCAACTCTGTCAGCCTGTGCCGAGCAGGCCCCGGCCGCCGGTGCGGCATCCGCTTCAGGCGCTTACAAGATCGCGTTCCTTATGCCCGACCTGGCATCTACCCGCTACGAGCAGCAGGACAAGCCCCTCTTCGTTGCGAAGATGGCTGAACTCTGCCCCAACTGCGAGGTCATCTACTCGAACGCCAACGCGAGCGCCGACACACAGCAGCAGCAGGCCAACTCCGCTATCGCCCAAGGCGTGAACGCGATCGTCATCGACGCCGTTGACTCCAAGGCTGCCGCCTCCATCGTCGTCTCGGCCAACGCCGCGAAGATCCCGATCATTGCATACGACCGTCCGATCCCCGACCAGAAGGCCGACTACTACGTCTCCTTCGACAACGAGGGCATCGGCAAGTCCATCGCCCAGTCCCTCGTCGACACCGCCAAGCCGAACTCAGCCAAGGGCGGGATCCTGATCATCAATGGCTCCCCCACGGATGCGGCAGCCGGCCTCATCAAGAAGGGCATCCACGAGGCAGTCGACCCCAGTGGGCTGACCGTTCTCGCCGAGTACGACACCCCGTCATGGGATCCCGCCAAGGCACAGGAGTGGGCAAGCGGCCAGATCACCCAGTTCGGTGACAAGATCATCGGAGTCGTCGCAGCGAACGATGGAACCGGTGGCGGCGCCATCGCGGCATTCAAGGCTGCCGGAATCACCACCGTTCCGCCCGTCTCAGGCAACGATGCCGAGGTTGCCGCTGCCCAGCGCATCATCGCGGGAACGCAGTACAACACCATCTCCAAGCCGATCAGCATTGTCGCCAATGCCGCAGCCGAGATTGCCTACTCCCTCGCTCAGGGCAAGGCCGTCGAAGCCAAGACGACGCTCTACAACACCCCGTCGCAGCTGTTCACGCCTGACGTGGTTACGCTCAAGAACATCAAGCAGATCCTGTTCGACAGCAACATCATGACCGCCGCGAAGGTCTGCACCGCGGACTACGCAGCGGCCTGCACCACCGCCAGTATCAAGTAGGCCCCCACCTGGCCGGTTCGCCCTAGAACATTTAGGGCGGACCGGCCAGACTGCATCTCAAAGACGAGTAACCGATCGAGGAATCCCATGTCTCAAGTCATAACCGAGCCCCAGGGCGTCAGAACCAACATCCTCTCGCTTCGCGGCGTCAGCAAGAACTTCGGTGCCGTCGCGGCTCTGACAGACATTCATTTGGATGTCGCCGCGGGCGAGGTCGTCGCCATCGTCGGTGACAACGGCGCCGGAAAGTCCACGCTCGTCAAGATCCTCTCGGGTGTGCACCTCCCCGACGCGGGCACCATCACTTTCGAGGACAAAGACGTAACGATCCCCGATCCCACGTCAGCTCTCGACCTCGGCATCGCTACCGTCTTCCAGGACCTCGCATTGTGCGACAACCTCAACGTGATCGACAACCTCTTCCTCGGGCGCGAGCTTCGGCCGCACCGCCTCGACGAGGTCGCCATGGAGACCCGGTCATGGGAATTGCTTCGCCAGCTCTCGGCCAAGATCCCGTCGGTGCGAGTTCCCATCGCTTCTCTATCGGGCGGCCAGCGCCAGACAGTGGCAATCGCCCGCTCGCTGCTCGGCAACCCGAAGGTCATCATCCTCGATGAGCCCACCGCCGCTCTCGGCGTCGCCCAGACCGCAGAGGTACTTAATCTCGTAGAACGTCTCCGCGAACGCGGCCTCGGCGTCATCATGATCAGCCACAACATGGCCGACGTGCAGGCTGTGGCCGACCGCGTCGTCGTGCTGCGCCTCGGCCGCAACAACGGCGAGTTCAACGTCGGCGAGGTCACGCCCGAAGAGATGATCGCCGCGATCACGGGTGCCACCGACAACGCCGTCACCCGCCGCACCGCGAACATCGACCTCCGGGCCCGCGCCGAACTCAGCGGCGACCCGGCACTCAACTCCGCTGCATCTGATTCTGCATCGCAAGGCTCAGCCACGAACGAAGGTACCC
The DNA here is from genome assembly GCA_947444785.1 of Microbacteriaceae bacterium. Lineage (GTDB taxonomy): Bacteria > Actinomycetota > Actinomycetes > Actinomycetales > Microbacteriaceae > Agreia. Next base: position 1,514 of record CANFBG010000043.1, on the reverse strand, counting down.
GCTCATGACCAGCACAATTCCGGCAGTGACGCCGAAACCAACGCGTCCCAGCGACCTGCAAGACGAACGCCTCCTGAACCGCAGCGGCGTGCGCGGAGTAATCGCGGGCTTCATCGATCGCGTGCGCAGCGGAGATCTTGGTGTACTGCCCGTCGTCATCGGCCTCGTCGTCATCTGGACCGTCATGCAGCTGCTGAACCGAGGCTTCCTCTCGGCGGCCAACCTGGTCAACCTCCTGATGGAGTCGTCCGCCACGGGTATCATCGCCCTCGGCATCGTCGGCGTTCTGCTCGTCGCCCAGATCGACCTCTCTGTCGGGTCGGTGAGCGGCCTCTCGTCGGCGATCCTCGGCATACTGTTCGTGACCAGCGGCGTCAACGTGTGGATCGCGGTCATTCTGGCCATGCTGACCGGAACTCTGATCGGATTCGTCTACGGCCAGATCTTCAACCGGCTGGGCGTCCCCAGCTTCGTCATCACGCTCGCCGGTCTCCTCAGCTTCTTGGGCCTGCAGCTATTCGTGCTGAAGGGACAGGGCACGATCAACCTGCCGTTCGACTCGCCCTTGGTCTGGTTCGCACAGCTCGCGTTCGTGCCCGCTTGGCTCTCCTATGTATTCGTCTTGCTCGCCGCGGGCACCTTCTTCGCGGTCGGCTTCGCCAAGGCCCGCTCCCGCAAGGCCGCCGGCCTCTCGACCGCTCCCCTGCAGCTGATCGGCATTCAGAGCGTCACGCTCGCGGTTGGCCTCGGAATCGTTACCTGGTACCTCAACGTTGCCCGCGGCATCGGCTGGATGTTCATGCTGTTCGTCGCCTTGGTGCTTGTCATGCATTACATGCTTACCCGCACCAAGTGGGGCCGTTCGGTCTACGCGGTCGGCGGCAACGTCGAGGCAGCCCGCCGCGCCGGCATCAACGTTCGCTGGGTCTACACCTCGGTGTTCATGGCCTGCAGCACCCTCGCCGCGGTCGGCGGAATCCTCGCGGCATCGCGCCTCGCAGCGGTCAGCCAGTCCTCCGGAGGAGGCGATGTGAACCTCAACGCTATCGCTGCAGCGGTCATCGGCGGAACAAGCCTCTTCGGTGGCCGCGGCACGGCGTTTGCGGCGCTGCTCGGCATCATCGTCATCATGTCGATCTCGAGCGGCCTGACGCTTCTGAACCTCGACTCGTCGTTCCGCTTCATGGTCACGGGTCTCGTGCTACTGCTCGCGGTAGCGCTCGACTCGGTGTCGCGTCGGTCACGTACCTCGCACGGTCGGGCATAGCTCGGGGACACCACGCAAGAAAATCGGGGCGGTTCATGGTGAACCGTCCCGATTTCTGTGTCCGTGACCGATAAAGAGTGTGTGGAATCTCCTACACGGCGTAGGGGTCCGCGATTCCCACGTAGCGGGTCTCGAGGTACTCGTCGATGCCCTCGAATCCGCCCTCGCGGCCCGTGCCCGACTGCTTGACGCCGCCGAAGGGTGCCGCAGGGTTCGACACGATGCCCGTGTTCAGGCCGAACATGCC
>CANFBG010000042.1 GCA_947444785.1 Microbacteriaceae bacterium | reverse complement strand
GACGGCCAGTGGCGCATCAACACCGCTCCCGACGGCATCATCATGTCGAGCTCTGAATTCGACGAGGTCTTCCGGTCCTACGCGCTGTACTTCTTTGATCCGAGCTTCGTTCATCTGGTTCCCGATCAGCGATTCTTCCCGCGGGTCTCGGCGACCACGGGTGCACGCATCGTGCATGCCCTCCTGGCGGGCCCGACGGCCTGGCTGAAGGGTGCCGTCGTCTCGGCGTTTCCGGAGGGCACCGGGGTCACCAGCGTTCCCGTCGTCTCGGGCCAAGCGCTCGTGAACCTGACCGGCCCGGTGCTGGAGACGAATGTGCCGGCCCTGCAACGGATGCGCTACCAACTGCAGGCGAGCCTGGCCGACCTCAGCGGAGTCAGCGATGTCCAGATGGTCGTCGACAACAACACCGTCGCGATCGCCACCTCCGGTCAGGCGCCTCCCGTCATCAACCCGAGGGTCGACACCCGGGCGCTTGTTCTGCGATCCGGGGAGTTCGGCTACTTCGCCGGCAATACGGTGACGCCGATTGACGGCATCAGCGCTCAGGTGGCAACCCTCGACGCCACGAACGCGTCCTACTCGGCGAATCTCGGTCTCGCCGCTGTCGGGTCTCGTGCGGCCGGGGTCTATGCCATCGCCCCCGGGCAGGTGCCCGCAGTCATCGATGCCAGACCTGGCCTCGTCGCGCCGACGATCGACCCGAACGGCTTCATCTGGACTGTCCCGCACGATTCGCCGCAGGCCATCCAGGTCTCGGCCATCGGGCGGACGCCGTCGGTCGTGAAAGCCAACTGGGACGGTGCCACGAGCATAGAGTCGCTGGATGTGGCCCGGGACGGCACCCGTATCGCAGCCCTGGTCACGAGCGGAGGCGTTCCGCGCCTCATCATCGCCGCGATCCTCCGGGATGCGCAGGGCGTGCCGGTGTCTCTCGGGGAGCCCGTGAACATGTCGACGGGGGAGGGCCTTGCCGTTGACGCCACCTGGGTCGACCAGCTGAACGTGGCGTTGGTGACCAGACTGCCCTCCGGCGACAGTGCCATCACTCAGCAGCAGATCGGCGGTCCGGCGACGGCTCTCGGTCGCTCTGCGAACGTCGTCGCGACCGTCGGCGCCAACGATCCCGCTGGACTGCGGCTGCTGACCGGCGACGGAATCATCCAGCAACAGCGCGTCAGTGCATGGCAGCTCACGGCCAACGGAATCACGTTCCTCGCCACCCAGGAGTAGTCGGCGTCTTCTCCTCAACAGCCCCCCGGCGTCGAACCGTGGGGTGCACCGCGGCCCGGCGGGGGAAATCCCGGTGCAGTCTCCTCTCATGGGTTTACGCAATGTAGCCGGCCACGCGCTGAGCGACGCGCTCGCGGTGCTGTTCCCCGTGGTGTGCGCCGGATGCGGCTGTCACGATCGCGCCCTCTGCAACGAGTGCCGCCTCGCGTTGGCCACGGCGCTGGCGGCACCGCCCGCACACCTCCGACTCGGTGGCGCCGGGAAAGACCAGGGACTCACCGTCTGGTACGGCTGTCGGTATGGCGGCGTGGTCAGCGCACTTCTTCACAGCTTCAAGGAATCCGGGCGCCTGGACGTGGCGCGTCCTCTCGGAGCGGCCCTGGGCGACGTCCTCGCAGCTGCGGGGGCCGAGGCCTCGTTGGCGGTCATGGATCTCGAGTATGTGACGGCGCCCTCGAGTTCGGCGTCCCTGCGTCGACGGGGCTACAGTCCCGTTGACGCACTCGTCAGGCGCTCGGGATCGGCGATGCCTCCGGCCGGCATCCTTCGGTTCAATCGATCGACGCTCGATCAGGCGGGCCTGGGCCAAGGGGCTCGGGCGCGAAACCTGGCCGGGTCGATTTCTGGAAGCAGGTCGCTCAATGGCCGACGCATCCTGATCGTCGACGACGTCGTCACCACGGGGTCCACACTCCTGGAATGTCGGCGTGCGGTACGTGCCGCCGGAGGACTTGTCGTGGGAGCGGTGACTCTCGCACATACCTTTCGGACCCACACCAGACCTCAGGCAAACATTCAGTGAATTAGTCGGTGACAACCGCCGTGGAGAGGGCTACGGTGGTGTCAAAGGCGTGGAACCGATCGTCCTTGACATAGGACGCTTCGTCTTTTGACTAGGAGGTCTCGCCATGGAAACTAACATCACCGGCCGCAACCTGGGCATCACCGATCGCTTCCGGGACTACGCGCTGGAGAAGTCCGAAAAGGTCTCGCACCTGTCAGAAAAGGCACTCGCCCTGGAGGTCAAGCTCTGTCGGCACAACTCGGCCACCGGTTCGGCCGGGGACGATCGCGTCGAACTAACCCTGATCGGTCCGGGTCCGCTGATTCGGGCGGAGAGCGCGGCGAAGGACAAGTACGCTGCCTTCGATATGGCGCTCGACAAGCTCGTCGAGCGAATCCGTCGGGCAAACGACCGAAAGAAGGTCCACCGCGGCCAGCATCGCCCCGTCTCGCTCCGGGAGGCGTCCACCAACGGATTCAGCGTCATCGATATCACCCCTGCCGGCCCCGACGCTCTGGCCCGGGCCACGGGAAAGCCCGTCGCCGAGGCACCCGCGGCTGCGGAGGTCGCGGAGATCGACGAGGAGCTCACTCCCTACTCGCCCGTCGTCATCAGGGAGAAGGTCTTCCCGGCCGCACCGATGACCGTGGATGACGCCCTGTACTACATGGAACTCGTCGGCCACGACTTCTACCTCTTCATCGACGCGGAGACGGAACGGCCCAGCGTCGTGTATCGCCGAAAGGGCTGGGAGTACGGGGTCATCGGCCTCGACAACCACGCTGCAGAACACGCGGCGAACGTCGCGAGCGCGTAGCTGGCGCGGCTGACCAGCAGCGCCCGCTGATCGTGAGGGGCTCGACCGGTTTCCGGTCGGGTCCCTCCTCGCTGTGGGCCACACCCAGCCCCGACCCGTTAGGCTTATTCCGATTCTTGGCCACGTGCGCCGGGACAACTGCAGTAGGAGACTCTCGGTGGCTTCAGTTCTTGAAAAGGTACTCCGCGTTGGCGAAGGTCGGATCCTTCGTAAGCTCGAGCACTACGCGAGCGCGACAAACGCGCTCGAGGACGGGTTCAAGGACCTGACCGACGACGAGCTCAAAGACGAGACCCCCGCACTCCGGGCACGCTTCGAGGCCGGGGAGAGCCTGGACCACCTCCTGCCCGAGGCGTTCGCGGCCGTGCGCGAGGCCGCCCGCCGCACCCTGGGTCTCCGGCACTTCGACGTGCAGCTCATGGGAGGCGCAGCGCTTCACCTGGGCAACATCGCCGAGATGAAGACCGGAGAGGGCAAGACACTTGTCGCCACTCTTCCTGCCTACCTCAATGCGCTCACCAGCAAGGGTGTGCACGTCGTCACGGTCAATGACTACCTTGCCCAGTACCAGAGCGAGCTCATGGGCCGGGTCTTCCGCGCCCTGGGGATGACCACGGGCTGCATCCTGAGCGGGCAGACCCCCGAGGAGCGTCGCGTGCAGTACGCCGCGGACGTCACCTATGGCACGAACAACGAATTCGGCTTCGACTACCTGCGCGACAACATGGCCTGGCAGGCATCCGACATGGTTCAGCGCGGCCACAACTTCGCCGTTGTCGACGAGGTCGACTCGATCCTGATCGATGAGGCCCGCACACCCCTGATCATCTCCGGCCCTGCGTCGGGCGAGGCCAACCGCTGGTTCACCGAGTTCGCCGGTATCTCGACCAAGCTCGTGGCCGACGAAGACTACGAGGTCGACGAGAAGAAGCGCACCGTCGGCGTGCTGGAGCCCGGCATCGAGAAGGTCGAGGACTACCTCGGCATCGACAACCTCTATGAGTCGGCCAACACCCCGCTGATCTCCTTCCTCAACAACGCCATCAAGGCGCGCGCCCTGTTCAAGAAAGACAAGGACTACGTCGTGATGAACGGCGAGGTTCTCATCGTCGACGAGCACACCGGCCGCATCCTTGCAGGCCGCCGGTACAACGAGGGAATCCACCAGGCGATCGAGGCCAAGGAGGGTGTCGAGGTCAAGGCCGAGAACCAGACCCTGGCGACCGTGACGCTGCAGAACTACTTCCGGCTCTACGACAAGATCTCGGGCATGACCGGTACGGCCGAGACCGAGGCCAGCGAGTTCATGAGCACGTACAAGCTCGGCGTGGTTCCCATCCCCACCAACAAGACCATGCAGCGCATCGACCAGCCTGACCTCGTGTACAAGAACGAGCAGGCCAAGTTCGACCAGGTCGTCGAGGACATCGTCGCCCGTCACGAAAATGGCCAGCCCGTGCTGGTCGGAACCACCAGCGTCGAGAAGAGCGAGTACCTGTCGAAGCTGCTCGCCAAGAAGGGCGTGCGCCACGAGGTATTGAACGCCAAGAATCACGCCCGTGAGGCCGCGATCGTGGCCCAGGCCGGTCGTCTCGGCTCCGTCACCGTCGCGACCAACATGGCCGGTCGTGGAACCGACGTCATGCTCGGCGGAAATGCCGAGTTCCTGGCCGTGGCCGAGATGAACTCTCGCGGCCTGAGCCCGATCGACACCCCCGATGAGTACGAGGCCGAGTGGGACGCCGTATTCAGCGCGGTAAAAGAAGGCGTCGAGATCGAAGCGGCCAAGGTCGTCGATGCCGGCGGACTGTACGTCCTCGGTACCGAGCGCCACGAGTCGCGACGAATCGACAACCAGCTCCGCGGTCGAAGCGGTCGACAGGGCGACCCGGGCGAGAGCCGTTTCTACCTGTCGCTCACCGATGACCTGATGCGCCTCTTCAATGCGGGCGCGGCCGAGGCGCTCATGGGCCGGGGAAACATCCCCGACGACCTCGCAATCGAGTCCAAGGTCGTCTCGCGTGCAATCCGAAGCGCGCAGTCGCAGGTCGAGGGGCGAAACGCCGAGATCCGCAAGAACGTCCTCAAGTACGACGACGTCCTGAACCGCCAGCGTGAGGCGATCTACTCTGACCGTCGTCACATCCTGGAGGGCGACAACCTCGCCGACCGTGCCCAGAAGTTCCTCTCCGGCGTCGTCGACGAGGTTCTGTCCAACCACGCCGGCGTCGGCAATGGCGACGACTGGGACTTCGATGCGATGTGGGCCGAGCTGAAGACGCTCTATCCCGTGTCCATCACGATCGATGAGGTTGTCGCGGAGGCCGGCAACAAGGGCCGCATCGACAAGGACTTCGTTCGCCGGGAGATCCTCTCCGACGCCCAGCTCGCGTACTCCAAGCGCGAGGACACCCTCGGCGAGGCCGCCATGCGTGAGCTCGAGCGACGCGTCGTGCTGTCGGTGATCGACCGCAATTGGCGGGACCACCTCTACGAGATGGACTACCTCAAGGACGGCATCGGCCTCCGTGCCATGGCGCAGCGCGATCCCCTCGTCGAGTACCAGCGCGAAGGCTTCGCCCTGTTCCAGTCGATGATGGGCCAGATTCGCGAGGAGTCCGTCGGCTTCCTGTTCAACCTCGAGGTCGAGGTCAATACCCCGACTAACTCGGTGGAGTCGCCGAATGTTCAGGCCAAGGGCCTGGAGAGCGGCAGTGCGCCCTCGGAGCGGCTCAGCTACTCCGCCCCGAGCGACTCGGGTGGAGTCGAGGTGCGAAACCAGAAGGGTCAGATCGAGCAAGGCGAGACGGCTATCGCGACGAGCAACCAGGAGAAGGCCCAGGCACCCGCCGCGGCCCCCTCGGCGTTCGCGAAGTCCGGCGGCTCGACCGCTCCCGGAGCCGGTGCCGCGGCGAAGGCATCCGCTCCGACGGCCCCCGCAGTCAACCGGGCCGACCGGCGCAAGCAGGGCAAGGGCAAGTAGGACAACCGTCACTGTGCCCTGGGCGGGAGACCGTTCAGGGCACTCTGTCCTCTAACGACGCGTGATTTGGGAAGCGCCGTGTCTAGAGAACGGCGTTCTTAAAGAACATTGACGGCGCTGGCCCGCCAGCGGTTGTCCATGCCTTCCAGCCGGATGGCGACCGCTCTCGTTCGTGCCGTTCCATGCGCGATGACCACGCCCTCGATCACACCGTCGGCGGGGTTGCTGATGTGCGTGCTTCCCATCCGAAAGATGGGTCGGATCGCCGCTGTGCCCCGGGACTGGCGTGCCCGAGAGGACAGCACCACGCGTTTCAGCAGGTGCTGATAGACATCATCTGTGACCCAGCGAGCGAGCTGGTCGAGGTCTCTGGCGCCGGCGAGGACCTCGAGCACGCACCGAGCGAGGTTCTCGATCAGCAGTGCTGGATCGGGAAGGTCTTCCGTCGAGGTCGGTTGCACGCCGAAGAACTCTGACGGGTCGTACCTGTCACCCTCGATGTGCATCCGGCCGGGGACCGGTGCCTGATGTGGCTGGCTCATCTTCTCGCTCCGATGGCTTCATGACCCCCAAACGAGGGTGATTGCCACTACAGCACTCCTGTGCCCCCGATGTCTATGACCTTCGATGCCCTGTGGATAACTTTTCGGTCCGTGAACCGAAGGTCGTTAGCGTCTCACCATGCGCTGGGACAACCTCTTCTCGGACCTTGAGAGCCAGCTCGAGTTCGGACTCACAACTGAGGAAGACAACCTTCAGGCCGAGGAGGAACGTCTCCGAATCGGCAGGTTGGGGATCAGGGATCGAATCGTGGCAATGGTCGCTGTCGCCGACCGGGGTGCCCACTACCCCCTGAGCCTCATCCTCACGGGCCGGGACATCAGTGGGGCGATAGAGGTGGTCATCCAAAACATCGGCCGTGACTGGCTTGCGGCCGAGATCGTCGGCGAGACCGACCGGGGCAGGCAGTGCGTGATTCCCCTGGCGGCGGTCTCGGGCATCGCACTCGCCAGGCGGCAACTCAGGCATTCCCTCGAGCCGGGGAAAGCCACGTCGCCGGCCGGTGCGCTGGCCGACAGGCTGGGCTTCCCGTTCATCCTGCGGGACCTCTGCCGTCGGCGGACGGGCGTGGAGGTCACCCTGGTGGGGGAGACCCTCTTCGGAACCATCGACCGGGTGGGTCGGGATCATCTCGACCTGGCAATTCATGAGGCGGGCACCCCGCGGCGAAACACCGAGGTGCGTGCGCTTCGGATCGTCGCGCTGGACGTCGTTCTGATGATTCGGGCCTAGGTGATTCGGGCCTGGGCGATTCGGGCCTGGGCGAGTCGGGCTCAGCGCTTGATGATGCGACCGCCGGAGAGTTCGGGGAGCTCGGTGAACGCCGACTGGTTCCAGAGGGCCATTCGGCGAGACTCTTCATACTTTGCCTCGATGAAGCCTTCGAGCACGCTGCGCTCTATGCGCCACGGCGCTCGACCGCGAACCTGGATGGCAGGCAGCTCCCCGCTGTGGATGAGGGCCAGCGCCTGCCTGACTGTCACGTTCAAGACCTCGGCGGCATCGGCCAGCGTGAGAAATCGCCCGATCGGCTCTGGACTCGGGGGCACAGTTTCGGTCATGGTCAATTATCGCCAGACCGGCGCCGTCGTATCGGGGCTGTGGATAACTTTTACGGCCCGTTCCCGTGTTCCGCAGGATTGGCGGCATGGCACGAGTGGCTTCCCCTGAGCGAAAGCATCGCAAGTTCTTCATCGACCCCCGATTCGGAGTGGGCATTGTTCTCGTAGCGGGCTCCGTTGCCGGCGTCGTGCTGATCGTCGCCCAGACGGATGCAACCATCGAGGTTCTCGTCGCCGCCGAGACCATCGTGGCGGGTGAACGCGTCGCCGCGGGTGACCTCAGCGTCGCCCATGTGCGGCTCGACGGAACCGCCGAGCTCTACCTTCGGCCCGGCGGGCTCCCGGAAGATGGGGCCATTGCCGTGCGATCAATCACCGCCGGGGAGCTGGTGCCGGTCGCGTCGGTCGGCTCGACCGCGGGTGCGACGTCCGCGGCGGTCGTGGTCTCGGTCGACGGACCGCTGGCGCAATCCGTGGTGATCTCCTCCCGGGTGACCCTCTGGGCATCCGTGCCGTCGACAGGCCCGGCCAGGGGCTTTGACGCCCCGACCGCACTCGTCCCCGATGCGACGGTCGTTGAGATCATCGAGTCGACCGGACTCATCTCATCCGGCAGTGGGATGCAGGTTGAGCTGCTCGTGCCCCGCGACCGACTCGCTGCCGTGCTCGCCGCCATGGCGAACGGGGCGGCCCTGGCCATCGTGCCCGATGACCAGCCCCTGGTCGATTGAGATGCTGCGACTGGCAACCGCCCTCGACCCGGAGGTCGAACATCGGCTCATTCCCGCCATCGCCGCCGACGGAAACGAGTTGGTGGCCCGGGCGGATGGCATCCGGGAACTGCTGGCAGCCCTCGGCGCTCACTCAGTCACGGGCGTGATTGCATCGGCGAGCAGGCATCAATTGTCAGCCGAGGTCGTCGAGCGGTGTGACAACCTCGGCGTGCGGCTCGTTGTTGTCGCGGCCACCGATTCCGATCGACGGTACGCGGCATCCCTCGGGCTGCACGAGGTCGTGTCCGACACGGCCTCCTGGCAGGAGATCGACCTGCTGCTGCGGGGACACGTCGCCCCAGGGCATGTTCTCCCCCCGGGGGCTCGAGGGGGGAAGGTCATCGCCGTCTGGGGCCCTGCGGGGTCGCCGGGCCGAACGACCGTCGCCATCCAGCTGGCTGCCGAGCTGGCGGCCCAGGGCCGGCGCGTTGCGCTCATCGACGCAGACACGTATGGCGGCACGATTGCGCCGTCCCTTGGCCTGTTGGACGAGTCTCCTTCATTCGCCGCCGCCTGCCGACTGGCTGCGCACGACGGCCTCACCATCGCAGAACTCGAGCGGGTCGGGGCTCGATACACGTCGCCGCGCGGAGCATTCTGGGTCCTCACGGGCATCGGTCGCTCGTCCCGCTGGCCCGAGGTCGGGGCCGACCGGGTGACCAAGACCCTCACGATCTGCCGGGAGTGGGTGGACTATGTCGTCATCGACACCGGGTTCAGCCTCGAAAGCGACGAGGAGATCTCCAGCGACCTCTTCGCTCCACGCCGCAACGCTGCCACGATCGCAGCCCTGGAGCAGGCGGACCAGGTCGTGATCGTCGGCTCGGGAGATCCCATCGGGCTGGCTCGTTTCCTTCGGGCGCACGTCGAGTTGGTGGAAACCGTGGAGCTCGAGAGGGTGAGCGTGGTGATCAACCGGGTCCGGGCAAGCGCTATCGGGGTGAATCCGCAGCATCAGGTTCGCCAGACCCTGCGTCGATTCGGCGGACTGGACGACGCCGTGATCGTGCCGAACGACGTGGCGGGCGTCGACGCAGCCGTTCTGGCCGGCAAGACGCTTCTGGACGCGGCTCCGCGCTCGCCGGTTCGCACGAGCCTGGCCCGCTTCGTCGAGTCCCGCATCCTGCCCCCGGTGGATAGGCCGCTGTCCAGGCGTGAGGCTCGACGGCTCTCCGAGAGAACCCCGGGCCGGCGCCGACGCCGGACAGAGCCGGGCGGATAGCCGGCGCCTGCCGGTCGCCTAAACTTGTTCCGTGTCGACGCTCAGTGATCTTGTCCAGGCCCAGGGCCGCTCCTCCGAGGCGGACGTGGAGTGGCTGCATCTTCTCGTCAGTGACTGGCAACTTCTCGCCGACCTCGCCTTCGCAGACATCGTGCTCTGGGTGCCGACGAGCGATGGCAGCTTTCTCGCCGTGGCCCACGCCCGGCCGTCGAGCTCGGCGACGCTGTTCTATCGGGACTTCGTCGGCCAGCGCATCAAGCCGGAGTGGCTGAAGCAGGTCACCGAGGCGTTCGAGGAGTCCAAGATCGTGGACACCGGCGCTCCCGACTGGTACGAGGAGACCCCGACCCGCGTCCGGGCTGTTCCCGTGTTGCGCCGACTGGCCCCGAACTCCCGAACGACGACGGATGAGCCTGTCGCCGTGATCACCCGGCACACGAACCTCAGCGAGGCCCGCACCCCGAGCCGCCAGGAGTTGACCTTCAACGAATGCGCCAACGACCTGTTCGCGATGATCGCGAGCGGGGACTTCCCCGATCTGGGCGCGCCGACCGGCCCCCGCCGTGGTGCCCCTCGCGCATCCGACGGCCTCATCCGGCTCGACGTCGACGGAATCGTCACGTTCGCCAGTCCCAACGGCCTCTCGGCATTTCACCGCATGGGCTTCCCGGAGGAACTCGAGGCTCAGTCCCTCGCGGAGGTGACGGCGATGCTGATCGCCGGTCGCCAGGTGATCGACGAGTCGCTGCCCCTGGTCGTCACCGGCCGCGCTCCGTGGCGCGTGGATATCGAGGCCAAGGGCGTCACCGTCTCGCTGCGGGCGATTCCCCTTCGCCAGCAGGGCAGAAGGTTCGGGGCGATCGTCCTGAGCCGCGATGTGACTGAACTCCGCCACACCGAACGTGAGCTGATCACGAAGGATGCCACGATTCGGGAGATCCACCACCGGGTCAAGAACAACCTGCAGACGGTGGCCTCGCTGCTGCGCATCCAGGCTAGGCGCACCCATTCCGAGGACGCCAAGGATGCGCTGAACCAGGCCATGCGCCGGGTTGCGGCCATTGCGGTTGTGCACGACACCCTCTCGGAGGGGCTGAATCAGCGCGTCGACTTCGACGAGGTGTTCGACCGCGTGCTGAAACTCGTGACCGAGGTCGCCAGTTCCCACAACACGACGGTGCATCCCAAGTCGAGCGGAAGCTTCGGCGTTCTTCCGAGCGAGTACGCTACTCCCCTGGCGCTCGCGCTCACCGAGCTCGTGACCAATGCCGTTGAGCACGGACTGGCCGGCCAGGAGGGCGAGGTCGAGATCGTGGCCACCCGGTCTGAGGAATCGCTGACCGTGGAGGTTCGAGACAACGGCATCGGGCTGCCCGAAGGCAAGGTCGGCTCCGGCCTCGGAACGCAGATCGTTCGCACACTGATCCAGGGGGAGCTCGGCGGCACCATCGACTGGCACACCATGGTCGGCTCGGGAACCGTTGTCACAATCGAAATACCGTTCCGCTGGCTCAATAAGGCCTAGCCCGACTTTCAGCGGAGAAAGAAAAAAGCGACCCTGCTCCCGTGAATCACGACCGATGGTCTGGATTCCCGGGAGCAGGGTCGCTCTCTCGGTGATTCTTTCTTGCTAGGAAGCGCGGCGTGCGCGAGCGGCGCGACGCTTGAGCGCACGGCGCTCGTCTTCGCTGAGGCCGCCCCAGACGCCCGAGTCCTGACCGGTTTCGAGTGCGTACTGCAGGCACACCTCGGTCACCGTGCAGCGACCGCAGACGCTCTTGGCTTTTTCGATCTGGTCGACAGCGGGTCCGGTGTTCCCGACGGGGAAGAACAGCTCGGGGTCGGCAGTGAGGCAGGCTGCTTTATCGCGCCAGTCCATAGAGGTACTCCTTGTTTTGATCGAACGCTCACGTCAAGGCCGCGAGTCGCGGTCTGGCCTAAGATTCAGGTGAGGACGAATGGCACTGAGACTGCTGCGGAAAGATATCCGTCTACGCTCACGCCTCTGTGAGCAACATTCGCCTTGACTATGTTTACATAACCGCGCATGCAAATCAAGGGTTTTTCGGGGCTTGTACGTGTGAATGAAGGACTGTAATGAGCTCTGGTTCGAATGAACATCGTGCGAACAACTCCCGGCGCAGGTCGCCGGCACTGATCCTGCTTGCTGTGCTGCTGTTCGCCGAGGCCGCGGCCCTGGCAGCCGTGACAGTGTGGCTGATTCTGTCAATGTTGACGAGCGCCCCTGCCACGTTCGGCGGAGGGATCGCGATCATCTCCTTGGCGCTGCTCGCGACCGTCTTCATGTTCGCCGTGGCCGCTGGTTCGCTTCGGGGCAGGCGATGGATCCGCGGGGCCGCGGTCACCTGGCAACTCATGCAACTGGCGCTGGCGCTCGGCGCCTTCCAAGGAATTCTTGCCGTGCCCAGCGTCGGCTGGGCACTGTTGATCCCCGCGGTCCTGGTGATCGTTCTGCTCTTCACCCGCTCGGTCCTCGCCGCGACCAGCGCCGAGGACCCGCGCCAGCACTAGCCGTCGAGGCCGAGCTTCTTGCGGAGCGACGCAACGTGCCCTGTCGCCTTGACGTTGTACAGGGGAAGAGCGACGGTGCCTTCCTCGTCGATCACAAAGGTACTGCGGATGACACCCGTGACGATCTTTCCGTAGAGGGATTTCTCGCCGAACGCCCCATACGCCAGGTGAACCGCGTTGTCCGGGTCGCTGAGAAGCGGGAAGTTCAGGCCCTGATCGGCTTTGAACTTGGCAAGCTTCGCGGGTGCATCGCGCGAGATGCCGATCACGGCGTAGCCCGCACTCTTCAGGGAGTTGATGTTGTCGCGGAAGTCGCACGCTTCAGTCGTGCACCCCGGCGTGGCAGCGGCCGGGTAGAAGTAGACGATGCTCTTCTGGCCCGTGAAGTCGCTGAGGGAAACCGCTTTTCCGTCCTGATCCACGAGGGTGAACCCGGGTGCGGAGGCGCCCTCGGCGAGACGGTTGCTGGTGTCGGTCATAAAAATCTCTCCTTGAAGGCCCAGGGCTCGTGCATGTTCATTTCACCCTCTCATCTCATGGTAATGTTTCTTCTCGGCGCTGAAAGTTAGTGCCACTGCACCTCTAGCTCAATTGGCAGAGCAACTGACTCTTAATCAGTGGGTTCCCGGTTCAAGTCCGGGGGGGTGCACCACATGGCTCCGGACAGAACTGTTCGGAGCCTTATTCGTTTCTGAACTCTGCATTCATTGCGGACCAAGGGAAGGCGGGGCGCGATGAGCGACAACTCGCATCCGGCAGGCCGCCTCTTGAGTGGCCGCTACCGCATCGATCGCGTCGTCGGCGCCGGCGGAATGGGCACGGTCTACGCCGGTCAGGATGAGTTGCTGGGCCGCGCGGTGGCCGTCAAGGTCTTCGCGCCGGGCTCCGGTTCAGCCGATAATCTCCGGCGCCAGGAGGCCGAGGTTCGCCTGGTCGCGAGCCTTCATCACCCGGGCCTCGTGACGCTCTTCGACGCGGGTGTCGAGGACTCCGGCGATGGTGCGGCCTCGAAGTTCTTCGTCATGGAACTCGTGGATGGCCCAGATCTCCGCCAGCGGATCTCGACGGGCCCGTTGAGCCCTCTGGATGTGGCCCATTTCGGAGCCGACCTGGCTGATGCCCTGCACTATGTGCATGACCGAAGTGTCCTCCACCGTGACATCAAGCCCGCAAACGTGTTGCTGGCTCCTCCGGCCTCGCGGGGAGCCCGCACGCACGCCAAACTGACGGATTTCGGGATCGCCCGCCAGATGGACGACGAGACGCGACTGACCGCCACCAACGCCACGATCGGCACGGCGACCTACTTCAGTCCAGAGCAGGCGGAGGGGGGACCGCTGACGGGGGCCAGCGACGTCTATTCCCTCGGTCTCGTGCTGCTGGAATGTCTCACAGGCACGAAGGCCTTCCCCGGCGAGGCAATCCCGTCCGCCATCGCCCGATTGACGCGTGACCCCGAGATACCAAGCACACTGGGTGCAGACTGGGTGGCCCTCTTGGCCCGGATGACGGCGCGGGAGGCCAGTGCTCGGCCCACGGCGGCGTTCGTGGCGAACGCCCTCGGCTCGTTCAGCGGGGCGGGCTCGCCTTCAAGGTCCCAATCAGAGCCTGCGGTCGCATCCGCCTCTCACACACGCGTGCCGGATGAGGCGACCCTTCTCTACCCGCAGTCGACCGAGGTTCTTCCCCGCGGGGAGGCCTTGGCCGCGGCCGTTGCGGCGCACACCCGACCCAGCCTTTCTCGAACGCGCATCCTGACACTCACGGCCTTGGCGCTCGCGCTGCTGATTGCAGGCGCGGTCTGGGTGGGCAGCGCCATCGCCCCGGCTTCCCAGACTCCCGACGTGCTGCAGCCTGTGGCGACGAGCACTCCCGTTGTGACCCCGTCTCCCACTCAATCCGTGCAACCGACCGCGGTGCCCTCCAAGAATGCCCCGGGCAACAGTGGCAAGAACAACGAGAAGAAGGCCAAAGACTAGCGATGCCTCCGGCACCCTCGTGAGCAGGGGTACCACAGTCTCCTCGGCTTGAGAGCGGATCTTGGCGTCGGATGTGTCCAGATCGGCTGAACCTCGGAGCGACCTGCTTCACAGGCGAGTTCGGGTCGTCTTTGTGGTGGCGCGGGCCAGGGCGTCGGCCGCGCTGACCAGGGCGAGGTGCGAGAAGGCCTGCGGGGTATTTCCGACCTGGCGTTTCTCCTGCGGGTCGTACTCCTCGGAGAGCAGCCCGACGTCGTTCGTGAAGCCCACGAGTCGGTTCATCAGCGTCGTCGCCTCGGCAACCCGCCCGGAGGCCGCCCACTGCTCGACCAGCCAGAACGAGCAGGCCAGAAACGGATGCTCGCCGCCCGGCAGGCCGTCGATTCCGGACGCCGCCCGGTAGCGCATCACGAGGCCGTCGCGCATCAGCTCGCGCTCGATGGCTGCCACGGTGCCGAGCATCCGCGGGTCGGTCGGCGAGGCGTAGCCGACCTGGCTGAGCAGCAGCAGCGACGCATCCACCTCGGTGCCCTCGTAGGTCTGGGTGTAGGTGTTCAGCTCCGTGTTGAACCCCCGGGACTCGATCTCCTCGCGAACAACTCCCCGGAGCCGCTCCCACTCGGCGACCGGGCCGGCGAGTCCGTAGTCGTTGACCGCGCTGATTGCCCGGTCGAGCGCGACCCACATCATCACCCTCGAGTGGGTGAAGTGCTGCAGGTCGCCGCGGATCTCCCAGATCCCATTGTCGGGGCGGTCCCAGTTCGTCTTGACGAAGTTCATCATCGCGCGCTGCAGCGGCCAGCTGAAGGCGTTCTCTGCATCTCCCTCCTTGCGGGAGTCGCTGAGGGCGAGCATGACCTCGCCGATGACATCCGCCTGGAACTGGCCGGCGGCACCGTTGCCGATGCGCACGGGAGCGGCCCCCTGATAGCCGGGCAGGCTCTCTTGCTCCCGCTCGGGCAGGAATCGCTCGCCGGCCAGGCCGTACATGATCTGCAGGTCTTCGGGGTCGCCCGCGACCGCCCGGAGCAGCCAGTCACGCCACGCGCGGGCCTCCCCGTCGTAGCCGTGCGAGAGCAGCACGCTGAGGGTGAGGGCGGCATCCCGCAGCCAGACGTAGCGATAGTCCCAGTTGCGCACTCCGCCGAAGTTCTCCGGCAGGCTGGTCGTGGCGGCCGCGACGATGCCGCCGGTCTCCTCATGGGTGAGCGCGCGCAGCACGAGCATCGACCGGATCACCGCCTCGCGGTAGGGCCCGTCGTGACGGCACATGTCGGACCAGTGTGTCCACCAGCCCGCCGTCTCGGTGAGGAGGGAGTCGAAGTCGACGGCCTCCGGCGGTCGGTGGTAAGCGTGGAACCAGGTGAGGGCCACGTCGACGACCTGGCCCGCGGTGACGGTGTAGCGGCCCTCGTGCCGCCGGCCGGCCGCATGCAGCCGGGGTCCCCGGCGAACCAGGCCATCCGGACCCGCGACGGCGATCAGGGCAAAGCCGTGGCCCTCGTTGAACTGCCGCACCCAGGGCATGGCCGTCGCATAGGAGAAGCGGATGCGGAGTTCCTCGGTCATCTCGACCGTGCCCGAGACTCCGCGAACCCGGCGCAGGACGTCGGAGCGGTTGTTGCCGTGCGGCATGAAGTCGATCACCTCGACGACCCCGGTCGAGGTGGTCCAGGTGGTGACCAGGATGAAGCTGTCGCCGCGGTACGTGCGCGTGGACGTCGCCCCGCCCTCCGAGGGGGCGATCAGCCAGCGACCGTGATCCTCGGTGCCGAGCAGGGCCCCGAAGGTCGAGGGCGAGTCGTACCTCGGCATGCAGAGCCAGTCGATGCTGCCGTCACGGCCGACGAGGGCGGCCGTCTGGCAGTCGCTGATCAGGGCGTAGTCCTCGATTGGCAGGCTCATGAGTACTCCTTGCAGCTGTTCTCCCCATCCTTGCAGTTACTGTTTCGATATGTCCCGTGAACTTTCCTCGCTCATCATCTTCGGCGCCAGTGGCGACCTGACCGCGCGCCTCCTGCTTCCCGGACTGGGCCAGTTCCTGGCGGGCGAGGGCGATCGGGAACTCGAGCTCATCGGCGTCGGCACCGAAGACTGGACGGATGCGAAGTGGCGGGCGATCGTCACGGAGAGCTTCGCCACGGTGAAGTGCACCGGCCCCGCCGTCGAGCACACGCGCATGCGAGCCCGATACTTCAAGGCGGATGTCACGGATCCCGCCGATCTGCAGATGATCATTGACGCCACCTCCTCGACGCCCGCGATCTTCTTCGCGTTGCCGCCCGCCGTGGCCGCCGCCGCCTGCGTCGCGATGTCAGACGTGACGCTTCCCGAGGGCGTGACCCTCGCGCTGGAGAAGCCGTTCGGCAGTGACGTGGCCAGCGCAGAGGCGCTGAACCGCCAGCTCGCCACCCTCGTGCCCGAGAACCAGATCCACCGGGTCGACCACTTCCTCGGCCGGTCGACTGTGTTCAACCTGCTCGGCCTGCGCTTCGCCAACCGCATCTTCGAGCCCGTCTGGAATGCGGAGCACATCGAGAAGATCGAGATCATCTACGACGAACAGCTCGGACTCGAGGGCCGGGCCGGCTATTACGACAAGGCCGGGGCGCTCGTCGACATGATCCAGAGCCACCTGCTGCAGGTGATGGCCGTCGTCGCCATGGAACCGCCGTCGACCCTCGGCGCCGACGACCTCCGGGATGCCAAGCAGATCGTGCTTCGGGCGACGCGCATCGCGGGCAACGACCCCGTTGGCGCGAGCCGTCGGGCCCGCTATACGGCGGGCTCCGTAGACGGGCGTGCGCTGCCCTCCTATGCCGATGAGGCCGGGGTGGACACCCTCCGGGAAACCGAGACCCTCGCCGAGCTGACGCTGGAGATCGACACCTGGCGCTGGATGGGCGTGCCGTTCACCCTTCGCAGCGGCAAGGCCCTCGCGGCCCGCCGGCGCGAGATCGTGATCACGTTCAAGGAGGCGAACCGGGTGCCGACGGGACTGACCGGCATCGCGCATCCGACCGTATTGCGGCTGTATCTGGCCCCGGATGAGATGTCGCTCGAACTGAACATCAACGGCCCGGGGGACCCCTACGCCCTGGAGAAGATCAGTCTCGACGCCTCATTCGGCGAGGGCCAGCTGCTGGCCTATCGGGAGGTCATCGGTGGCATCCTCGACGGCGATCCGTCACTCTCTGTGCGCAGCGATTCCGCGGTCGAGGGCTGGCGCATCGTGGCGCCGGTCATCAAGGCCTGGCACGACGGTGAGATCCCGCTGGAGACCTACGCCGCGGGCAGCACCGGGGTGGAGCGCTGGGCGCCGCTCGGCTGATTGTGGGCGTCGAGT
>CANFBG010000041.1 GCA_947444785.1 Microbacteriaceae bacterium | reverse complement strand
TCCAAGAGCCCCTGGGCGATGAAGCCCGGCACCGCGGCCGATGCCAGTGCGCCGGTCGGCTCGGCGTACAGCCCGAGCGAGGCCAACAGATGAACCTCGGCCCGGAGCTCGTCCTCTGTGACCGTCTGGAACCCCCCGCCGGATGCTCGAACCGCGGAGAGGATCTCGACGTCGCGGACGGGCATCCTGATCGAGGCGCCCTCGGCAATGGTCGGCGGCCAGTCGACGTCCCGAACCGTCGTGAGCCCCCGCGCGAAGGCATCTGCCAGTGGGCTGCAGTTGGCCGCTTGGGCGACGAGGATGCGCGGCATCCGCGATATCGCTCCCGAGGCAATGAGCTCGGCGAAGCCGATTGCGCACCCGAGAACGAGACTTCCGGAACCTGCGGGAACGATGACGGTATCGGGGGCGGTGAAGCCCAAGTCCTCCCAGAGCTCGTAGGCCAGCAGCTTCGTTCCCTGCAGAAAGAACGGATGCCAGTTGTGGCTGGCGTAGAAGCGCGTCGCCGATTCCCGGATCGCGGCCGTGCTCGTGGCGGTGCGGTCTCCCGGGATGAGCTCGATTGCTGCGCCGTGGAACCGGCTCTGCATGATCTTTGCAGACGACGTTGCCTCCGGTGCGAGGATTCGCGCGCTCATGCCCGCTGCCGCGGCGTAGGCGGCCAGCGAGGAGCCGGCATTGCCGGAGCTGTCCTCCAAGACGCTCGTGACGCCCTGCGCCGCCAGCAGGGAGATCAACACGGACATTCCGCGGTCCTTGAAGCTCGCTGTCGGGTTGAACCATTCCGGCTTGACCCGAAGCGAGACGCCGGCTCGCGCGATCCTCAGT
Source organism: Microbacteriaceae bacterium (assembly GCA_947444785.1). Classification (GTDB taxonomy): domain Bacteria; phylum Actinomycetota; class Actinomycetes; order Actinomycetales; family Microbacteriaceae; genus Agreia. The sequence goes on along the minus strand of CANFBG010000041.1, from coordinate 16,478 downwards.
AGCGGCGCACACCCCTCACCGAGCGACACCCGGTCGGGAAATGTCACAGGCAGGGCTGCGCCGTAGCGCCACTGGGAGCGTTCGGCCGAGTCGATATCGGCGGCGACGATGCCCGACAGCGCCGACACCATGAGGGGGGAACCATCCTCGCCGCGCCAGCGCGGCTCCTCGATCGGATATGTCCGGCCGCTCCGGTCGATGAGATGCGCGCCGGATTCGACCGGGGACACAGTGGATGTCATTCGGGCTCCTCGAAAATCGCTTCCTCCATCATGGTCCCGGCCGACAGGGTTCCGGGGTCGAATCGCCGAACCGTCGATTGGCCCACCGGTGACACACTGGAGGCATGTCAGAAACCCCGCAGCCCAGCGCCGGTCGTTACCGCGAGTGGCCCCGCACCACGGCCCGCATCGCGCTCGGGGCCTTCATCGCTTTCGCCGGAGTGAGTCACCTGACCTGGAGCCGCCAGAGTTTTCTCGCCCAGGTGCCGACCTGGCTCCCGATCCCGGCCGACACCGTCGTCGTTGCCTCGGGCATCGTCGAGATCGCCCTGGGGCTGGCGCTCCTCAGCGGTTGGCGGAGGAGCACCGTCGGCTGGATCGTCGCGATCTTCTTCCTGCTCGTCTTTCCCGGCAACATCTCGCAGTTCATTACTCACACCGATGCGTTCGGCCTCGACTCGGATGTGGCCCGCGGCATCCGACTGCTGTTCCAGCCGCTGCTCGTGGTCTGGGCCCTCTTCGCCTCGGGAGCGTGGCGGACGTGGCGGGCCGGGCGCGAATCATCGTCGAACCGCGCCGGACTGTCGCGCTGAGTCGCGATACCCTCGATCAACGTCACAGGTCGTGCAGCGCCCTGTGTTCTCGACCGCCTCCTAGCTGATTGCCAAAGACTTCAATGCCCGAAATAAACACCGACCTGATCGCGGCTCTTCGGTCGGACCTTTCGTCGGCGACGTTCACCGTGTCTGCGCTGACCGGGCTCTGGGGGCCGGATGCCGAGGCGGCACTGCACCGCAACCAGCGGGTTCCGGCACTTCGTGCCCTCGCGGCCCTTGCCGAACGGCTCGACACAGTGCCAGCCTCGGCCACCCTCGCGCGTCTCTTCGTGCTCGGACTGCCCGTCTCTGAGACCGCGCTGGCGATGGCCCTGCCCCGACTCGGCGTCGGGGGTGCGGCCGCCCTGGGGCTGGTCGCCCTTCGGGAGCACGACGTCATCCCCCTGACAGACCTCCGGCCCTACAGCTTCATCGATCAACTCGGCGTGGGCAGCTGGTGGGTGCGCTCCGACCTGGGCGAGCTCTCCCTCGGGCACGCCGTCCGGGAAGACCACGTGCTCGGCGTCGGAGGGGCCTCGCTCACCCTGAGCGGGCTGATGATGCAGGGCCCGGTCGAGTCCGTTCTCGACCTCGGCACCGGCTGCGGCATCCAGGCCATGCACGCGGCGAGGCATGCCCAGCGCGTCGTCGCCACGGACATCTCCGCGCGCGCCCTCGAGATCGCGGCGTTCAATGCCGAACTCAACGACATCCACTCGATTGAGTTCCGGCTCGGCAGCCTGTTCGAACCGGTGGCGGGGGAGCGCTTCGACCAGATCCTCTCGAACCCGCCGTTCGTGATCACCCCGCGCACCGAGGGCGTGCCGAGCTATGAATACCGCGACGGCGGAATGGTGGGCGACGCCCTGGTCGAGTCCGTCATCCGTGGCGCAGGTCTGCACCTGACCCCCGGCGGAGTCGCCCAGCTTCTCGGCAATTGGGAGTACGGCACGCTCGGCGACGGCGACGGCGACGGCCTCGATCGCGTCAGCGGCTGGCTGAGTGGGCCGGAGACCCGGAACATCGATGCCTGGATCATCGAACGCGATACCCAGCGCATCACGGAGTATGCCGAGACGTGGATCCGGGATGGAGGGACCACCCCGGCGACGCCCGACTTCGACCGGCTCTACGGGGCCTGGCTGGACGACTTCGAGGCGCGGGGCGTCAGTCAGGTCGGCTTCGGCTACGTGACCCTGCGTCGATCCTCGGGCACCGGATCCCGAAGCGACGCCCCGACCCTGCCGCTGCGCCGACTGGAGCGCCTGCCGGAGGCGCTCGGCATGAACGGGACGGGCCTCGGCACACACATGGCGGCGTGCCTCGCGGGCTACGACTGGGCGTCAGCCAGAACCGATGCCGAGCTCGCAGCCGAATGCGTCGTGGTCGCGTCGGACGTGACCGTTGAGAGGCACTACTGGCCGGGCGACGACGACCCCACGGCGATGAGTCTTCGCCAAGGCGGCGGGTTCGGTCGTTCGGTACCCGTGGGCACCGGGCTCGCGGCGTTGGTCGGGGCGAGCGACGGGGAGCTCTCCATCGCTGCGATCTGTGGGGCGCTCGCCCAGCTGCTCGACGTCGATTCGGCGGAGCTTCAGGCCGAGCTCATGCCGGAGATCAGGGATCTGATCGCCGACGGGTTCCTGACCTCGGCCGACGCCCAGTCCGCGACTTAGTCCCCGGCCGCCTGAGCCGCGGGCACGGCCTCGTCCGGATGACGGGTCTCGGCCCGAACCCCGGCCGCGACCCCGCAGACGCCAAGGACCAGAACCGAGGCGGTGAGAACGTACAGCGGCGCCACCCAATCGCCGCTGGCCTCGTGCACTGCCCCGATGACCGCGGGACCCGCGGCCGCGATCGCGTAGCCACAGCCCTGGACGAAGGCTGACAGCCCGCGAGCCTGGTCGTTGGTGGCTGCGATCCGAACGATCAGGATGAACACGATGGTGATGCCGCCGCCCTGGGCTGCTCCGGCCAGTGTCGTCCAGAGGAGCCATGCCTCCGGTGCGAGGATGAGGCCGACCGGCGCCGACAGCCAGAGCACCGCGACGAGGGCCACGACCAGCCAGGGCCGCCAGCGACCTGCCAGTAGTGGAACACCCAACGCCCCGACGACGGCGAAGATCTGAAAGGCCGCGGAGCTGATGCCGGCGGTCTGGGTTGTCATGCCCAAGCTCTGAACGAGCAGCATGGGCAGCCACGCGGTCAGGCCGTAGTAGGAGAAGGCCTGGCCCGCGAATGCCAGGGTCAGGATCCACGTTGTGAGGCTTCGCCATGCCGGAGCGTGCGGGCCACGCTCGGGGCCGATGATGTCGGCGCTCCCGTCTCGAGAGGTCTTCTCGCCGAGCAGCGTGCGGCGCCACCCCGCGGCCTGGCCCCAGACGATGGCCGCAGCGATGGCGAGCACGCCCCAGGCCGTGACGGCCGCACGCCAGCCGATCGCATCCGCCAGCGGGACGGTGAGCAGCGAGGTGATCATCGCGCCGATGTTCAACGCCGCGGTGTACGCGCCGGTCACGATGCCTACCCGCGCGGCTGGAAAGTCCCGTCGCACGATGACAGGCACGACGACATTGCCGATGGTGATCGCTGCGCCGATGATGGTCGTGCCGAACACGGCTGCCTGGAAACCGTCCTGCGTCCTGACGATCGTTCCTATCAGGATGCCGACCAGTGAGATCATCACGGCCCGTTCGGCTCCGGCGTGTTTGATGAGGCTGGCGGCAAGCGGGGTCACGAGGGCGAAGCACAGCACGGGCAGGCTGGTGAGCAGGCCGGCGGCGGCAGACGGAAGTCCGAGATCCGATTGAAGTTGGCCGAGAATCGGCGCAATGGCGACGATCGGACCACGAAGATTCAGCGCAAAGAGCAGGATTCCGGCAAACAGGAACCATGGCATTGTCCCGCTGAGAGCGCCTTCGGGGGCTTTGCGGGAAGGTTTTGTCACTCCTGATTATGACCCGTGTTTCTTTTTTTCCGGGGCATGCTCCCCTCAGATGGGGTTGATAGGTTTACTAGGTGAGCTCAGAGCCAGAAGCCCCTGTCATAGGTGGAGATGGTGGGGGGCAGGCGATTGGGGATCATGATTCCGCAGCGCCGCTCGACACCACAGACCACTTTCCGATCGATGCGACCCCCGCCGTTCCGGCAGATGTGGATGATGCAGCAGGGAACGTTCCCATCGGTGAAACCGAAGCGGTGCCACGGCCTGCAACGCCTCCGGTGACCCCGGCGAAGGCCCCCCGCAAGGCCCCGGCCAAGGCGCCCGCGCGCACCACGGCCAAGCGGCCGGTGAAGCCCGCATCCGCCTCGACGCCGACCGTTCCCACTGTCCCCCGTAAGCCGGCGACTCCGCGAGTGCCTCGGCAGCCGGCGGTCAAGGCAATTGACGCGCCACCGGTCCAGCCTGTGAAAGCTGCGATCGAGGCACCCGTCGCGCCGCGAAACCTCGCTCCTGTCGTTCTCGAGATAACTGGCCTCTTCAAGAAATTCGGGCTGACCGCCGCAGTCGACGGCATCGACCTCGAGGTGCACGAGGGATCGTTCTACGGCATTGTCGGGCCGAACGGTGCCGGCAAGACAACGCTGCTCTCGATGGCCACCGGCCTGCTTCGGCCCGACGCCGGAACGATCCGGGTCAACGGGGTGGATGTCTGGGCGAACCCTGATGAGGCGAAGCGACTGATCGGGGTGTTGCCCGACCGGCTTCGACTCTTTGATCGACTGACGGGAGCTCAGCTGTTGCACTACTCCGGCACGCTCCGAGGTCTGGGGGCGAAAGCCGTCCAGGCCCGCAGCGACGAGCTTGCCGAGGCCTTCGGGCTGACCGACGCGCTCGGCCGCCTGGTGTCTGACTACTCGGCCGGAATGAGCAAGAAGATCGCCCTTGCCGCGTCGCTCATCCACTCGCCGCGCCTTCTGATCCTCGATGAGCCCTTTGAATCCGTCGATCCGGTCTCCGCCGAGAACCTGACGGAGATCCTGAGGAAGTTCGTCGCTGGCGGCGGCACGGTCGTGCTCTCCAGCCACGGGATGGACATGATCCAACGGGTCTGTGACAGCGTCGCGATCATCGTGCATGGCGCCGTCCTCGATCGGGGGAGCATCGACGAGGTGCGCCGCACCGGCACTCTCAAGGAACGCTTCATCGAACTCGCCGGTGGGGAAACGACGTCGGAGGGCCTGGAATGGTTGCTGAGCTCCTCAAACTGAAGCTGAGCGTGCTCGGGAATTCGGTCGTGCGCGGGCGCCGACAGAATCTGGGTGTTCTGGCCGCCTCGCTCGTGTGTCTCGCACTCGCGGTCACGGCAGGAGCGGCCCTTCTGGCTCTGCGCACGGCATCCCCGGTCGAAGCCCGCACGGATGTCATCCTGGGCGGGTCCCTGGTGGTGGCCGCGTTCTTCGTCATCCCTCTCGTCTCGGGGGTATCCGACACCCTCGACCCACGCCGATTCGAACTGTTCGGCATCCCTGCGGCGACCCTCGCCGTCTGGCTGGTGATCGCGGGCCTGCTGAGCGTCCCCGTGCTCTTGCTCGCCGTGGTGTGTGTGCTGGCGGTCGTCACCTTCTCCGCCAATGCGGCCACCCTGATCCTTGCCCTGGTCGCCGCGGTACTGGTCATCGCCACCTGCGTGCTCGGCTCCAGAATCGCCTTTCTGCTGTCGGGCCTGTACCTCGTTACCCCACGTGCCAGGGAGACGGGCGGCATCCTCGGGGTCATCGCCCTTCTTCTCGTGTCGCCCCTCGTCGCTTTCTGGGTGAGCCAGAACTGGGGCCCGGGCGGCTCGGGCGTTCTGACCCGGGCGGCGTCGGTGCTGAGTTGGACGCCGCTCGGGGCAGCCTGGGCGATCCCGGCCGATACCGCTGTGGGCGCGATCAGCGGGGTCGTCATCGCCAAGTTCTTTGTCGCCGTGGCAACCGCAGGCCTGCTCTTTGCGGCGTGGCGCGCGCTGGTGGTGCACGCGAGCACATCGGTCGAGCGGCGTCCGCAGGTGAGCATCGACGGTCGGCTCGGCTGGTTCCGCCGGATGCCCGCGACGCGCACCGGGGCAATCGCTGCGCGGAGCCTCACCTATTGGGCCAGGGATGCACGCTATCCAGTGCCCCTGGTCGGCGTGTTCATCTTCCTGTTCGTGGCCTACGTCGCGTTCATCGTGGTCGGTGTGCCGCTGACTGTGCTCATCCTGCTCACGATTCCCGCGCTCTGCATCACCCTGGCGTTCTCAGTGCACAATGACCTGGCCCTGGACAACACCGCGGTCTGGCTGCACATCTCGGCGGGCAAGCTCGGCATCCCGGACAGGGCGGGCCGGATGGCGCCCATCCTCGCCATCGGCGTTCCGTTGATCGCAATCGGCTCGGTGGGCTCCGCGTACTTTGCCGGAAACTACGCGGCACTGCCGGCGCTTCTCGGGGTGAGCACCTGTCTCCTGCTTGCCGGGCTGGGCGTCGGAAACGTGCTCTCCGCGGCCTTTCCCTATCCGGCCGTGCGCCCGGGTGACAGCCCGTTCGCCCAGCCCCAGGCCCCCGCGGGCTCGGGATTCATGGTGCAGGTGTCGTTCATCGTCGCGACGTTCCTGCTGGCCGCACCATCGATAGTCTGTGCGGTCCTCGGGCTGCTGGGCGACCCGGGGTTGCTCTGGGCCTCGCTCTGGTGGGGCGTCAGCGTGGGCATCGTGAGTGTTGTGGCGGGCACGGTTCTGGGCGGCGCGACGTTCGACCGCCGGGGTCCGGAACTTCTCGCAGCGGCCCTGCGCAACTGAGCTCCGGCGAATCTGCAGTCAGACAAATTAGACTGCTCAGATGAAGACAGTGAGTGATCTCTCGCCCCGCGCCAGCATCGCCGACCCCGGAGGCCCCAGAGAGGGCGGAGGAACGCAGACGCTTGACCGCGAGCTCGAGGAACTGCTGAACAAAGAGGCCATCGAACCCGGTGATCACGAGCGCTTCTCTCACTACGTGAAGAAGGAGAAGATCCTCGAGTCGGCGATCTCCGGCAAGCCCGTCCGGGCCCTGTGCGGCAAGAAGTGGCTGCCGGGACGTGACCCGGAGAAGTTCCCGGTCTGCCCCGCGTGCAAGGCCGTCTACGAGAAGATGAAGGCTGAGTAGAGCCTTCTTCGCCCGAATCGCGACCGGGTTACCGGGCGAAAATCGTGGGGATGATCGGTTCGCCGGTGCTGAGCCTGAACGCCTCGTGGGGCAGCTCCGCCATGGCCAGGGCCCGGTGCGATCGGGCCGCCTGCACGCCGTCGGGCCCGAGATAGCGCTCGTCGATGCGCCCGCGGGTGACCAGGGGAACCAGCAGGTCGCGGCCGCCGCTCGGTGAGCCGGCTGCATCCGTCGCGTTCACGATGTGAATGACCTCGGCGGTCGCCTTGCCACCCGTGCCGAGCAGGCGCACTGGGCGCTTTCTCCCGCCAACGGTCGCTTTTTCGGGCGAATTCTTGGCGACCGAGACCCAGTCGCCGGCATCGTTTCGATGGGCCACGAGCTTATAGACCATTCCGGCCGCGGGCGAGCCCGAGCCCGTGACGACGGATGTTCCCACCCCGTAGCTGTCGACGGGGGACGCGGAGAGTGCTGCGATGGAAAACTCGTCGAGATCATTCGTGACGGTGATCTTCGTATTCGTCGCGCCGAGGGCGTCGAGCTGCTCGCGCACCTCGCGCACCAGCGGTGGCAGGTCGCCCGAGTCCAGCCGGATGGCGCCGAGGCCCGGACCCGCGACCTTGACGGCCAGCTCGACCCCGCGGCGAACGTCGAACGTGTCGACCAGGAGGGTCGTGCCCGGGCCGAGGGCGTCGACCTGGGCGGCAAAGGCCTGCTCCTCGCTGTCGTGCAGCATCGTGAACGCGTGGGCGGCGGTGCCCATCGTCGGAATCTGCCAGGTTCGGCCTGCCTCGAGGTTGGACGTCGCAGCGAATCCCGCGATGTAGGCGGCGCGGGCGGCGGCCACGGCGGAGCGCTCACCCGTGCGGCGCGATCCCATCTCGGCCAGCGGGCGTCCGGCGGCGGCCGAGACCATGCGCGCGGCGGCACCGGCGACGGAGGAGTCGAAGTTCAGCACGCTGAGAATCAGCGTCTCGAGGATCACCCCCTCGGCGAAGGTGGCATCGACGACAAGAATCGGGGAGTTGGGAAAGTATGCCTCGCCCTCGCGGTAGCCCGAGATCGAGCCCTGGAAGCGGTAGTTCGCCAGCCAGTCGAGGGCTTTCGGGCGCACGACCTCGTTCTCGGCCAGCCAGGACAGCTCGGCGTCTCCGAAGCGGAACTCCCGGATCAGCTCGAGCAGGCGTCCGGTCCCGGCGACGACGCCGTAGCGCCGGCCCGCAGGCAGACGCCGCGCGAACGCCTCGAAGACGCACTCCCGCTCGTGCATGCCGCTCGTGATTGCGGCATCCAGCATCGTGAGCTCGTAGCGATCGGTGAGCAGGGAGGAGACGTTTGGCACGTCCCGAGCCTACCTGCGGCGGCTGGCCGGGCCCCGGGCGTTCCCGGGACGATACGATGAGAAGGTGAGCGACAGACCGATCGGGATATTCGACTCCGGCGTCGGCGGACTCACCGTGGCCCGTTCCATCAGGGACCAGCTTCCCCGGGAGTCCATCACCTATATCGGTGACACGGCCCGTTCGCCCTATGGGCCGCGTCCCCTCGCAGAGGTTCGGGAGTTCGCCCTCGAGGTGCTCGACCGCCTGGTCGACCAGGACGTGAAGATGCTGGTCATCGCGTGCAACACCGCCTCGGCGGCAATGCTCAGGGATGCCCGGGAGCGCTACTCGATTCCGGTAGTGGAAGTGATCCAGCCGGCCGTTCGCACCGCCGTCACCGTCACGCGCAACAATCGCGTCGGGGTGATCGGCACCGAGGGGACCATCCGGTCGCTCGCCTACAACGACGCCTTCGCCGCCGCCCCGCATCTCGCGCTGTTCACCGCGGCCTGCCCCCGTTTCGTCGAGTTCGTCGAGCGCGGTGACACCACAGGGCCCGAACTGGTCGCCCTCGCCGAGGCGTACCTCGCCCCCCTGAAGGCGGAGGGGATCGACACCCTCGTGCTCGGCTGCACGCACTACCCGTTCCTGCGCGGCGCCATCTCCTATGTCATGGGCGAGGGCGTCACCCTGGTCTCCAGCGACACCGAGACGGCCAACGACGTCTACCGCGAGCTCGTCAGCCGAGGTCTCGGGCGAACCAGCACCACAGCGCCCAGCTATCGCTACGAGGCCACGGGGGAGAGCGCCGAGGAGTTCCTGCGCCTGGCCGACAGCATGCTCGGCCGTCAGATCTCCTCCGTCGAGCTCGTCGCCACCGGCGTGATCTCGCTCCCGATTCATCCCGAACCCAGCATCAGCCCCAGCCCCAGCCCGAGCACCAAGGAGACCCCATGACCGACGCCCTTCGCCGAGACGGCCGCACGAACGACGAGCTGCGCAAGATCACCATCGAGCGCGGCTGGAGCGACCAGGCCGAGGGCAGTGCGCTGATCTCCTTCGGGCGCACGAAGGTGCTCTGCACCGCGACCTTCACCAACGGCGTCCCCCGCTGGATGAGCGGCAAGGGAAAGGGCTGGGTCACCGCCGAGTACTCCATGCTGCCGCGCTCGACCGACAGCCGCATGGACCGCGAGAGCGTCAAGGGCAAGATCGGCGGCCGCACCCACGAGATCTCCCGCCTGATCGGCCGCTCGCTGCGCGCCGTCGTCGACATGAAGGCGCTCGGCGAGAACACCATCGTCATCGACTGCGACGTGCTGCAGGCAGATGGCGGTACCCGCACCGCCGCGATCACTGGGGCCTACATCGCCCTGGCGGACGCCCTGGAGTGGGGCCGCACCAAGAAGTTCATCGGCCAGAAGTCCCGCCCGCTGATCGACAGCATCGCCGCCGTCTCGGTCGGCATCATCGACGGCAAGCCCATGCTCGACCTGGCCTACACGGAAGACGTGCGCGCCGAGACCGACATGAACGTCGTCATGACCGGCCGCGGCCTGTTCGTCGAGGTGCAGGGCACCGCCGAGGGCGCGCCGTTCGACCGGGCCGAGCTGAATGCGCTGCTGGACCTCGCGCTGAAGGGCACGAACGAGTTGGCCGTGATCCAGACGGCGGCGCTCGAATCCGACGTCCTCGAATCGGGTGTGCTCGAATCCGGCGCCCTCGAGTCCGAGTAGCGCCCACTGTGAGCATCCGGGTCGTCCTCGCTACGCACAACGCGCACAAGGTTGCCGAGTTCCAGGAGATCCTGGGGCGCGTGCTGCCCGACATCGAGATCGTCGCCTATGACGGTCCCGAGCCGATCGAGGATGGCGCCAGCTTCACCGCGAACGCGCTGATCAAGGCGCGCGCGGCCGCCGAGTTCACCGGCTTGCCCGCCTTAGCGGACGACTCGGGCATCTGTGTGGGAATCATGAGCGGGGCGCCCGGGATCTTCTCCGCACGCTGGGCCGGGCCGGGCAAGGGCGCAGAAGCGAACCTGAACCTCCTGCTGGCCCAGTTGGGCGACATCCACGGCGCGAATCGCGAGGCGTGGTTCACCTGTGCCATCGCCCTGGTCGTTCCTGCGGGCGCCGGTGCCGACCCTGCTGCCGATGCCTTCGCCCACGTGGCAGTGGGGGAGTGGCGGGGCTCTCTCGCCGAGGCGCCGCAGGGCGAGCGCGGCTTCGGCTACGACCCGATCTTTCTGCCGGACGGACTGCCCGAACCCCAGGCAGGCCTGAGTGCCGCGGAGTTGACGGCCGAGCAGAAGAACGCGGTGAGCCACCGAACCCGGGCGTTCACCGAGATGATCCCGGTACTGAGAATGAGCGTCATTCCCAACTAGCTTCCGGGGCGCTTGTCGGCCCTGACCAGTCTCTAGGCTGGGAGTTGTGAGCCACCACGATCATTCCCATGCCGACGCATCGACGAATCGAAACCGTCTCGGCTGGGCGATCGCGATCGTCGCCTTCGTCCTGGTGGTCGAGGTCGTGGGCGCCTTCCTCACCTCGTCGCTGGCCCTCATCGCGGATGCCGGCCACATGGCGTCGGATCTCATCGGCCTGGTCATCGCCCTGGTCGCGACGATCATCGCCCAACGCCCGGCGACCGACCGGCACACCTACGGCTTCCAGCGGGTCGAGGTGTTCGCAGCCCTGGTCAACGGGCTGATCCTGCTCGGGGTCGCGTCCTATGTGGCCGTCGAGGGAATCTCTCGCCTTGTTGTGCCCGCAGCGACGCCCATCCCGCCGGTGCTCCTGCTCGGCGTCGGCGTCATCGGGCTCATCGCCAACTTCTGCGCCCTGATGCTGTTGAGGGGCGGCGCCAAGACGTCGATCAACCTGCGCGGTGCGTATCTCGAGGTCTTCGGTGACCTGCTCGGGTCGCTCGCGGTCATCATCGCGGCCGTCGTGATTCTTCTCACGGGCTTCCAGGAGGCGGATGCGATCGCGTCCCTGATCATCGCCGCCATGATCATCCCGCGGGCGCTGTCGCTGATTCGCGACGTCGTGCGTGTGCTCGCCCAGCAGACGCCGGTCGACACAGACGTCGCGAAGATCCGGGAGCACATCATCGCGACCCCGGGGGTGATCGATGTTCACGATGTGCATGTCTGGGCGGTCACGACGGGCAAGCACATCTTCTCGGCGCACGTCGTGGTCGAGGCCGAGGTCTTTCGCCGCGCGGGCACCGATCGCCTGCTCGATACGCTCTCAGGCTGCCTGAGCGACCACTTCGATGTTGCTCACTCGACATTCCAGTTGGAGCCGCCGGAGCACGCCGAGCACGAGGGCCACCAGCACCCCTGACCTCCGTTTTCAGGCTATAGCCGCGCCGGCCCGCCCGGGGGCGGTCGGCGGCGGCTATAGCCTGAAAACGGAACGGGCTACTGGTCGTTCTTCTTGTCGAAGACCTCGGGCTCGAACGTCAGCTTGCGTGTCTCGCCCGTGTTCGTCACGGTGGAGGCTTCCTTCGCCGCCGCGGTGCGCTTGGCCTTGCGGCTGCTCTGCAGGTAATGGATTCCGGTGGGAACCAGCGTGATGACGACCGCGGCCAGGAGGATCACGTCGATGTAGTTCTGAACGAAGTCGGCCAGTACCGGGACGTAGCCGAGCAGGAATCCCGCGTACGTGAGGCCTGCGCCCCAGATCAGGGCTCCGATGGCGTTGTAGAGCGAGTACTTGCGGTAGTTCATGTGCCCGATGCCGGCCGCCACGGGGGCAAACGTGCGAACGATCGGCACGAACCGGGCGAGGATGACGGCGAAGGCGCCGAAGCGCTCGAAGAAGGCGTTGGTGCGACGCACATTCTCAATGCTGAAAATGCCGGATTCCTTGCGCTCGAAGATTCGCGGGCCGAACTTGTGGCCGATCAGGTAGCCGACCTCACCACCCAGGAACGCCGAGAATGCGATCAGAAGGCAGACCCACCAGATCTGCAGGCCGAAGATGAGGACGGAATGGGTCAGGAGTCCGGAGATGACGAGAAGGGTGTCGCCGGGAAGCAGGAAGCCGACGAGAAGGCCGGTCTCGGCGAAGACGATGAAGCAGACTACGACAAGGGCCCAGGGGCCGGCAGCCTGAATGAGCACCTCGGGGTTGAGCCACGGGATGAGGGCTGAATGCATCATGGGGTATCTCCAGTCGTCGGCGGGACGTGTGCGGCCGGTCGGCGGCGGACAGGTTTCTTACGCACAGAGTACCGCGTTCCGGCTGAATTCAGGTTGAGTGTGCAACGCGCGCGACCCCTGCTATTCGGGGGCAGCCGCGACCCGTGGCCACAGGGCTCCGAGGGCCAACTCCAGCCGGATCACTGTCACCATGTCAGGCCACGTGCTGCCGGCGAGGATTGCACCGATGCTCGTTCGATCCACACCGGTGACCCGGGCGATATCCCGGCCGGACCTGTCACCGATCGCGGCCTTGAGATTCAGCGCGAATCGACGGGCGACCTCGGCCACGTCGTCTGGCGAGGGCTCATCAGGAAACGCGGGGGAGAGTTCTGCCGGAGAGAGTCGACTGGGGCGTGGGGACACGGGACAACCCTACTGAGAATGCTCGGGCTCGGGAATCCGGCGCCCGGCGGTCCTGCCGTGGCCTTGACCGCCTCCGCTGAATCAGGGGCTTGAGCACGGTGTAGGCGTCCGGCACGCTCGACGAGTGCGCCCTCACCGGGTAGACGAGTCTCAGAACCACTCCGAAGGGAGGTCGTCGTGGGCAAGAAGAAGAACGCCGACAAGAACGATGAAGAAGAGCAGAACGGGTCGCAAGAGCCAAGCGCCAAGCTCGGCCGGAAGCGCTACGAGGCTGAGCTGGCCGTTCTCCAGGCTGACCTGGTGGCCATCCAGGAGTGGGTGAGGGCAACCGGCGCGAAGATCTGCATCGTGTTCGAGGGCCGGGACACCGCGGGCAAGGGGGGCACGATCAAGCGCATCGTCGAGCGGGTCAGCCCCCGAGTCTTCCGCGTGGTGGCACTTCCGACTCCGACGGAGCGCGAGAAGTCCCAGATGTACATCCAGCGCTACATCTCGCACTTCCCGGCGGCCGGCGAGGTGGTGATCTTCGACCGCAGTTGGTACAACCGGGCCGGTGTCGAGCGCGTGATGGGGTTCTGTACCCCCAAGCAGACCGAGCAGTTCCTCGACATGGCCCCACTCGTCGAGAAGGCGATGGTCGGCTCCGGGATCATCCTGCTCAAGTACTGGCTCGAGGTCAGCTCCGACGAGCAGACCAGGCGACTCGAGAGCCGCATTCACGACCCACGCAAGACGTGGAAGCTCTCCGGCATGGACGTCGAGTCCTACGCCCGGTGGTACGACTACTCGCGTGCTCGGGACGCGATGTTCGAAGCCACCGACACGGCCTGGGGGCCCTGGTTCGTGGCGAACACCGACAGCAAGAAGCGTGGCCGGCTGAACATCATCAGCCACCTCGTCAGCCAGATCCCGTTCGAGCGGCCGGTCGAGCTCGACGTGAAACTGCCCAAGCGCCAGAAGCCGGGCGACTACAGTGCACCGACCCTGACGGTGCGGCATATTCCGAGCCTGTTCTAGATTCCCGCTGAGGAGAGTGTCATGAAGGACAATGCGCGAGTATCCACCGGGACCTTGCCGGATCAGACCGACGTCGCCTGGTACAGCCTGCCAGCCGATCAGGTGGCGGGCCGGCTGGAAGTCGATCCGGCCAGCGGGCTCACGGCGGCCGCGGCGAAGAAGCGGCTCGAGGACTATGGGCCGAACGCCCTCGACGACGTCAAGCGGGAATCGGTCTGGAAGAAGTTCTTCAAGCACTACCGCGACTACATGCAGATCGTGCTCGTTGTCGCCGCGGTGGTGAGCCTGCTCATCGGCGAGTTCGGCACCGCGATCGGGCTCACGCTCCTGACGCTGTTCAACGCCCGCCTGGGCTACCGTCAGGAGGGCAAGGCCGAGGCGGCCGCGGCCTCACTGGGCAAGATGCTGAAATCCATGGCCAAGGTCCGCCGAGACGGGGTGCCCGTCGAGATTCCGGCGGAGGAGATCGTTCCCGGGGACATCGTGCTGGTCGACGCCGGAGACCGGGTGCCGGCCGATGGTCGCGTCATCCTCGCGGCGACACTGCAGATCGAGGAGGGGGCCCTGACCGGCGAGAGCGTCGCGGTCGAGAAGGATGCCGGTGTCATCGAGACGCCGGATCCGGCGATCGGCGACCGGCTGAACATGGCCTTCATGAACACAAACGTCACCCGTGGCCACGGCGAGATCCTCGTGACCACGACCGGGATGGGCTCCGAGGTGGGCCACATCGCCAACATGCTGGCCGGCCAGAAGGTCGAGAAGTCACCGCTGACGAAGCAGGTGGACCGCCTCACGATCTTCATCATCATCGCGGCGCTGTTCGCCTTCGTGGCGATCGTCGTGATGGGCCTCGCGCAGGGCGACTCCTTCACGGTGCTGTTCGGCATCGGCGTCGCGCTGGCCGTCGGCTCGATTCCTGATGCGCTTCCCGCGGTCGTCACCACGATCCTCTCGGTCGGCTCCATCAACATGGCCAAGAAGAACGCGATCATGAAGGTGCTGCCCGCGGTTGAGACCCTGGGCTCGACCTCGGCCATCAATTCCGACAAGACCGGCACCCTCACCCTGAATCAGATGACGGTGCGGGAGATCTCGACGGTGCAGCACCATTACACCGTCAGCGGTGAGGGCTACAGCTTCGACGGCCGGCTTCAGCGCACCGCGGGGGACGCCGAGCAGAACCTCGACTACGTGATGTTCTGCTGTGCACTCTGCAACGACTCCGACGTCAAGGACGGACAGGTGATCGGGGATCCCACCGAGGCCGCACTCTTTGTGCTCGCCCAGAAGGGCGGGGTCGACGTGCGGGAGTTCCGCCGGAGCCATCCTCGGGTCGCGCTCGTGCCATTCGACTCCGACTACAAGTTCATGGCCACCTTCCACGAGATGCAGGATGCGGCCGGCCGGCCGGTCATCCGGGCCTACGTCAAGGGCGCGCCCGACGTCATCCTGAAGCTTTCCTCCACGGGTCGGCTGCCGGATGGCAAGTCGCAGTCGCTCACCGCGGAAACGCGGAGCAGGGTGCTGGCTGAGAACGAGCGCATCGCCAGCCAGGGCCGGCGCGTGCTGGCGCTCGCGCAGCGCGAGTTCGACCCGAAGAATTTTGATCCGGCGGGCGACCTGATGGCGCTCATGACGGATCTCGAGATGACGGCGCTGATCGGCGAGGTGGACCCGCCGCGCGCGGAGGCCGTCAAGGCAATCT
Organism: Microbacteriaceae bacterium; assembly: GCA_947444785.1. Classification (GTDB taxonomy): domain Bacteria; phylum Actinomycetota; class Actinomycetes; order Actinomycetales; family Microbacteriaceae; genus Agreia. The sequence continues at coordinate 930 of CANFBG010000041.1, read as the reverse complement.
CCGAGGCGAAGCGGGCCGGCATCCGCGTTCGGATGATCACGGGCGACCACGCGGTGACCGCCGGGGCCATAGCCACCGAGCTGGGCATCGAGGGCCGGGCGGTGACGGGGGCCGAATTCGCGGCCATGTCCGACGACCAGGCGGCCGCGGCGATCGATCAGATCGGTGTCATCGCGCGGGTGGCGCCCGAGCACAAGGTTCGGCTGGTCGAGGTGCTGAAGAGGAAGGGCCACGTCGTCGCGATGACCGGGGATGGGGTGAACGATGCCCCGGCGATCGCGGCCGCTGACATCGGCATAGCGATGGGTGTCACGGGAACCGATGTGGCCAAGGGGGCGGCCAAGATGATTCTGGCCGACGACAACTTCGCGACCATCGTGAGTGCCGTCCAAGAGGGCCGCCTCGTCTACGACAACCTGCAGAAGTTCCTGCGCATCCAGATCGCCAACCTCTTCATGTTCGTCCTGGCGTTCCTGGGATCCTCAGCCTTCGATATCGCGGGGACCGCCCTGCTGTCGCCTGCCCAGGTCCTCTGGATCCACATGGCCGTCGTCGCCCCGATCGGAATGGTGATCGGGTTCGATCTCTCGACGCCCGGCATCATGGAGCGCAAGCCGCGCCCGTTCAAGCAGCCGATCATCGTGTGGTCCATGATGACCGTGCTCTTCATCACGGGACTGTTCATGGCCGCCGCGACCCTCGTGCTCGTGGAGATCGGCAAGACGACCTACGGCTCCCTCGAGATCGGCCAGACGATGGCGGTCGTATCTCTCGGCCTGATGAACATCTTCGTGGCCCTCAACCTGCGTTTTCCCCGGGAGAGCGCATTCGGGGCAGCGACGTTCTCCAACCCGAAGCTGTTCTGGGCCTTCGGCTGGGCCGTTGTCGGCTCGCTGCTGATCACCGAGCTCGGCCTGCTGCGCAACTTCT
>CANFBG010000040.1 GCA_947444785.1 Microbacteriaceae bacterium | reverse complement strand
GCTGCAACGCGGGTGAGGCGCCCCTGGTCGATGAGACGGTCGACCTCAGCACGACCGCGATCCCAGCGGTCGATCATGCTGGCGCTCCCGCGTTCGCGAGCTCGAGCTCGACCAGCGGTCGCTGTGTCACCGTGCGAAGAAAGGGGTCGGTTTCGGATGCAGCCCATGCCGCAGCGCTGACGATGCGCGCGTTGACCTCGCGTGCGATCGCTTTACCGGCGAGGCGAACGGCCTCGTGGATCTGGCCGCGCGACGGATTGCCGACGAGGAGCAGGTCGATGTCGCCGGGCGCGTCGCCCGGTTCGCCGAGATGCCGGGCAGCCCATGAACCGTAGATATAGGCCCGCTCGATTCCCGCGATGCCTTCGAGGTAGTTCGGAATCACGACCGCGGGGGCGTATGTGAGCGTCAGGATCTCTGCCAACGGCCTGAACATGGGCGTATCCCGTCGCGCCTGCACCTCGACAGCCTGCCCTCGCTTGAGCGCGGTCGCGAGTCCCATCGTCGTTATTCGGGAAACCTCCCGGTGCGCACTGGCATAGGGAGTGCCGGCAGCCCGCGCAAGCTCTGCGATCGTGAAGGACTTCTCGGGGTTCAAGAAGAGCATGGCGAGGAGCTCACCCTGCGCATCAGAGCGGAAGAGCGGCGAGAGAACGGGTGCCTTGATATTCACATACGCGATAATACTCTCCGTTATGTGGATAGGGAAGGGCCACGAGCCGATCGGGCAGCCCACGGCGCCACGAGGATGCAGCTGCTGCGCGAAAAATCGATGGGGCGAACCACAGATACAACGTCGACGCCCCAGCCCAGCCCGCGAAGAGAGCCGGGCACCTCAAACCCGGATGCCGTCTCGGCCGAGAGCGGATGCGACGCCCGCATCATCGAGTCCCTGGCCAGCACGACCAACCCCGAGACAGTCGTCATCACCGGAGCCGTAGCCGAGGCCAGCAGAGCCTGATCCCAACAATCGACAAGCTGCTTCCCCTTCACAACTCGGTACCCCGAGGGTCTTCACCTCAGCCCTGGGGAGCGAAATAGTCTCGATCGGAGCCATCCGAACAGCCCTGGACGACACGGAGCAAAACGCCCTAGAGATCAAGCTCGGGGATGCTGGTTCGCATCGGTCGTAGTCGTGCGAATCCGGTAAATGCTCGTTGTAGCGGCGATAAACAAGTCAGTTCCATCTTCGCCACCGAAGCACAGGTTTGCCACGACCTCGGGAATGGGGATCATGCCAAGCTGCTCTCCTGCAGCCGAGAATACATGGACTCCGTCGGCCGCCGATGACCACACGTTGCCGTGAAGATCAACCCGGATGCCATCGGGTACGCCAGGAGCGACGCTCGCGAAAATGCGGCCATTCTTGCACCGCCCCTCGAAGACGTCATAGGCGCGAATGTGATTGTTGCCGCGGCCCCGAAGGACAACGTCGTCGTCCTGCGGGATCCCCGAGCTGTCGGCAACGTAAAGCACCGTACCGTCTGGCGAGAAGGCCAGGCCGTTCGGTTCCTCGACGTCCATAATCACGGGGCGGGTTTCGCCCGTCACCTGATCATGCCGAAACACGAAGTGATCGCCGTACTCGCGATTACCGGGATGACCCTCCCGGGCGAAAATGATGCCGTACGGCGGATCGGTGAACCAGATCGAGCCGTCGGCTGCAACGATGACGTCGTTTGGCGCGTTGAACGGCACCCCGTTCCACGATTCGACGATCGGGGTGATGACTCCGTCACGATCACGTTCGATTCGTCGATGGCCATGCGAACACTGCACGACCGACCCGTCACGGTCGAGAGTTCGTCCGTTCGTGAACTCGACGTCGGATCGGTAAATGCTGGTGGTATCCGTGGCCAAGAAATGCTGCATGATTCGATTGTTGGGGATATCGCTCCACCGCAGGGAGTGCGTATCCGGCATGTAGACGATGCCCTCGACCCAGATTGCGCCGTCGGCCACGATCCCAACGGCCTGGCCCTCGGCGATGAGCTCCTGCAGGCCAACTACCGGTTCGAACTGCGTGGTCATGACTTACCTCCGTTGAAGCGGCAAAAGGGTTCCATCCGAGCTGGCCCTCAGTTGGATGCGGTGACCACTTTGATCACCGAGGCATCATCGCGAGTGCCAAGGCCACGGGTGGCGCCGATCCGGAACATCTGTTCTGCGATCGATGCGAGCGGGGTGGGGACGTCATTCGCTCGTGACGCATCGGCAACGATGCCCATGTCCTTGACGAAGATGTCGATTCGACTCAGCACGGCCGGTTCGGCACCCTCGAGAATCTCAACCATTCGCGGGCCTCTGTCGGCCAGCATGAAGGATGCTGCCGCACCGGTCCCCAGCAACGCGAGCGTCTTGGCCACATCGAGCCCCAGGCCCTCGGCCAGCGCGAGCGCCTCGGCGGCGGCGGCGATGTGAATGCCGCAGAGGAGCTGGTTGACGGTCTTGAATGCCTGACCGTCCCCTGCCCGTGGGCCCACGACACTCAGCGTTGAGGCGAGGCGATCAAAGAGTGGCTGCACCACGGCGAGTGCCTCCTCGGAAGCACCCACAACGATCAGGAGGTCACCTTTTCGCGCCCGAGCGGGGCCGCCGCTCAGCGGGGCATCGACGAACAGAATCCCCATGGACTCGAGTCGCTCGGCGACCGACGTGACCGCGTTCAGCCCCACCGTGCTCGTCATCATGACGGTGGCGCCCCGGCGGAGGACATCGGCGATGCCCTGGTCGCCGAACAGCACGTCGTCGAGCTGACTGCCGTTTCGAACCGCGATCAGAACGACGTCCGCGCCCGCAGATGCTGCCTGAGCTGTAGCGAACGGCAAGACTCCACCCTCGCTCGCCAAGGCAACACGTTCGGAGCTGAGGTCGAATCCCTGCACCGGGAAGGTTTCCGCCAGTCGGAGCGCCATGGGCAGACCCATCGCCCCAAGCCCCAGCACGGCGACGACCGGTGTAATTGATTCATTCATTTTCAGTGTCCTTCTAATCGTGACGTGCGGGGTCGTGAAGCGAGAGCTTGTTTACAACGGTGAGCAGGGCTTCGTCGTCGCCGACATTTCCGGGGAAGACCACGTAGGGCATGCCTTCGGCGATACCCTCTGCCGACTGCCAGAGCGACACCAGTCCAGGCAGGAGAGGCCCCTGAACAATTCCCCGTCGGATTCCGAGCCCGTCGGATGCGACATCGTTCGACGTAATGCCTCCCTTGGCCACGACGAATCGCGGGTGAACCTCCGTCGCTACGGCGTGCACGATCCCAGAGACCGACGCCGAGACGGTTCGCGCGATCGAGAGACTTTCGGCAGAATCGCTGCCCACCTGAAGCGTGCGACTCGTGCGAAGAATGACGTCTCCGCGCTGCAGTGCCGCAGTGATCTCGCCCACAATGCCGTCGAGGTAATCTGCCGTCTCTGCGCTGGGAGAACCGGCATCGTCGATATCCAGCAACTCGACGCGCAACTCAATATCAAGGATGTCCGGACGACCGATGCGGAGTTGTGCCAGCTGACGATTGGTCAGGTCGACGTGCGAGCCGACCACAACCAAACCACCGGGCTGTCGGCTTTCGGTTGCTGCCAGAATCGGGGTGACATCGAGGGGCTGAGGTTGCGGTTGACCGATTCTGGCGCCGACGAACGCCGGCCCCGTGCGGTAGAGAAATACCTTGCCGCGCTTCTCGGCCAGGGCGAGTCCGACGCAGAGCGCTCGAAGGTCATCATCCGTCACACAGTCGGCGACAACTACACGGCCTCCAGTTACGGGAGAGAGGAGGTCGGCGATGGCTTCCGCAGATGAGCGAATTGTCGCAAGATCCAGAAGGAGTACGTCGGCGCTGGCTGTGCGACCCTCCGTCTTTTCTTCAACGTAATCGCGAAGGTCGGAATGGTGAAAGCTGAAACTGGGATCCCGGGCGAATTGGGTTTGTGCGACGGGCACAAGCTGATCGCCCTGGCGCAGGTAGTGAACTCCCGCGACGGTGACCCGCCCGGCGCTGGGGAAGGCGGGAATGAGAACGACGCCGTCGATGGTCTCGGCACCGGATTGAATCGCAGCCCGTTCAATTGCGTCGGTTTCCTGAGGAAAGTGACCGCGAAGAATCGAGTCGCTTCGGCTGAGGAACGTGAGGCGGCGACCCAACGCCCGAGCGGCGGCCGTCGCGTTCGCCACCACCTCTTCATTTCGTCGACCAGCCGTTTCCGAATCGACGCTGCGGCTGTTCGTCAGTACGAAGACCACGGGACTGTTCTGTGAGAACGCCCAGTCGAGGTCGGCCTCGGCCCACGACGTCAGAAGGGGAACGTTGGCAACCGATTGGCTTCCGGTGGGGTCGTCATCAATGACGACGAGGATTGAGCCGGATGCATTGGCGATGTCGGCCAATTGCGCCGGATCGACTGCGCGTGACGGCGAATACGACGCCAGCAGAACCTGCTCGCTGACGGTCCGCTCAGCCAGGGGCAGTTCCTCCTGCTCGAGTACGGCTTCAGTCATGGGTGTGACCCGTCGGGTCGATGTTCGCGCCATGCAAGATATAGGTTTCCAAGTCGTCAATGGTCTGGTCCATGTGCTTGTCCATCGCACGTCGGGATCGTTCGGTGTCGCCGGCGGTCAGGGCGGAGAGTATCCCGCGGTGCATGGCGATCGCGTTGCGCTGAATCTCTGGCACCGCAGAAGTCCGAGCACGGTTGTCCCGCAGCAGTCGGCCGAGGGGCTCAAACAGAACGGGAACGAAAAGATTGTGGGACGCGCGAAGAATGATGTCGTGAAAGGCGATGTCTGCCTGCACGAAGGCTGCAACGTCGTTCTCAGCAGAGGCCGCCACCATCGCCGAGATGTGCTCCCCGAGGTGTTCCAGGTCAGTCTCGGTGCGGTGTCTGGCAGCCAGCGCCGCTGCGCCGGTTTCCACCATGCGACGTACCTCGATCAGGTCGGCGGCGGCGGTCGCAGCAGATGAGTTTCGGGAGGCATAGAGAAGGACTGTTTCGAGAGAGGTCCACTCCTCGGGCGCATTGACAAACGTGCCTACGCCTCGACGAATCGTGACGACGTTTCCGGCCTGCAGCGTCTTCAGGGCTTCGCGCACAGTCACACGACTGACACTGTGGGAAACTGCGATGTCCGCCTCGGGAGGCAGCGGAGACCCGGCGGGGAACTGGTCGCCCAGGATCCCATCAAGTAGGCCTTCGAGTACTGTCTCGGTCAAGGATTTGCGAACTTGCATCAGTTTCTACCCCTTCGATGCGTGGAAATGATCTGGTCACCAGGGCGGCTCCGGCAGGCGTGACGCACACCGGAGCCGCCACAGGCTCAACTAGCTGACTACTTTGCCGGCCACTGCTTCAGCACGGATGCCTCATCCCATGTCTGGTCAGCGAAGGCGTCATTTGCCGTCTTCGCAGAGACCTCCGCCACCGTGGCGTCGGTGATCTTGAAGGTGGGGTAGACAAGGTTCTTGTCGAACTCCTTGCCGTTGGCGAGGTTCACACCGATCCAGTAGGCAGCCTGGGAGATAGCGGGACCCTCCATGGCGCTCTCTGTCGAGTAGCCGTTAGCCTTGTTCTGCTCGGCCCACCACTTGAGGAACGTACCCTGGTTGCTTCCGTAGACGACCGGGATCGGCAGGTTGGCTGCCGCGAAGGCCTGAGTCACGCCGTAAGAGCTCACGTATGCCATCACACCATCAACCTTGCCAGCGGTCGAGAGCGCACCGCTGATTGCAGACTGCGTGGTTGCGTCATCCCAGTTGCCGTTGACCTCACCGACGATCTTGATGTTGGGGTAGTTGCTCTTGAGCTCTTCGTTCCAGCCCTGGTACATTCCCAGGTCGACGTCTGTGCCGACGACGCCGTGGACGAGGACAACGTTGCCCTTGCCGCCCATCTTGTCTGCGACGACCTTCATCGTCTCGTGGCCGAACTTCACCCAGTCGGGTGCCATCTTGTAGGCGCAGGGGGCAGTGACCGAGGCGTCAAACGCGACGACCTTGATTCCTGCATCGCACGCAGTCTGGATAACGCCGTTCAGCGCCGTCGGGGATGCCGCAAGAAGAAGAATGACCTTGGGCTTGTCGAGAATAAGCGATTGGATCTGAGAGATCTGCTCTGCAACGTCGTTGTTCGAGTTCACGACCTTCAGGTCTGACGCCTGGCCGGCAGCCTTTGCCGCGGCCGCAGACTTGTTGACGTCGTCAACCATGGTCTGGCGCCAGGCGTTGCCGATGAACGAGTTCGAGAGAACGATCGAGCCTGCCGACGTTGCGGCGTCAGCGCTCGAGGTTCCAGCTGAACTGGCCGAACAACCCGACAGCGCGAGTGCGCTGACGAATGCGATCGGCACGAGAACGCGTGAGATTTTTCCGATTTTCATCTGTGTAGCCTTTCGGGATTGTGATTCTTTTGGTGATCACTGACGGGGTCAGCGGCGCTTCTGCGCGCCGATTCCCAGTGCAGTGAGGATGACCAGGCCTTCGATCAGGGAACGGGTTCCCGTCGAGACTTGGAGCGTGTTGGTCAACGTCACCAGCAACGTCAACAGGAGCGCTCCGGCGAGGGTGCCGGCAACGCTGGGGGAACCGCCCGACATGAGCGTGCCGCCCAGGACGACGGCCGCAATCGTGGAGATGAGGAAGCTCTCGCCGACGCCGAGGGATGCGCCGCCGCTGTAGCCCCCGAGAAGGATGGCCGCCGTTGCAGCAAGTCCACCGCTGAGAATGAAGGCGGTCCATCGAACCGCCCCGGGGCGAAGGCCGGCCAGAAGCGCGGATGAGTCGTTCTGGCCCGTTCCGACCAGTCTGAGGCCGAAGCCGGTTCGGAAGACAAGCACCGCGATCACGGCCCCCACCACGACGGCGATGATGACGAAGATCGGGATTCCGAGCACATCGCCTCGGGCTGCTACAGCGACGGCGGGGCTCGAACCCGCGTGGCCGCCGGTGCTGGAAACGATCTGAACGATCGACTGCGCAATGAATCCCACCGCGAGCGTCGCCACCATGGCCGGCACCCGGAGTACGACGACCGCAAACCCGTTGACCGCACCCACGAGCAGTCCCACGAGAATTGTGAGGCCTATCGATGCCGGGATGTTCTGATCCCCGCCATCCTGAACGATCGTTGCCACGTAGACGCAGAGGGTGATCGTGAACGGAATCGACAGGTCGATGGCCCCGCGGCCGGTGGAGACGACCAGCATCTGTCCGAAACCGGCAATCGCGACGAAGCTGGCCAGGTAGATATTGGACAGTAGCAGGTCGAGACCATTCCGCTCCGAGATCGGCAGCAGGAATAGGACGATCAGGATGCTTGCCGCAACGGCGACAGTCCATGGCCGGGCGCGCAGCGCCTGTGTGACGGATCGAAGACCACGCCGGGGTTCGGGTCGATCGTCGGCCAAGGGTGAAGGGCTCTGTGGTGCGGGTGACAGTGTCATGGTGATCAAGCCTTTCTTGCCTGCGTGACGATTCGACGCAGGCCCATCACGAGCAGCAGCAGCACTCCCATTGATGCCGCGGTGAACAGCGGCGGTACAGCGAGAACACCGAGCATCACGCCCATAAGAGAGAGGAGTGTGGCCGCCAGCACCACGCCCAGAGGGGAGACTTTGCCGCCGAGGAACTCGCAGCCGCCCACGACGACCGCGGCGATGCTCATCAGCGTGTATCCGTCGGCGGCACCGGCGTCACCCGAGGTGGCGATGCCGGCGAAGAGCAGTCCGGCAATGGCAGCCGTTACCCCCGCCAGAGCGTAGGCCAGGACCTTCACCAGGGTGACGTTCCAGCCGGATGATTCAAGCGCGCTCGGGTTGGATCCGAGGGCCCGAATGCGGGTTCCGAGAGCGGTTCGCTCCACGATGAACCATCCGGCCGCCGCGACCAGGATCAGAATCCAGACGGGGAGCGGCAGGATCATCGTGTTGATGTGTGAGATCGAGGTCAGCCAGGTCGGCACCTCTCCGCCGACGTTAGGCAGGATTGTCAGGGCCAGGCCGGCGTAGACGAATGACATGGCCAGCGTTGCGACGAGGGCCGGGAACTGCCGAACCCTGAGGAACCAGGCGAGCAGGGGGTAGAGCAGAATCGCGCCAATGATCAAGGCGGCACCCAACGGCGGATTGGTCGTCAGGCTTGTCGCTGCGATGACCCCGATCAGTCCCATGAAGGCGCCGATACCCAGGTCGATATCTCCCACCGACAGAATGAACATCTGCGCCGTAGCCGCCAGGGCGAGCACGGGCGCAAGCGTGAGGATGAGGCCGAGACCGAAGAAGTACGTGAGGATGTGCTGCTTAGAGTCGATGACCCCCAGCACGATGGCGAGCCCGATGAAGGCGAAGATCCATGGCTGCCGGGACAGAGCTGACAGCGAGGCCAGCACGCGCTGGCGGGTCGACGGCTGCACGGCCTCCTCCCGACGGCTGTCCTGCGAGGCGAACGCCGACTTCATGATCGACTCGGTGGAGATGTCGTCACCGGTGAATTCGGCAACGGCCGAATTGTCGTGCATGACGTAGACCCGATCGAACTGCTGCAGCTCCGAGTCCTCACTGGAGTACCAGAGCACGCCCTTGCCGGCAGCGACCGCATCCCGAACCAGTTGGTACATGTCGCCCTTGGTGGCGAGGTCGACGCCGCGCGTCGGGTCGTTGAGCAGGAGAAGCTCGGCGTCGGTGGCCAGCCCACGAGCAAAGAGAACCTTCTGCTGCATGCCGCCGCTGAGATCGACGATGCGCTTCTTGGCGGCAACCCCCGACAGATTGAGCCGGCTGAACCACGTTTCGGCGATCGCGTGGAGACGGGCCTTCCGGAATGGAATCCAGGAGCTTCGATTCACGACGGCCGAGACCACGAGGTTGCTCTCGGAATCCCAGAGCGGGAAGATTCCCTCGCTCTTCCGGTCGCCCGTGATGTAGGCCGAGGTTCCGGCCCGCACGATGTTCTTGTCGGACCGGGTCTGGATAGCCCGGAGAAGCTGCTCCTGGCCGGCATCCTGAAGCCCGACGAGACCGATCACTTCCCCGGCGCTGACGGCGATGCCGCCGGCAAGCTGGGACCGTTGGCCTGTGACGCTGACGAGGACCTTTGCCGCGGCATCCACCGCGTGATGGTGTTGCCGCTGATCGCTGGCGGCCGCGCTTCTCATGGCGATGCCGTGCTCGCCGCCGAGCATGATCGACAGCAGCCCGTCGGTGGTGGAATCGACGGTGGGCATGTCTGCGACGAGGTTGCCCTCCCGCATCACGACGATCCGGTCGGTCAGCTTGGGCAGCTCGCTCATCTTGTGGGTGATGAAGAGAACCACGATGCCGCGGTGCTGCAACTGCCGAACGAATGCCGCGAGGGTTCCGATGTACTCGATGCCGAGCGCAGAGGTCGGCTCGTCCAGAATCAGAACGCGAAGGCCGGGGGAACTTGCGGCGCGGGCGATCTCCACCATCTGCTGCTGACCGGCGTTGAGTGCATCGACCTTGGCCGAGCCAAGGATCCCGTGGCTGGCGCCGAATGCCTCCGTGAGCGCAGCCTCTGCCGTTCGGCGTGCTCGTTTCCGCCAGCCGAAGCCGGCCGAGCCACTGCTTCCCTGCTCGATGTAGAAGTTCTCTGCGACCGAGAGGCTGCCGAAGAGGGACAGCTCCTGGTGAACGATGCGAACGCCTGCCGCGTGAGCCTTGGCCGGGGTGTAGTCACCGGTTCCCAGAGTTTCGCCGTTGAGCAGAAGCTGACCGGCATCGGAGGCGACCTCCCCCGCGATCATCTTCATCAGGGTCGACTTGCCGGCACCGTTGCCTCCGACAACAGCGGAGATCTGCGAAGAGTCGAATGAGACGGTGATATCTCTCACCGCTCGCGTGGATCCGTAGGCCTTGGCCACGTCCACGATCTCCAACCGGTTCACGACACTCACCGAGGCCTGCCCCGGCTCGCCAATCGCCTCGCCCATCGTTTCGAACATCATTGTCCCTGTTTCATCACGTTCTCAACCGCCGAATTGGCTGTCATTCCGACAGCTTCTTCGACGCCGACTTTTTCGTCTCCTGTAGGATGTCCTACAAGTAGAAAATATGCAAGTGGGAACGTGAAATTGTTTCTCAGACGATTTCTTGCAACGAATTTTGCGGATGATTTGAGTGCTCGCCCCGTTGGTAAGTTCGCACCATCTCGGCCCTGGCCAGCATGACCAACCCCGAAACCGTCGTCATCGCCGGAGCCGTAGCCGAGGCCAGCCAAGCCCTGATCCCCACAATCGAGAAGCAGCTCCCCCTTTACATCCCGGTACCCCCAAGGGTCTTCGCCTCAGCCCCAGGCAGCGAAATAGTCTCGATCGGAGCCATCCGAACCGCCCTGGACGCCAAGGAGCAAAACGCCCTGGAATGCAAGCTCGGGGCGCTACCCTCGCGAGTTCAAACTGCCCAAGGGTCGGACCTAACATTCGCGAGTGTCCAGGACAATTACTTGTTCACCAAGTGATTTGTTCCTTTTGTAGAGCAGCAGCGCTAGTGTGAATTGGGGTCAATAATCGGGGGTTCGCATGGCTAGATTCTTCGGAACGCCGGAAGGCGTTTACGTGGGTCAACTCTTCATCGATCGGAAAGAACTCGCGGCCGCGTTCGTTCACGCACCGCTTCAGGGCGGGATCTCAGGTAAAGGTTCTGACGGAGCGGACTCAATCGTTCTCTCTGGGGGATACTCCGACGATGAAGACCACGGCGATTACATCATCTACACGGGCCAAGGCGGCCGAGATGCGAATAGCGGCCGCCAGTCTTCCGACCAGCGTATGGAACGAGGGAACGCAGGTCTGCTCACGTCGCGCATGCAGGGGTTCCCCGTTCGGGTAGTTCGGGGATATCAGTCTGGCTCAGTCCACGCTCCACGGGCCGGTTATCGCTATGACGGTTTATTCCTCGTCACGGACTCCTGGATGGCAACCGGCAGTGCGGGATTTCTCATCGCGCAGTTTCGACTAGAACGTCTGCCTGATCAGCGTCAGATCGACACCGGGATTGCGCCAGATTTCGATCCAGCTTTTGCTTTGACAACGATATCAAGGCGCGTTCGAGACACGGCGATCTCGCGTGCTGTGAAGGAACTTTATAAGTTCGAATGTCAGGTTTGCGGAGAAACCGTTCCTACGTTTGACGGGAGGCGATACTCCGAAGGGGCCCATGTTCGGCCGCTTGGTCGGCCTCACCTTGGCGATGATACGAAAACTAACCTTCTCTGCCTTTGCCCCAACCACCACGTCGAACTCGACTTGGGCGGGATGGTTATTTTGGACGACTTCTCTGTGGCTACTACCGCGACGCTCAGCCCGTTTGCGGACCTTCGCTGGCGGACTGGACACCAGATCAGCCTTGAGAACATTGGCTATCAACGAAGCTTGTGGCTCCCCGCTGCCTAGGTCTCAAAACCAGGTCACTAGCGTGCACCCACCGACTCATGATGAGGCGTTGTCGCATCCGAGATGGCGAGCCTCTGCAGATCAATGACCAGCGGAATCCGGGCTCGCGGCCCTGAAGGCTACCGACGGTCAAGCTCGGCCGATAGCTCCTCGAGTTCACGAGCCAGCCGGAGGATTCGCTCCGCCTGCGCCGCAAGCTTCGGCGGCCCGGCAGCAGGTACCACAGACACCGCCGCAGGCACGGCCTCCGCCGGGCTCTCCAGCCCACTGTCGTGCACCACGTCGAGGTCGAAGATGACGCGGTCGGCGCGGTGCCAGGTTCTGAAGACCTCGATCGGGGCTCCGGCGCTGTCGAAGCTCGTGCCCTCGAGCAGCAGCAGGGGAGACGCCTCCGGCACCCGAAGGGCTTCCGCGAGAGCTGGCGTTGCCGCGACCGCGCGCACCTGGCGGCGGCCTGAGACGATCGCGATTCCGAAGCGGCGACGTAGGGTGGCGTGCAGGGACGCATCCGTCAGTTCGGCGGCGGCGAGGGTTTCGGCCAGGGGCAGCGGCAGCCAGGTCTCGATCAGGGCGATCGGCTCTCCGTCTGCCGAGCGCAGGCGGCGGATCTCCAACACCCGGGGCACCGCAAGCGTCGCCTCGGCCAGGGCGTTGCGCTCGGGATTCATCGAGAGCACCTCGGTCTGCACGTGGGGCAACTGGGTCGAGAGCCCTGACATGCGCTGCACGATGCGGTGATGCTCGCCCTGCGGGGCGACGACGCTGCCGCGACCTCGTCCGCGCAAGATCAGACCCTCCGCAGTCAGCGTCAGAAGTGCCTGGCGCACGACCGAGCGGGAGATGCCGAACTTCTCCTGCAGCTCTGCCTCTGTGGGCAGTTGGGAGCCTGCTGGTCGGCCGCCATCCGTGATGCTGGCCCGCAGCACTGTGCTGAGTTGGCGGTGCAGCGGGGTGTTCCCGCGGGGGTCGACCGCGTCATCCGCTAGCTCGTCTAGCCACATTTCAATGAGTCCCTTTACCTTGGTGCAGCAGAGGTCGGCTAGGCCGCGGCTTCGGTCTTCTGCGCTGTGCGCCAGACGTGGTCCCAGCCGGGTGCGAGCTCTGCGGCGCGCTCCAGGGAGAGTACGAGGCTGGCCTCCCGGGCGATGCCCTGACCCGCGATATCGAAGGCTGTGCCGTGGTCGACCGAGACCCGCACGACGGGCAGGCCGACCGTGATGTTCACGCCGTCATCGCCGTAGACCGCCTTGAAGGGGGCGTGGCCCTGGTCGTGATAGCAGACGACCACGAGCTTGTACTTGCCGCGCACGGCCGCAGGAATCAGGGTGTCGCCGGGAATCGGGCCCACGACGTTCAGGCCCTGCTCGCGGGCCTTGGCTACTGCCGGGGCGAGGATGTCGGCGTCTTCGTCGCCGAAGAGCCGGTTCTCGCCCGCGTGCGGGTTCAGGCCGGCGAGCCCGATCAGCTCGTCGGGGCTGCCCATCGACTTGGCGAACGCTCCGGCTAGCTCCAGCACGTTCAAGGTGCGCTCGACGGTGATGTTCTCGATCGCCTGGCGCATCGACACGTGCGTCGTGAGGTGGAAGAAGTAGAGCTCGCCCGCCGAGAGCACGAGGGAGAAGTTCTCGACGCCGAACTCGTGCGCGAGCAGCTCGGTGTGGCCGGGCCAGTTGTGGCCGCCCGCGTGCATGGCCGCCTTGTTCAGCGGGGCGGTCACGATGCCGTCGACCTCGCCGTTACGGGCCAGCCGGCAGGCCTCGACGACGAAGCGGTACGCGCCGTCACCCGCGACCGGGCTGAGCTCGCCGAGCGCGACATCGGCCAGCGACGGGCCCGTCTGAATCAGCTCGATGATGCCCGGCGTGTTCGTGGCGTCGGCGACCGTGGCGATGACGCGCACGGCATCGGGATCTCCCCCGACGTTCAGCACTCCCCGGCGCATGGCCGCCTCGTCGCCGATGACGACGGGTATGCACTTCAGGCGTAGGTCGTCGTGGCCGAGCAGCGTCTTGGCCGTGATCTCGGGGCCGACTCCGGCGACGTCTCCGATGGTGAGGGCGAGTCTGGGCAGCGTCATGAGTGTGCTCCTTGAGAGTGGTTCGGGTGGGTTGCGGAGGAGGTGGAAGCAAGCAGTTCGGGGATCAGATCTGTGAGGGTGCTGCGGCCGCCGAAGCCGCCGGCCTTGGTCACGACAGCGAGCCCGTCGAGCAGGCCGCCCTCGATGACGCCCGCCGGGATGCCCTCCCGAATCGCTCCGGTCACGCGGATGGCCTCGGCCCCGACACGCTCCAGAACCGCACGGGCACCCTCGCCGCCCATCAGCACGAGTGCCGAGATCGCGGTCTGCTTCAACACGGATGCCGTCAGCTCGGCCATCCCGGCCGCCACGCGGATGGCTGTGGTCGGGTTCTGGTCGATCTCCGTCAGGTCGGCGCGCTCGGCGGGCGAGAGAATGACGACGACGCGGGGGAGATCGCTGCGGCGGGCGAATTCGGCGGTGATCCACGCTGCGGTCGAGGCCTCGTCGGCGAGGTCCGTGAGGGTCGGGGCGAGGGTGCGCGCCGGCTCGCCGAGGTCGGCTGTTTCGAGGTGGTCATGCTGCTCACGCGAGACGTCGTGCAGCGAGCTGACCACGACGAGGACGCGGTCGGCGTCGGCGTCGGTGCGCCGGGTTGCGCGGGCCGTTGCAGTGTTGGTTGTGCTCGAGCTGGCGGTTTCGGTTCCAGAGGCCCAGAGCCTGCTCATGGCAATCGCCAGGCCCGCAGAGCCCACGGGGATCGCTGCCTGGCCGAGCAGCACGATGGCCTTGGCGATCAGCTCCAGCTCGGTGTCGGTCGCGGCATCCACAGTGACGATCTCGTTGCCCGACGCCACGACGGCGGCGATACGCTCGGCGAGAGCAGTCGCATCGTCCTCGCCGATAGACAGGTTCGTACTGTCCGGGATCAATGCCGACACGAGAGACGTGTGCACCGGTGTCACCGGGTCGCGGCCGACCGAGGTCAGCTCCACTTTGACGCCGTTCACCAGCAGGTGGCCGAGCTGTAGCGTGCGCCCCATACCGGGATATGCCGGGCAGACAATCGCGAACGGCTTCTCGCGGGCACCGCGCTGCGTGCCGGCCTTCGCCCTCGGCAGCCCCAAACTGTGAACCACCTCCCACCCCCCAAGCGCCCCGCGGATCTGCGCCTCGACCGATCCCCGCATTGTCGAGTCGATCTTCACGAAGAGTCGGTCGATGCCGGCCGCCCGCAGCGTTGCCACGGCGGATCCCGTGGCCAGGCGGGCTGCCTCAAGGGGCTGCGCGCGGGCATCCGTCACTATGGCGATCACGCCGCCGGGGTTCACCGCGATGGAATCCGTGAGGGCGAGACTCGCCTGCCAACCGGCCTGGGCGAACTGCACGGCAGAGTCTCCCGCCCCGGTGAGGTCGTCGGCGATGATGCCGACCGTTACCCGAGGTCTCGTGCGGGCCGGTGAGTCTGCGGGGTCTGACCGTAGCGTCGAGTCGATCATCGTTCGCGGTGCCCCGTTCTGGAGTCGTCACCCAAGTGGCCCTCGGCGTTTCCGCTCGAGTCTAGTGTACGTACACAGTGTACCGACACTTTGCAGTTCCGGTTTGGGGCATCAACATTTGACGACGTTGGCACGCCCTTTGGGGCTCTTGGCCGCGTATCCGCCCGTCCTAGTGAGGGTCTCACTGGGCCTCGGGCTGACATCATTCTCTGGGGGCTGTTCTCGGCATCCGTTTGGGGACAACTTTCGAATCTGTGAGTCGATGGTCTGACACTGAGAGCCCAACCGCCCGGCAAACGGACGACTACCGCCGATCAAGCTCGTCCGCGAGCACCTCCGTCTGCACGCGGGGCAGCCTCGTCCGCGCAGGATCAGGCCCTCCGCGGTCGGCGTCAGAAGTGCCTGGCGCACGACCGAGCGGAAGATGCCGAACGTTTCCTGCAGCTCCGTCTCTGGGGGCTGTCCGCTTCATGGGTCCACAAGTTGTCGCGTGACAACGATTTTCTCATTCGGGTTTGTCACGGCGACGACGCGTGTGCAAAATTGCTCTGATGAACCGTTACAGCATTCACATCGAAATTGACCAGCGGTCACTGCCTCCGACTGAGGCGATTCGCCTTGTCGACGACCTCGCCAAGTACCATGCCGCCGTGGGGCTCTCACCTCGGGGTTGGGTCGATTTTCAGCTCAGCGTCCCCGGTGATCGACTCGACCAGGCGGTCACCACTGCGGTGGGGATCATCCAGCTCGTCGCCAAGAAGCCGATCATCACGGTGACGGCGATGACCGAGGCCGAGTTCGACCGACGGCAGGGCCACACCCCGACGCCGGAGCTGATTGGAGCAACAGAGGCCGCCAGCATTTTGGGTGTTTCTCGTCAGAGGGTCGCCCAGATGGTCGACGAGGGCAAACTGGCGGGCGAGAAGATCGGCGGGGTGCTCGTACTCGTGCGAAGCGAGGTCCAGGCGAAGACCCGCTAGAAATCGGGCCGTAGCCGCGGGTAGGTCGGCCGGTCGGCCGGGGGTTGCAAGAGATGACCGCGACCATTCTAACCATTGTTTCTGCTGTAACCAATGGTATGGTGTGGACATGCTATCGGTTAGCGGTGTCACCTCCCCGGGCTGGCCTGCGGTCGGCGAGGAATCGCATCCGTGGAATTCGGATCACGACGAGGGTTCGTCTCACCGGGCTCGCCTGCGTGCCAGAGGGCCGTACTCGGCCAGCGTTCCGCCCTTCATCGGGGGCCTTGCCGTTCCCGACTTGGATGCGCAGACGGCGCTGGCGGCCGAGGATGCGATCGCCGAGCTTGCTCGTTTCGACGGGGAGCAGGGCCGCATCACGGCGCCTTTCTCCGCAATGCTGCTGCGGAGCGAAAGCGCGTCAAGTTCAGAGATTGAGCAGCTCACGGCGAATCCAAAAAGCATCGCGTTGGCGGAGCTCGGCGGCAAGAGTGGCCCCAACGCGCGGCTCATCGTTTCCAACACCCGCGCGATGGAAGCCGCCATTGCGCTGTCTGATCGGTTGGACGCAGACGCGATCATCGCAACGCAGGCGGCCCTTCTGGGCGAAACGAACCCTGAATACACCGGTAGTTGGCGCACACAACAGGTGTGGATAGGCGGCGGAAATTCGAACAGTCCCCACGGGGCGTCCTTTGTTCCGCCTCACCCAAACCGGGTTCCAGCCCTCATGGAAGACCTTGTCGTCTTCGCGAACCGGGTAGACCTGCCTGCCCTCGCCCAAATCGCTCTCGCGCACGCACAATTCGAAACCATTCACCCTTTTCCCGACGGCAATGGGCGCACCGGGCGGGCACTTGTGCATTCGATGCTGCGACGTCTCGGGATCACGCGGAACGTGACTGTCCCGGTATCGGCGGGGCTGCTGCAGAACACCGGTGCCTACTTCGATGCCCTGACCGCGTATCGCCAGGGAGACGTCGCGCCGATCATCATTGCGTTCTCCAACGCTTTCGGGTCTGCTCTCTTCAATGGACGGACCCTGGTCGCTGAGTTGGAGGAGTTCCGGGCAAACGCGGAACTTGTAACGACAGCACGCCGCGGGTCAGCCGGATGGCGGGCAATAGAGCAGCTCGTGAGGCTGCCGGTCGTCAATGCGGTCTCCCTTGCGGCGGCACTGCAGGTAACGCCGCAGAATGCCCAAGCCGGCATCGACCGGTTGGTTGCCGACGGGATACTCCGCCAGAGCGGCGAATCCAAGCGGAACAGGTTCTACGAAGCCGATGCCGTACTGGCTGCACTGGATAGGTTTGCAGAGCGGGCCAGGAGAAGAAGTCTCTAACTGAGGTTGACGGCGGCCTCGGACTCACGCTTTCCTAGGGGCCGCTGTGGGCATCCGTTTGGGGCCGATTCCCGAATCCGTCAGTCGGTGGCCAGACGCTGTGCGGCGGGGCCCTCCGGCGACACCGTAAGTGGGAATAACCGGCCCGTTATTCCCACTTAGCGAGGAAAGTCGGAATAACGACGAAGTAGTTCCCACTTATCGAGGAATCCCATGACCTCAGAACACGAGTGGCCCGCGCACTCGACTGAGGAACGGGCGTGGTCGGGCTCCAGGAGCGGGCCGCGCGAAGACCGGATGTTCAACCGGGTCGTGGTTTCGCTGCCGCCCTTCATCTCGGAGCTGAACTATCGGCCGAGCGCCTCGACGGTTGGCGAG
>CANFBG010000039.1 GCA_947444785.1 Microbacteriaceae bacterium | reverse complement strand
GTCTTTGTAATCTCCTGGAGCAGCATCGTCGCTGTCGTGACTTCAGCCGGGTTCTCGAGCTGGGCGTTGGCCTGGTTATTCACGTGAGTGCCTTTTCGTGTCTAAGCATTGAAACAAAAGTGAGTGAGCCCTGAGGGTTCCGGGTGGCCGATGAACGGCACTCCCGGAACCCTCAGAGCTAGGGGTTGAACTACTTCTTCAGCAGTGCTGCCTGGTCGGCTGCAGCCATCTCGGCCGACAGGTAGATGTCGCCGGGCAGGCTGGCCTCACACCGAACCGGGCTCGGGGTTCCGCTGACGGAGTCCTCGAACATCGGGGCCTTGAACTGGGTGGAGTCGGGGAGGACTCCACCGCTCGCCTTGGCGACGGCGTACTGCACCGCGAGGCGCACGTTGTCGTTACCCGTGGCGACCGTCATCAGCTTGAAGTCGGGGTTCGCGGCGGAGTTGTCCTTCCAGAAGCAACCAAGGGCGTTGCCGTCCGAGGTGACGAGGGCGGGGATGGAGCGGCCGCTCTTCTGGAACTCGGGCAGCGCACCAACCAGCGACGGGCCGAAGTCAGAGACGATGACGTCGATCTTCGGGTTCTTCGCGATGGCCGCGGTCAGGACCTGCTGGGTCTTGGCCGGGTCCCAGTCGGTGGGCTCGAAGGGCTGCTGGCCGATGAAGTTGTACATCGGGTCGCTGAGGACCTTCTTCATGGCTGCACTCTCGTCGGCACCCTGGCTGTTGCCGGCAGGGCCGCTCAGCATGAGGATGTTGCCACCGTTGGGGAAGTTCTTCTTGATCCAGTTGCCCCAGTTGGTGCCGTCGGTGGTGAAGTCGGCGCCGACCCATGCGGTGTAGTCAACGCCATCTTTTCCACCCGGGTTGACCCGGTAGGGAACCGTCACGACGCCGGCCTGGTAGGCACTGCGGAGCGCGGGAAGCATGGCCTGGCCAGCGTCCGGGAAGACGACGAGGGCGTTGTCGCCCTTGGCGACCATGCCCTGGATGTCAGAGATGGCCTTCTGCGTGTTGCCCTGGCCATCGGCGTAGTCGTAGCTGGTGACGCTGGCGCACTTCTTGACCTCGTCAGCACCGGCAGCGGTGGTGACCAGACGCCAGCTGTTGCCGCCGAAGCCGTCGAGCAGTCCGAGCTTGACGGGGTTCGGGCCACACCAGGAGGGGGCGCCGGCTACAGAAGTGGCGGCGGCGGTGGAGGTGGAGGTTCCGGCTCCTGCGCTACAACCGGTGAGGGCGAGAGCCAGAACACTGACCGATACGGTGAGTGTGGTGACGATACTGCGACGTTTCATTTCCGTTCCTTCTTTTGGGGCGACGCCTCTGTCGCGTTTTTCTCCGACGACTTCGTCGAAAGTTTGTGGGCCTGCTTCGGTTAGGAAGCGGGGGTGGGGGCCAGCGGTCGCGTCTTGCGCGA
Organism: Microbacteriaceae bacterium; assembly: GCA_947444785.1. Taxonomy (GTDB): domain Bacteria; phylum Actinomycetota; class Actinomycetes; order Actinomycetales; family Microbacteriaceae; genus Agreia. The sequence continues at coordinate 16,238 of CANFBG010000039.1, read as the reverse complement.
GAAACGCTGGCGGATTGCCGGCCAGTCGACCGTGTAGAGGGCAACGCCGATTCCGAGCGCGGCGGCCTGAACCAGGTCGCGCACCGCATAGGGAACGCCGAGCGCCAGCACGAACTGGTCGAGCTGCGTGAGGAAGAGTGCAGCGATCACGGTGGCGAGCGGGAAGCCGCGGCCGCCGAGGAGTGAGGTGCCGCCCAAGACCACGACGGCAACGGAGGGGAGCAGGTACGCGTTGCCCTGGAAGGCTGTCGGCTGGGCGGTGATGCCGGCCAGCAGGATTCCGGCGATGCAGTACAGGATCTGGGCCCAGACATAGGCGGCAGCCTGGTGCACGCGAACCCGAAGGCCGATGACCTTGGCCGCGGCGGGGTTGGCCCCGATCGCCTCGAAGCGTCGGCCGGCGACGCTCTTCTTCACGAGGACCGAGACCAGGATGAGGGCGAGAACCGCGAAGTAGATCGAGTTCGGGATGCCGAACGTGAGCCCACCGGCGGTAGCGGCCAGCAGCTTGGTCGTGCTGCGGGGCGTTCCCCCGGAGATTCCGAGAACCGCGCCGAAGAGCAGGGCGTTGGTACCGAGCGTGGCGATGATCGGGCTGAGGCCGAGTCGCCCGATCAGGAAGCCGTTCACGATTCCGGCGCCGACCGCGTAGGCGAGGGCGAGGAAGATGGCCGGCAGGAGCTTGCTGTTGTCGCCGTTGGGCTCGTGGCTGACGATGACGATGGCCAGTGAGACGGCACCGGGGATAGACAGGTCGATGCCGCCCTGCTGCACGACCAGCATCTGGCCGAGGCCGACGATGGCCAGAACCGCAGCGAAGGGAAGCATGCCGAGAACGGCGCCCTGGGAAACACTCGAGGGCGCCAAGAACGCGCTGATGACGTAGAGGGCAACCGTCGAGATTCCTACGGTGAGGAATCCCTTGGAGACGGTGAGACGCGAGTGCGTCAGCATCGTGCCCGTTTCCTTACGCATCGTTGCGTTGGTCATTTTCTTCTCCAGAAGCATTTTCCAGGTGCGGGCCTCGAGGCCTGCACTGTGTTGAGTGTAGCTTTACAGATGTTCACAAGTGTTCACAACCGGTTTCGATAACGATTCTTGGTCAGGATCGTTATCTTTCGTTCGTCTAGACGAGAATCGACAGCGGATTCTCGATCCGGGCCTTGAAAGCACCCAGCCAACGAGCAGCCAACGCACCGTCAACAGCCCGGTGATCAGCCGAAAGAGTGACGCGCATGACCGTAGCCACGGCCAGCTCCCCATTGATGACGACGGCCTGCTGCTGCGCCTGGCCGACCGCCAGTATGCCCGACTGCGGCGGGTTCAGAATCGCGGCGAACTCCGTCGTGCCGTACATGCCGAGGTTGGTGATCGAGAAGCTGCCGCCCTCGAGGTCGGACTGCCTGAGCCGCCCCGCCTTGGCCTGGCCGGCCAGCTCGGAGATCCGGCTCGAGACCGCCGACAGGCTCAGCCCCTCGATGCCGCGGATCACGGGCGTCATCAGTCCGCCATCGGTGGCTACCGCTACCGAGATGTCCACGCTGTCATAGAGACGCATGTGGGTATCGGTCCAGGTGACGTTTGCCTCGGGCACGTCGGCGAACGCAGCCGCCGCGGCCTTGACCACGAAGTCGTTGACCGAGATCTTGACACTGGATGTCTCATTCACGCGCTTTCGAAGCGCCATCAGCTCGTCGACACGGCAGTCGGCCGTGAGGTAGAAGTGCGGCACCTGGGACTTGCTCTCGGTGAGCCGGCGAGCGATCGCCCGACGCATCCCGGTGTGCGGGATGGCCGTGTAGCCGGTCCCGTCGGCCCGGGGAAGGCTCGCTGCCGCGGCAGCAGGCGCCACCGGCTGAGCCACGACGGGCACGGCCGCGACCGGCACAGCGGCCGGCTGCGCGAGACCGCCGGCGAGGGCGGCCTCGACGTCGCGGCGAACAATGCGTCCACCGGGGCCCGTTCCCGAGAGCAGTGACAGGTCGAGTCCGCTGTTCATCGCGGTCTTTCGAGCGATCGGGCTGGCGAACAAGCGAGCGGATGACCCGGCCGGAGCAACGCTTTCGGCCACGGCGGGCGCTGCAACAACCACAGCTGCGACAGCGACAGCAGGAGCTGCCACCGGAACATCGGCAACCGGCACCGCGGCAGCCGGAACAACGGCAGCCGGAGCGGCCACCGGAACAGCGGCAGCAGCCGGCGACGAGCCGCCGAGAGCGGCATCGATGTCAGCCGCGGTCTCCCCGGCGCTGATGATGACGGCGATCGGGGCGCCGACGATCGTGCTGTCGCCCGACTGGGCGAGGAAGCGGCCCAGGACGCCGTCGGTCTCGGCGGGAAGGTCGACGAGCGCCTTCTCCGTCTCCACTTCCGCGAGGATGTCACCCGCCGAGAAGGATGCGCCTTCGGCGATCATCCACTGGGAGAGCACGGCCTCGGTCGCATTCGCGAGCACCTCGGGCATTCTCAGAATGGTTGCCATCAGTGCTTGCCTCCGAGAGAGTCGATAACGCCCTGCAGGCCGATGACGACCTCTTCCGTCTTTGCGATCGCGGCGCGCTCGAGAACGCGGGAGATGCTCGGCGATGCCTCGCCGCCCGTGACCCGCTGCACCGGCTGGTCGAGCCAGTCGAAGTAGCGGCGCTGGATCTCGTCGGCCAACCAGCCGAAGTACGACGTTCCGCGAGCGCCCTGCTCGACGAGCAGCACGTTGTTCGTCTTGCGGATGCTCTCGCCGATGGTGTCCCAGTCGATGGATGCACGGTCGAGCCACCGCAGGTCGATCACGTCGGCGGAGACGCCGAGCTGCTCGATCGCCTCAACGCTGTGGCCCACCATAGAGAGATAGGAGATGACCGTGAGGTCGGTGCCCTCGCGGCGGAGCGCCGCCTTGCCGAACGGCAGCTGATAGTCGAGGTCGCCCTCGGGGATCTCGCCCATCTGGGAATACAGGTCGACGTGCTCGATGACCAGCACCGGGTCCTGCAGCTCGAGTGCCGCGTTCATCAGTCCGATGTAGTCGGCCGGGGTCGACGGGGCGACGATGCGCCAGCCGGGGCTGGTCGCGAAGATGCCGGCCGGGTCCATCAGGTGCTGTGAGCCGTAGCCCGAGCCCATCGCGATCTTGGTGCGCAGCACCAGGGGAACGGGGTTGTCGCCGCCGAACATGTGGCGGGCCTTACCGATCTGGTTGAACACCTGGTCGGCGGCGACCCACATGAAGTCGGGGTACATGAACTCGACCACGGGGCGGAAGCGACCGTCGAGCGCAAGCCCGCCGCCGAGTCCCGCGAAGGCGTTCTCGCTGATCGGGGTTCCGAGCACGCGGCCCTCGAACTTCTTGGCCAGGCCCTTGGTCGCGCCATTGGTGCCGCCGTTCAGGCGGTGAATGTCCTCGCCCATGACGACGATGCGCTCATCGAGCTCCATGCGTCGGCCCATCACGTCGGCGACGGCGTCGACGAACTTGCGGGTCGTGGTGGCACCGGTGTACTCGAGGGGCTCGAGGGTGCGGGCGCCCGTCAGCTCGGATGCGTCGCCGCGCACACCCACGTTCACGAAGTCGGTGTCGGGCCAGAGGTCGTCCTTGATGCGACGCTTGCCGGGGGCGGCCGGGTCGGCCTCGAGGAGTTCGGCAACGGCCTTGCTCATCGCATCCTGCGCCTGCGTGCGCACGGCGGCGATGCCGGCGTCGTCGATCTGGCCGAGCTTCTTCATCTCGTTGGCCACGCGGTCGAGCGGGTCGCGCAGGCGCCACTCGGCCTCCTCGTCCTTGGGACGGTAGCCGAAGGCGCTTCCGGGGTACGGGCCGTTCTGGTGGAAGAAGCGGTAGACCTCGACCTCGATGACGGCAGGGCCGTCGCCGGCGCGGGCCCGCAGTTCCGCATCCTTCATGGCGAGGTGAACCGCGAGGGGGTCCATTCCGTCGACCCTATAAGAGGGGATGCCGAAGCCGATGCCGCGGCCCGACAGGCGGCTCTCGGCGGTGACCTCGGAGACGTGGGTGGAGACGGCGTACAGGTTGTTCTCGATGAAGAAGACGAGCGGCAGCTTCCAGGCCGCTGCGAGGTTCATCGTCTCAAGCACGGAACCGATGTTCACGGCACCGTCGCCGAAGTAGCTGACGGTCACGTCCTTGGTGCCGGAGTGCTTCTGGGCCCAGGCGTTGCCCGCAGCCAGCGGCACGCCGCCGCCGACGATCGCGTTGGTGCCGAGTGCACCGGCCTCGAACCACTGGAGGTGCATGGAGCCGCCGCGACCGCGGCAGTAGCCCTGCGCGAGGCCGAGGATCTCGGCGAGGGTGCGCTGGAGCACGGTCTGGGTCTCGGGAGCCACGAGGGCGTCGAGCGACAGCACGCCGCCGGAGACGTGGTTGATGGCCTTGGCCAGGAACTGGTGGTGCCCGCGGTGCGAGCCGTTGATGGCATCCGTGGAGCCGAGGCCGACGATGGAGCCGACGGCGCCACCCTCCTGGCCGATGCTGGAGTGCGCGGGGCCGTGAACGAGGCCTTCACCGGCGAGCTCGAGCACGGTCTCCTCGAATGCACGGATCAGGTGCAGCTGGCCGAGCATGGTGCCGAGCAGGGCAGGGCCGGCGTCTTTCCAGTCCTGCGCTGTGGTCGTGAGCTGAACCCACGGTGCGCCCGGTTCCAAACGTCGTTGTTTAGCCATTTCGGAGATCTCCATCGATAACAAAAAGCTGTACAGCGTTACTGCACACTGGATAACATAATGGCATATTGCATCCAATGTCATCTTTTTAGCGATAATTCTTTGAATTCTGAGGCTAAAGTCGGATCAATGGATCCAATGATGGCATTCCAACGGTTTTTGAAGGAGAGACGATGACGTCTGGCGGCATCCCCGGACTGCGGGGCACGGAGCACATCGGGTTCACCGTGCCCGATCTCGATGAAGCGGAACGATTCTTCGTCGATGTCATCGGCTGCGAGCTCGTCTACTCCCTGGGGCCCTTCGCCCGGGATGACGACTGGATGCAGGTGCACCTGGGCGTCGATCCCCGCACGGTCATGCGCGAACTGCGCTTCTTCCGGTGCAAGATGGGGCCGAACTTCGAGATCTTCCAGTTCGACGCCGCAGACGGCCAGGCGCCCCAGCCGCGCAACAGCGACATCGGCGGACACCACCTCGCGTTCTATGTAGACGACTTCGACGCGGCCCTCGCCTACCTTGAATCGCACGGGGTCGACATCATGGGCACGCCGACCGACAGTCGCAACGCGAGCGAGGGCCAGCGCTGGGTGTATTTTCGAACCCCATGGGGCATGCAGCTCGAACTGGTGAGCTTTCCCAACGGCAAGACCTACGAGGCTGACGCCCCAGTGAAGCTGTGGCACCCGGCCTTCCCGAACCGAGAGTGATTCCGTGACCGCCACCGAGACCGCCGATACCGAGACGGCCGCCACCGAAGCTGCTCCTGCGACGGGCACCCGCGACGGCATCGCGAGCCAGCGAATCGCAAACAGCTTGCGCGACGCCATCCTGAGCGGTGTCTACAGCCCGGGCAGCAGGCTCCGCCAGGAAGACATCGCCGAGCAGTTCGATGCGAGCCGACTGCCTGTGCGGGAGGCCCTCCGGTCGCTTCAGGCCGACGGGTTGGTGACGATCGTCGCGAACACCGGCGCCTGGATCTCCCGGCTGAGCCTCGCCGAGTGCCGCGAGATGTACCAGATCCGCGAGCGCGTCGAGCCCCTTCTCCTGAAGTACAGCCAGCCGATGCTCACTCCCGCCGATCTGGCCCACCTCGAGTCGCTCGTGCACCAGATGGAGAACGCCGCCGACGTCGAGACCTTCCTGCGCCTCGACCGCGAGTTCCACATGCTGACCTACAGCGGGGCCGACACCCTTATCCTCGGGCCCACGGTCGAGCGGCTGTGGAACTCGACGCAGCACTATCGGCGGGCATTCACAAAGCTGCAGAACCCCCGCGGCAACTCGGTGATCCACCACGAGCACAACCTGCTCGTCGCTGCACTCCAGCGCACAGATATCGAGGAGGCCGAGCGGGTGCTCTTCGGCCACATCCGGCGCACGCGGCTTGAACTCGAGCGCCATCCGGAGCTATTTGCCTGATCACCGGCGCCTGACCATCGGCACCGAATCGGCGTCAGCTAGCCAAATGTTCAGTGTGAGTGTACATTGCAAGCGTATGTTTACAGAGACGTAACCAGAAGGGTTTTACACACAGTGACATCAGCAACATCCACCCCCGGCCGCGCTCTCGTAGTCGGCGCCACCGGAATCGCCGGCCAGACCGTCAGCAAGCAGCTTGTCGCTGCCGGCTGGGATGTCTATGGCCTCTCCCGCCGCGCGGAGTTCACCGTGCCCGGTGTGACCCCCGTTCTCGCCGACCTCCTCGACCCTGCCTCGCTCGCCGCGGCGCTCGAGGGCACGCGCCCCGAGATCGTGATCTTCACCGCGTGGATGAAGCGCGACTCCGAGACCGAGAACATCGAGGTCAACAGCGCCACGATCCGCAACCTGCTCAAGGCCCTCGAGCCCGAGAAGTCGGTGCGCCACGTTGCCCTGATGACCGGCCTCAAGCACTACCTCGGCCCGTTCGACAACTACGCGACCGGCGTGATGGCCGAGACCCCGTTCCACGAGGACGAGCCGCGCCTAACCGCCCCCAACTTCTACTACGCGCAGGAGGACGTGCTCTTCGAGTCCGCCGAGCGCAACGGCTTCACCTGGAGCGTGCACCGCGCCCACACGGTCTTCGGCTACGCGGTCGCGAACGCCATGAACATGGTGCTCACGCTCTCGGTCTACGCGAACATCTGCAAGGAACTCGGCCAGCCGTTCATCTTCCCCGGCTCCGAGACCCAGTGGAACGGCGTCACCGACGTCACCGACGCCGAGCTCCTCGGCGAGCAGCTCATCTGGGCCAGCACGAGCCCCGAGGGCGAGAACGAGGCCTTCAACATCGCCAATGGCGACACCTTCCGGTGGCGTTGGCTGTGGCCCCAGATCGCCGAGTTCTTCGAGGTCGAGTGGGAGGGCTTCAACGGAACCCCCCGCCCGCTGGATGCACGCATGCAGGGCATGGACGAGGTCTGGGCGACGATCGCCGAGCGCAACAACCTCGCCGAGAGCGACGTCACGCGCCTAGCTTCCTGGTGGCACACCGATAGCGACCTCGGCCGCAACATCGAGTGCTTCACCGACATGAACAAGAGCCGCAACGCGGGCTTCGCGAACTTCCGCACGACGACGACCAGCTTCTTCGACAAGGTCGACCGCTACCGCGAGGCGAACATTCTCCCCCGCTAGAAACTGTCGTACGAACGGGGTGGCCCGAGGATGAACATCATCCTCGGGCCACTTTTTTTCATTCCCTGGGCGCCTGCGACGCAGCGAACAGGCGACGGGCGTAGCCGGGATTGGTGATCTCTCTTCGCATCCAGCCAAAGGGGCCGATGCGCGACTCCAGGTTCTCCCTACTCCACAGAATGCCCGCGTAGAAGATCAGAGACACCATGACCGCGACGAAGAAGACCATGCCTGCAAGCCACGGCGACTCCGACTGGATAGTGAGCCACACCGTCACGGAGATAAGGAGGGCACTGCTGAGGGATGGAGCCCATCGGACACGAGGCACTTGAGAACTGGCGGTCAAAACCCCGAGAGCCACGCCGACAAGTCCGACCACGAGAAGAATCATTCAGAACCTTCGCCTTTTCTATTCAGGCATCCCCTGCGACGTGAATTCGCATCGAAGCCCCACGCTTCATCGACACCCCGAACAGGTTACATCGAGACCTGGCGTGAGAACATCGAGGCCCTGCTGACTTGTTCGTCCGTGAGGGCAACGCCCGTGTAGAGCTCGAACTGGATCGCGGCCTGCAGCGCGATGATCTCCGCGCCGCTGATCGTCTGCTTACCGGCACGAGCGCCCGCCAGAACGAGAGGGGTCTCGCTGGGGAACGCGATCACGTCGAAGACGGTCAAGGCCCCCTCGATCAGGGCGACCGGGAATGACAGGCCATCCGCATCCGCGCCGGCCATGCCGATGGGCGTGACGTTCACGAGCATGCCGTGATCGCGGGTCGAGCCGCCAAGCGCGTCGCTCTCGGTGGCGAAGGCGTAGCCGTACTTCTCCGCCAGGCTTCGACCGGCCACTACGTTCCTCGCTACGACCGTGACGTCGGTGAATCCCACATGCCGGAATGCCGCGACGACGGCCTTGGCCATGCCGCCCGAGCCGCGCACGAGCACCGGCTGCGACAGGTCGAGGTTGCGCCTCGAAAGCGCGGTCGCGACCGCCTCGAAGTCTGTGTTGTACGCCGTCAGCACGCCGTTGTCGTTCACGACGGTGTTCACCGACTCGATGGCCAGGGCGGATGCCTCCATCACGTCGACGAGGTCGATGATCGCCTCTTTGAAGGGCATGGATACGGAGCAGCCCCGAAAGCCGAGCGCCCGGATGCCGGCGACGGCTCCCGCCAGATCGGTCGTGCTGAACGCCTTGTAGATAAAGTTCAGGCCGAGCTCGTCATACAGGTAGTTGTGAAACCGGGTGCCGAGGTTGCTCGGGCGCGCCGATAGCGAGATGCAGACCTGCATGTCCTTGTTCAGAATTGGCATGGTCTAGACCCTACCGGGGTGGCCGTGCGTGGTTACGACCTGGCGTAGACCTCGCGGCGATGTGCCACCTCAACGATGAGAATAAGGATTTGGTCGTCGTCGATGTACGTGAGGATTCGGTAGTCGCCAACCCGGTAGCGCCAGAATTCCTCGCTGACGAGCTTCTTTCCCAGCTGGCGAGGGTTCTGAAGTTGCAACAGCTTCTTCTCGAGAAACTCCCGAATCCGTTTCGCGGCGACCGCGTCGAGCTTCCTGACCTGTTTCGCTGCGTTCGGGGTGAATCGGATCGTGTAGCTCACGCAGGCCAGACAATATCGTCGAGGTCGATTGCGTCGTCGTTGGACTGGGTGAACTCCTCGAGCGCATCCTTGGCCAGAAGGTAGTCCTCGTACTCGTCCAGGTATTGGGTCAATGCCTCGGTCGCATAGAACGTCTTCGACCGCCCCGTTCGCTCTGACAGATACTGCAGTCGATGGTTCGTTTCTTCGTCTAGGCGGAGATTGATCTGTGGCATACGAATCCTCCCTTGATTGCTATACAAGTATAGCGTTGGTCGGCGATTGTGGTCGGCTTGGGGGCCGGGCGGCTGACGCATATTTCGTCATCGGCCATGTCGGTCCCAAACGGAGTCATGCCGCTACGGCGTTGCCGTGCTTCGAGCTCGAAGGTGAATGCGTTCGCCCTGTTGGCCGAACATGCTGAGGATCTCGACCGGCCCGTGGCCTGATGCGCCGAACCAGTGCGGGTTCTTGGTGTCGAACTCTGCCGCTTCGCCGGAACCCATGACGATGTCGTGTTCGCCCAGTACGAGCCGCAGTCGCCCCTGAAGCACGTAGATCCACTCGTAACCGCCGTGGGTCCGGAGGACGGGCTTGACGTCATCGGCCGCGATCGTGATCTTGAACGCCTGCGGCTCACCCGGCTGCTGCGAGAGCGGGGTCAAGACGCGCCCATCCGACCGCGTGGACTTCTGGAGGACCCGCGGGTCCTCGACTCGGGGCGAGGAGACGATGTCATCGAGAACAACGCCCAAGGCCACCGCAAGGGGAAGCAGAAGCTCAAGGCTGGGTTTGCGCTGGCCCGATTCCAGTCGCGACAGCGTGCTCTTGGAGATTCCCGTCGCCTTGGCGAGTTCTTCCAGTGTGATGTCTTTCTTCTGCCGCAGCTGGCGCAGACGGGGAGCGATCTGGCTGAGCTCTGTTTCGATGCGTTGCGAGGTGCTCATGGCCCCATGGAATCACGTCGTCCCTGTTTTGGCAACGGAAGTCCCACTTTCGGCTCGAGTGCTGGGACGCTCTTCGTGGAGGTGGTAATCGTGACCAATAAGGAACAGCACGACGTAATAATCATCGGAGCCGGCGCAGCCGGCCTCAGCGCAGGACTCGTCCTCGCCAGGGCGCAGGCCACCGTGGCCATAATCGACGCGGGCAACCCACGCAACGGTCCGGCAGCCCAGATGCATGGCTTTGTATCCCGTGATGGACTGTCGCCGAGTGAGTTCCTCGCCATCGCGCGCGATGAAGTAGTCGGTTACGGGGCCACGGTACGGTACGAATCCGTTGAGGCAATCACCCGTGATGGCGACGGCTCCTTTGCCGTCACCCTGAGCACCGGGGTCGTGGCATCCGCTCGTGCGCTTCTGCTCGCGACGGGGCTCAAGGATGAACTCCCTCACCTCGACGGAGTACACGAACGATGGGGAACCCTCGTCTACCACTGCCCGTACTGCCACGGGTTCGAGGTGCTCAACCAAGCGATCGTGGTCATTGGCGGCCCGGTTCGGGAGATGTCGATCAAGCAGTCCGGACTTCTCCGAAAGTACAGCGACCGGGTCACCTTCGCGACGAACGGCATCAAGCTCACCGCCGCCGAACGCCACCGCCTTGAGGCTTTCGGGGTCACGGTGGTCGATGGGGCGGTGTCGCACATCGTCGGCCAGCCAGGCGAGCTCGACGGCATTGCGCTGGTCGACGGAACGCAACTCGCCTGCAAGGCAGTCTTCATCGCCCCGCCGCAGCGGCCGAACGACGGCCTGCTTCGCAGCCTCGGCTGTGCCGTCGACCCCAATTCTGGCTTCGTCGCCGTCAACCCGATGGGTCAGACCAGCGTCCCAGGAGTGTGGGCGGCCGGCAACGTCGTCACACCAACCGCCCAGGTCATCACAGCGGCGGGGGCGGGGAGTGCCAGTGCGATCGCGATCAATGGCTGGCTGCTCAACAAGGACCTCGACGACGCATCCGGGCAGGTCACCGCACAGGCTTCAGCACCCAAACCGCCCTCCGTTCACGCCCGGGCGATCATCACCTGGATAGCGATCTTCCCCCTCGTGACCCTGGGCTTCTTTGCCATTGCCCCCTTTGCCGCCCAGTGGAATCCGGTGCTTCGCGCGTTCGTCCTCTCGGTGGTCGTGGTGCCCCTGGCCGTCTACCTCGTGGTCCCGCAGCTCATGAAGATCTATGGAAGAATCCGGTCGAGCCGCCGATAGTGCCTGAGGGCCGCGCCCGCAAAAGGGGCCGGCCCGCCACCCCGGTCAATTTGAGTGACTGCTAAAGTCGCTTCTAGGAAGTGGACACGTCTTGCAGATCGTTGCGAAAGGCGATCCTTGGCCCCGCTTAATAAGTCAGGAACATGATGCGTATAGCTGTGATCGGTGCGTCTGCCGGGCTTGGGCTCGAGACCGTGAAGACTGCCCTGAGCCGGAACCACGAGGTCACCACTCTTTCCCGTTCGCACGTCAAAGTCGCTGACGACCAGGCTGTGACCGAGGTGCTCGGGAGCGCCACCGAAGAGGCTGACCTCGCCCGCGCCATTGCCGGTGCAGATGCTGTCATCGTTACCCTGGGCCTTGCGAGCAATCGAGAGGCGACCACCCTGTTTTCGGACTGCGCCGCTCTCTTAGCGAAGCTGAACGCGGACGGACCGTCCCATGTTCGGTTCTTGTTTGTCAGTGGCTTCGGCGCCGGGCCGAGTCGGGATTTTGCGACGCCCGCCGCGAAGCTGTTGCTCAACTATGTATTGAAAGATTCCTACGCCGACAAGACGAGGATGGAAGAAATCATCGCCGGCTCGAGCATGAATTGGATCGTCGTTCGGCCGGGCAGGTTGCTCAATGGGAAGCTCACGCACAAGTATCGGACCGAGAACTCCCTGTTTCGCGGCATCAAGATCGGCGGAATAAACAGGGCCGACGTGGCGGCATTCCTAGTCGATCAGGCGGAGAACCCCACTGAATTGCGTCAGTACGTCGCGATCTCTGCCAAGTAGTTTGAGCACACAAGCCCTGGGGCACGTCACGAGGGGCTAGTGGTTTCAGGCGGCTCTGAGCGCCATGTTCATCGTCTCAAACTCGATTGGTGAGCCCGATTTACCGGCGTCACGGGAACCTCCCGGCCGAAAATGGCGGGCGTGGCAACACAATTCACCGGTTCGATCGCTGGGGCGGATGCCTCCATCACGTCGACGAGGTCGATGATCGCCTCCTTGAATGGCATGGATACGGAGCAGCCCGAAAGCCGGGCGCTCGGATGCCGGCCACGGCCCCCGGCAGGTCGGTCGCGCTGAACGGCTTGTGCATGAAGTTCAGGCCGAGCTCGTCATACAGGTAGTTGCGAAACCCGGTGCCGAGGTTGCTCGGCCTCGCGGATAGGGAGATGCAGGCCTGCATGTCCTTGTTCAGAATTGGCATGGTCAGGACCCGACCGGGGTGCCATCTCTACACCTCAAATAGATATGATTTCAACATTTATTGATCTCGCCTGTGCTCATTTCTAATTCCCACAAGGACGGCTGACCCATGAAGAATGTCTTTTCCAAGAAAACGCTGGTATCAGTAACCGTTGCCACGGCCATGCTGACGCTGTTTTCATCGGCGCCCGCCCAAGCAATACCCGCAGCGAACTGCGCCGTGACGGCATCGATCAATGGAACCTGTTTCCTGCAGCCCGGAGATACTGTTGCCGGCTTTCTCAAGGCCGCAAATGGTGGGCCTGGTGGTGCGGGCGGCAACGGCGGCTCCTCGTTCAGTGGTGGTTTCGTGGGGGGCACGGGTGGCGCTGGCGCCGAGGGCGGTGCGGGAGCCAAGATTCCGTTTTCATACACCAACACCTCTGGGTCAGTCATGACGCTCAATTTTGTGGTCGGGTTCGATGGTGCCCCCGGTCCCTTCGGCAATCACGGCATAAATGGCGTGCCCGCCGGTCAAAATGACGGAACTGACGGAGGCAACGGTGCTCCCGGAGCTGACGGAACGGCAACGGTGTTGGAAGGACTGAATAGCGCTGCATTGTTCACAGCGAACCCGGGAACCGCTGGCACAGGTGGAACCGGTGGCACAGGTGCAACCGGTTCGGCCGACGGAACGAACGGAGTAAATGGAGTTGCCGGAACGGCGGGTTCAGGTAGCACCGTCGCTACCACGTCGAGTGAACTGCCATTTGCTTCGATCACGTTTATCGGAATTCCCGTCGTCGAGTCAACTCCCACTCCCGCACCTGCCCCTGTCCTTGCCGAAACGGGTCTGAATTATCAGATGGAATCGGGCACAGGGATTCTCATGGGAACTCTCTTCGCTCTCGGTTCCCTGGCACTGGTCCTGCGTCGACGGCTTGCCGCTAAGAAATAGGTCAATTCGCCGAAAGCCCCGCTGGCCTCAAGGAGAGATCCTGTCGGCCAGCGGGGCTTTTCTCATTGCGCAGTGGGTCTAGGCGTTCGGCAGCACCGCGTCGAACGTGATGTGCGCCTTGATGGTCGTTGCCGGGTGCCGGGCGGCCTCGAGGGCGTCAAGGGCGTTCTCGGCCGAGACCTGGTGCGTGACCAAGGGGCTGAGGTCGAGCTTGGTGCTGGCCAGGAACCGCAGGGTCTCGGGCCAGACGCCGGGTGACCCGATCGAGCCCGTGATCGTGAGCTCCTTCGACTGGATGAGCCCGAGCTTCGCGGGGAACTCATGGCCGACGTCGATGCCGATGTAGCAGACGCGGCCGCGGAAGCCCGCGAGCTCCAAGGCGCGCGACATAACGTCGGGGCGACCGCTGGCCTCAACGACGACGTTCGCACCCTTGCCACCCGTGACCTCGGCGAGAACGTCGTCGACGCCATCCGGGGCGACCGCGTACTTCGCACCCAGGGCAAGGGCCGCGGCCCGGCGCTCGGCAGAGGGCTCGACGACGATGGTCACGGCGCCCAGCGCTGCGGATGCCGCGGTGACGGCCAGGCCGATGGGCCCGGCCCCCAGCACCACGAGCGTGTCGCTCGCGTTCACGTTTCCGGCCCGCATGAGCGCGTAGTACGCCACGCTGAACGGCTCCACGAGGGCGCCGTTCGTGTAGGAGACACTGTCGGGCAGCTTGTGCAGCCACTCGGGCTTCGCGACGAAGAAGTCGGCCGCGGCGCCGCTGATGGAGAAGCCGAAGTGGTCGTCACCGATCACGCACTCCCCCACGACACGGTCGCCGACCGCGAAGTCGGTGACCTTGGAGCCGACCATGACGACCTCTCCCGACCACTCGTGGCCCGGGATCAGCGGGTAGCTGAACGGAATGATGTAGTGCCCGGCCAGGAGCTCGAGGTCGGAGTGGCAGACGCCGACCGCGCGGGCGGCGACGAGAACCTCGTCGGCCGCGATGAACGGAATGGGAAGCTCGTCAATCTGGGCGACATCCGCCTCGACGAAACGCAGTGCTTTCATAGTGTTTCCCCGTCTCAGTTCGAAGCCGCGCCGCGGGCGTTGACCAAGACCTTGATCTGGTCGCCGGTCGGGTCGATAAGGGTGTCGAAGCCCTTCTCGACCACGTCGTCGATCGAGATCTGGGTGGTCGCGACCTTCTCGACGGGGTAGCGTCCGCGGCCGATCAGGTCGATGATGCGGGGCCAGTCGGTGACCGGGAAGCACCAGGTGCCGGAGATCGTGATGTCGCGCTCCGAGAGGATCATCGGGTCGATCGACGCGCTCTTGGTGTGCAGGCCCGTCTGGGAGATGCGGCCGGCCGAGCGCACGGAGGAGATGGCCGTCTGCAGGGCGCGCTCGTTGCCGGAGCACTCGATGACCGCATCCACACCGATGCCCTGGGTGACGTCCTTGATGTATGCCGCGACGTCGATCTTGGAGGGGTCGAGCACCTCGCCGACGTCGAGGCTGCGGGCAAGCGCCGCGCGGGTCGGGTTCAGCTCGGAGATGAAGATGTTCGCGCCGAGGTGCGAGGCGTACAGCGACGCGAGCGCGCCGATGGGGCCCGCACCCGTGATCAGCACGGTGTCGCCCGGGCGAACCTGGGCGGTGTCGACGCCGTAGGCCGCGACGGCGCCGGGCTCGACGATGGCGCCCTGCAGGTCGGACATCGTGTCGGGCAGGCGGGTCATGTGGCTGGCGGGCACGACGGCGAGCTCGGCCATGCCGCCCCACTGGAAGCTGAGGCCCACGCAGGCCATCTCGCGGCACAGGTGGTTCAGGCCGCGGCGGCAGTAGTAGCAGGCGCCGCAGTACAGCAGCGGCATGACCGAGACGCGGTCGCCGACGCGCACGTTGATGACCTTCTTGCCGATCTCCAGCACCTCGGCCGAGAACTCGTGGCCGAGGATCTGGGGGGCAGACGAGCCGTTCAGAGGGTGCGGGTGCGTCGGGATCACGATGGGGCCCATCGCGTATTCGTGCAGGTCGGTGCCGCAGATTCCGCACCAGTAGGGCTTCAGGAGCACATCCGTCTCGCCCAGGGTCGTGGGAGCCGCGACATCCTCAACCCGGATGTCTTTTGCGCCGTGAAAAACTGCAGCCTTCATTTTTTAGCCAATCACCTTTGATTATTTATTCGTAAGTTCTATGCGGAAAGTGCAGGATCGAAGAGCACTTTGCCCTCGATCTTGCCGGTTGCCAATTCGCCGAGCAGCGCCGGCAGGGACTCCAGCGGGTTCACCGAGTCGAGCAGCTCTGCCCCGAGCACGGTCGTCGCGAGGATCTCGAGCGCAGGCGCCAGATCCTCACCGCAGACGTGCGCGAGCGTAGTCTGAATCGAGACCTCGCGCATGACGAGCGAGTGCACGTTGATCGCCTGCTCCGTCGAGGGCAGGCCCACCTGCAGCACGGTTCCGCCGGGGCGAACGAGCGAGATCGCCCGGTTCAGCTGTCCCGGTGCGCCGCTGGCCTCGATGACCACGTCGGCGCCATTCGCCCCGATCGCGAGCAGGATGGCGGCATCCGCGGTGTCCCCCACCGGGATGATGGCCGCAGCCCCGAGACGCGCGGCCCGGTCGAGCCTCGCGCCGGCGAAGTCCGTCACGATGACGCGGGCATTCACGAGGTGCGTGAGCCCGGCCAGCACGAAGGTGCCGATGGCTCCCGCTCCGATCAGCAGAACGGTGTCGCCGTCTTTGGCACCCGAGCGACGGGCCGCGTGCAGCCCGACCGCGAGCGGCTGGGCGAGGCCGGCGAGGTCGATGTCGAGCCCCGCGGGTAACGCGACGAGCGTCGACTCGGGGGTGCTGACGAACTCGGCCAGGCCGCCCTGGGCGTTCAGGCCCAGGGTGTAGTAGTTCAGGCACAGGTTCGTGCGGCCCTCGAGGCACCGGGCGCAGGTGCCGCAGGAGACTCCGGCGCCGCTGGCGACGAGGTCACCCACAGCGAATCTGCCCTCGGCGTCGGC
>CANFBG010000038.1 GCA_947444785.1 Microbacteriaceae bacterium | reverse complement strand
GTCGCGGCCGGAGTTGGGGCCGCCCCACTTCACGCGGGTCTTGTCACCGCGGGCCGTGCCGGGCGTGATGTAGGCCTCGGTGCCGATGATCGGCTTGATCCCCGCATCCGTGGCGGTCTTCCAGAAGTCGAATGCCCCGAAGACGTTGCCGTGGTCGGTGACCGCGATGGCCGGCATGCCCTGGTCGGCGGCGGCCGCGATGAGGGGCTTCACCCTGGCGGCACCGTCCAGCATCGAGTACTCGCTGTGCACGTGCAGGTGTACGAATGAGTCTTCGCGCGGCTTCACTGGGGTCTCTCCACTGGTGCTTTCGTAAAGACCTCAGTCTACGGCGTGCGGGGCGCTGCGGGGTGGGCGCGCCGGGTTCGGATCAGTCGCGCAGCACACCCAGCGCGTGCTGGAGGTCGGCCGGGTATTCCGACTCGAAGCGAACGTACTCCCGGGTGTGCGGGTGCACGAAGCCGAGCTCCTTGGCGTGCAGCCACTGCCGGGTGATGCCGAGCTTTGCGGCGAGGGTGGGGTCGGCGCCGTACATGGCGTCTCCCACGCAGGGGTGTCGCTGGGCGGCCATGTGCACCCGGATCTGGTGTGTCCGACCGGTCTCGAGATGGATCTTCAGGAGCGAGGCCGCGCGAAACGCCTCGAGGGTCTCATAGTGGGTGACGCTGGGCTTGCCTGCGGCGGTGACGGCGAACTTCCAGTCGGAGCGCGGGTGGCGGCCGATGGGGGCATCGATCGTTCCCGAGGAGGGGTCAGGGTGGCCCTGAACGACGGCGTGGTAGATCTTGTCGACCTCGCGGTCGTGGAACGCCCGCTTCAGCCAGCTATAGGCGTCCTCGCTTTTGGCGACGACCATCAGGCCGCTCGTTCCCGCATCGAGGCGATGAACGATGCCCGCTCGCTCGGCAGCGCCGCTGGTGGCAACCGTGAAGCCGGCCCCCGCAAGGGCGCCCAGCACGGTTGGCCCGCTCCAGCCCACAGACGGATGCGCGGCCACGCCGACCGGCTTGTCGACGACCACGATGTGGTCGTCGTCGTAGATGATGCCTAAGTCGGGAACGTGGATCGGAACGATGGTGGCCTCCTCGCGGGGGGCCCACGTGACCTCGAGCCACGCATCCGCGTGCAGCTTGTCACTCTTGCCGACGGTCACGCCGTCCACGGTGACCCCGCCGGCGTCCAGGATCTCAGAGGCGAACGTGCGGGAGAAGCCGAGGAGCTTGGCAAGGCCGGCGTCCACCCGGACTCCCTCCAGCCCCTCGGGCACGGGAAAGGAACGGGATTCAGCCATCGGTCTTATCTGCCTCAGTGTTGTCGTGCCCTGGTATTGCCTGCTTCGGCTCGGCGGGCGTCTTGGTGCCGTCGAGACCGATGCCGCGAAGGGTGAGGATCAGAAAGAGCCCCATGCTCACGACGATTGCGCTGTCTGCCACGTTGAAGATCGCCGGCAGGAGCGGGATCTTGAGGAAGTCGATGACATGTCCTACGCCGAATCCAGGCTCACGGAAGAGCCGGTCGGTCAGGTTGCCGAGCACGCCGCCGAGCAACAGTCCGAAGACCACAGCCCAGCCGATGCTCTTGATGCGTCGCGCAAACCAGATGATGAAGACCGTGACCAACGACGCCAGAATCGAGAAGATCCAGGTGTAGGCGTCTCCGATGGAGAACGCGGCGCCTGGATTCTTAACAAGCTGAAACTGGAGGAGACCGTCGATAACAGAGACGGACTCCCCCAGCGTCAGATGCGTCAGGACAAGGTACTTCGACCCCTGATCGAACGCGTACGCGGCAATCGCAACGACGCCGAGGACGATCAGGACCCGGGGGCTGGCTTGTGCGACCCGCCTAGCTGCCAAAGCCGCTGCGGCCGGATGCTGCAGTTACGTTGCTCTCGGCGCCGGAGTTCGTGTCGAGGTCATTCAGCTGGCCCTCGATGTAGCTGCGAAGCTTCGTGCGGTATTCCTTCTCGAACGTGCGGAGCTCGTCGATGCGGTGCTCGATTCCCGACTTCTCCTTGTTGAGGCGAGCGAGTTCGTTGCGCTGGGTGGTCTCGGCCTCGGCCACGATTCGTGCGGCGGTGGCGTTTCCCTCGGAGATGAGGGAGTCGCGCTTCTCGATGCCCTCGCGAACGTGCTCGTCGTGCAGGCGGCGGGCGAGCTGCAGCAGGTTGGTGGTGGAGGCGGACTCGTCCTCGACCGACTCGGCGACAACGGGAGCGGCCACGGGGGCGGCGACGACTGCTGCAGGCTTGGCCTCGGCAGCGGCCACGGGGGCACGGCCTTCGAGCTTGGCCTTCAGTTCCTCGTTCTCCTGAGTCAGGCGACGGAGCTCGACGACGACCTCATCCAGGAAGTCATCAACCTCGTCCTGGTCGTACCCCTCGCGAAACTTGGTCTGCGCAAAGCGCTTGTTGACTACGTCTTCAGGAGTTAACGCCATGTTCTTCCACCTTTATTACATTGAAAATCTGGATTACGCCTAAGCAAAACTAGCAAAATTCTTCGGCAGCCGCGAGATACGAAGCTCCCCATTTACGTTCACGCACATTTGAGATAGGCACGAAGCGGCGTGAAAGCCTTCTCCACACTACCTGTGACTACGCCGAGATCCGCACGATACTCGTCACGCTCATCGCGATGATCACGAGCAGCATGACGATGCTCCACCCGAAGTCGAAGGCGACCGGGCCGAGCCGAAGCGGGGGGATCAAACGACGAAAGAACTTGATGGGCGGATCCGTGACCGAGTAGGCCACCTCCGCGAGAACGAGGACGAAGCCCTGTGGACGCCAGGAACGCTGGAACGACTGCACAAGGTCAAGGATGAACCTCCCCCACATGAGGAAGAAGAACGCGAGAAGCGCGAAGTAGACGAGTGATGCGATGATGCCGACGAATGAACCCACTCGTCAATTATGACTGGACGAAGAAGGAAGATTCTGCGCGTGAGTCGTTTCCCGCATCGCCCGACACGACAACGTGCGCGGGAGAGAGCAGGAATACCTTGCTCGTCACCCGCTCGATCTTGCCGTAGAGGCCCTGGGAGAGGCCACCTGCGAAGTCGATGAGCCTGCGCGCGTCGGCATCCGTCATCTGGGAGAGGTTGATGATGACCGGGATTCCCTCACGGAAGTTCTCCGCAATGACCTGGGCATCCTTGTACTGCTTCGGGTGGACGGTGAGGATCTCATTCATTTCAGCAGGAGCCGGATTCTTTGAGTGGGTGTTCTTGCGAAGCGGCGTGACGGGGGCACGATTGGCGGCCGTCGGGGCGCTCTGGTGGGAAGGGACCGGGGCGACGTTCGCTGCGGCGGGAGCCTCGTACTCGAGGTCCTCGTCTGCAAGACCCAGGTAGACCATCGTCTTGCGCAGTGGGTTGGCCATTGTGTTCCTCCGGTTTTGCTTTGGATCTGCCGGGAGCCTGTGTTCGGCTCCTAATCACCAAAGCTAGCCGTTGGGTTGGCGATTTCCAGTGATTGCGGAACCAATGCGCAGGTGTGTCGCCCCTTCGAGAATTGCCTCCTCGAAGTCGTTGGTCATCCCGGCCGAGATCATCGTGGCCGAGGGCGCAACGAGGCGGACCCGGTCGGAGATTGCCCGAAGCCTCGCGAAGGCCGGCCGCGGCTCCTCACCGAGCGGGGCAACCGCCATGACCCCCAGCAGTTCGAGACCCGGGGCGGCCAGGATCGCCTCTGCAACGCCCTGCACGTCCTCCGTATCGGCGACGCCGCCCCGGTCGGCGTCCACCGTCAGGTTCACCTGGATGAAGCATCCCGTCGCGAGCTCAGGCTCGAGAGGATGCTCGAAAGCCAGGGCCTCGACGAGCGAGACCCGGTCGACCGAGTGAATGACACGCGAGTAGGCGCGAACCTGTCTTGCCTTCTTGCTCTGCAGCTGGCCCACGAAGTGCCAGACGATTCCGGCCAGGTCTTCGCATGCCGACGCCTTGACCCGGGCGTCCTGATGCCTGTTCTCGGCGAAGTCCCGCACTCCCAGATCGTAGAGGGCCCGAGTGAGGGACTCCGGCTGGAATTTCGTGACCGGGATTATCAGGAGCTCGTCCGGAGACCGACCTGCCGCCCGGGCCGCGACTGCCGCCCGTTCCGTCACCTCGGCAAGCCGCTGTGCGAGGCCGATCCGCTCGGACTCAGTGAAATTCGTCATCGTCTATTTCCGAGCGCCCCGTGGCCTACTTGAGGAAGTCGGGGACGTCCAGGTCGGCATCGTCGTCGTCGGAGGCCGGGTCGAGCGCGACCGTTCCCGTGAGGCTGTGTTCGGCGGTCTGCGACCAGGAGGGTGCCGGCACAGCCGATTCCACGGGGCGACTGCTCGCCGCCGTCGAGCCTGCCGCGCGAGCGCCGGAGTCCGCGGCCGTGACGAAGGAGGCCCGGCGCGCCTCTGTCGGCTCTCCGCCGTCGAAGCCGGCTGCGATCACTGTCACGCGGACCTCGTCGCCCAGGGTGTCGTCGATGACGGCGCCGAAGATGATGTTGGCCTCGGGATGAACCGCGTCCTGCACGAGCTTGGCGGCGTCGTTGATCTCGAAGATACCGAGGTTGGAGCCGCCCTGGATGGAAAGCAGGACGCCGTGGGCGCCCTCGATGCTCGCCTCCAGAAGCGGGGATGCCACGGCGAGCTCGGCGGCCTTGATGGCGCGGTCGGCTCCTCGGGAGGAACCGATGCCCATCAGCGCACTGCCGGCGCCCTGCATGACCGACTTGACATCGGCGAAGTCGAGGTTGATCAGTCCCGGGGTCGTGATCAGGTCGGTGATGCCCTGCACGCCGGCCAGCAGAACCTGGTCGGCGGTGGAGAACGCCTCGAGCATGCTGATTCCGCGGTCGCTGATCTCCAGCAGTCGGTCGTTCGGCACGACGATGAGCGTGTCGACCTCGTTCTTCAGCGTGGCCACGCCCTCTTCGGCCTGGGCCGCACGACGCTTGCCCTCGAAGCCGAAGGGCTTGGTGACGACGCCGATGGTCAGGGCGCCGATCGACTTCGCGATGCGCGCCACGACGGGGGCTCCTCCGGTGCCGGTGCCGCCACCCTCGCCCGCGGTCACGAAGACCATGTCCGCACCCGCGAGGGCCTCTTCGATCTCCTCGGCGTGGTCCTCCGTCGCGCGACGTCCTACCTCGGGGTCGGCGCCGGCGCCGAGTCCCCTCGTGAGTTCCCGTCCGACGTCGAGCTTGACGTCGGCGTCGCTCATCAAGAGCGCCTGGGCGTCAGTGTTGATGGCGATGAACTCGACTCCGCGCAGGCCAAGTTCGATCATCCGGTTGACGGCATTGACGCCGCCACCGCCGATGCCCACAACTTTGATGACTGCGAGGTAGTTCTGGTTGGTTGTCACGTCCGGCCTCCGCTGGAACTCTAAACCTCTACCTGAGACTTAAAGTTATATCGAGTATGTATTTCCTAAATTGAACCTAGGTGCCCGTGGCCCGGTCGCACCCCTCGCCGTCAGCGTGTCGCGAATCCCACAGCCAAAATGCCGCCGGGAGACGCCCTTGCCGCCCTAGCGGAGAACAGGAGCCTCGGGGCTCGAGACGTCGATCTGGCCGGCGCCCGACAGCTGGGCCTGGGCCAGGAGCTGCGTGAGGATCCGGGACTTCAGCGCCGACCGCTCGGAGCTTCCCCAGATCACGGTCTTGCCGGCGTCTGGAAGCTCGAACGAGACGGAGTCGGGTGTCGGCGCACTGATCGCAGAGACCCTCAACCGGAGCTCGGGTGCGAGCGAGTCGAGCACCCGGGTCGCGGCGACGAAGCCCGGGCTCCCCACGACGGTCACGGCGGCGTCGATCACCGGATTGCCGGGGACGGCGACCGTGGACTGCGCGACGAGCACCCCCGCGGGATCGATGAGGTCGAAACCCGCCGCGGACGCGACGGCGACGGCGGGTGTTCGCTCGGTGATGCGAACGACCAGGCTGTTCGGCGGCCGGGACTCCGTGGAATAACTCTTGATCAAGGGGTAGCCGTCGAGTACTCGCTGGATGGCCCCGAAGTCCACCAGCGCGAGGGGGCGGCCGAGTTGACCCGACAGGGCGGCCGAGACCGAGCCTGAGTCAACGCGGTACGTACCGACGACATCGATCGTTCGAAGCATGAACAACGGGGAATAGGCGAGCAGGCCGACGACCAGCAACAGGCCGGCTCCAATCCCGCCACCGATGAGCATCCGCTGGCGCCGGTGTCGGGACTGCTGGGTGAAACGCCGCGCCTCAGCGCGTTCGAATCTGCGTCGCTCCCGGGTCGCCTTGGCCAGGGCGCGTTTGGCGTCGCTGCCCTTCTCCACGTGAAACGGAAGGGTCAGGGGTGCAGTGTCTGCGGATACGCCCGCGCCGGGGGTCGGGGTCGCGGGGGTCGAGCCCGCGGATATCGGGCTCGCGGGGGTCGGACTCGCGGGGGTCAGGTTCGTGGGAAGGCGCCTTATCCGGGCGGTCCCGCGGCGCTCACCCTCCGGGATGCCCTGCACCCGGGGCGGGGTGACGGGAGGGGGCCTCCTCATCCTGCGTCAACCGGCCTGGCGGCACTGTCGCCCTGCTCGGCAGCCGTGAGGGAATCGATCAGCTGCGGAAGAATCAGGTTGACGTCCCCGCAGCCCATGGTGACGATGAAGTCCCCGGGCCGGGAGATCGACGCCGCGAAGTCGGCCGCCTGCTGCCAGTCTGCGATGAATGCGACCCGACTCTCGTCCTGGAAGCGGTCGGAGACGAGGGCGCCGGTCACCCCCTCGACGGGGTCCTCCCGGGCACCGCAGACATCGAGCACGACCGTGAAGTCTGCCGTCTGCTCGAGGCTCTCGGCGAACTCCCCCGCGAACATCTGCGTGCGGGAGTAGAGATGCGGCTGATGGATGGCGATGATCCGCCCCTCTCCCACGACGGTGCGGGCCGCCGTGAGGGCCGCGGCGACCTCGGTCGGGTGGTGCGCGTAGTCGTCGTACACGCTCACGCCGCCGATCGTGGCATGGAACTCGAACCGGCGACCCGTGCCCCCGAATGTCGCGATTGCGTCGAGGCTGGCCTGGGCGGGGAAGCCCAGACCCACGAGCACGGCAAACGCGCCGGCCGCGTTCAGAGCGTTGTGATGGCCGGGGATCTGGAGGGTGCTGAAGTAGTCGACGCCCTCGAAGCTCACACCGAACGAGACCGGACCCAGGGCCGTGACCGAGTGCAGGCGGATGTCCGCGTCGAAGCGCTCCCCGAACGTCAGGATGCGGCTCGCCTCGAGGCGGTCCAGCACCCGCCGGGCCCCGGCGTCATCGGAGGAGATGACCACGAGCTCGCTCGCCGTGTCGGCGAACGTGACGAATGCGTCCTCGACGGCCAACACCGAGCCGTAGTGATCGAGGTGATCGGGGTCGACGTTCGTGATCAGCGCCACGGCCTTGTCGTACAACAGGAATGAGCCGTCCGACTCGTCGGCCTCGAGAACGAAGAGCTCACCCTCGCCCCTCGCGGAGCTCGTACCGAGGGCGGAGATGACACCGCCGTTGACGAAGCTCGGATCGGCACCGAGCTCGATCAGGGCGGTGACGATCATGCCCGTCGAGGTCGTCTTGCCGTGCGCGCCGGCCACGGCCACCAGGCGCTGCTTGTTCACGAGCCAGGCCAGGGCCTGGGAGCGGTGCAGAATGGGGATCCCCCGCTCGCGGGCCGCGAGATACTCGGGGTTGTCGGGCCACAGCGCGCTCGTGACGACCAGGGTGTCGGCCGTGCCGACGTTTGCGGCGGCGTGCCCGATCGTGATCACAGCGCCCTGTTCGCGCAGGCTCTTCACGTTCTTGTTCAGCGTGGAATCGGAGCCGGTCACCGTGACGCCGGCGGAGAGCAGCAGCCTGGCGATCCCACTCATTCCCGAACCGCCGATGCCGACGAAGTGCACCGATCCGAGCTCGGTCGGAATCACCTGTTCCAGATCTGGCTTGATCACGCTGTTGCACTCATTTCGTCAGTGACCGGCCCTGTTTCGACCGAATCATCCCTCCAACGTTACGCTCTCGAGATCGCTTTTCGAATCAACGCCACGAGCCGCTCGGCGCCATCCGGCATTCCGACGCCGCTCGCCGCCGACCGCATCCGCTCCAGCCCGGCCGCATTCCCGAGAAGGGCGAGGAGTTCCCCGCGCACGTAGTCGGGGGTGAATTTGGCATCCTCCACCAGCACCGCTCCCCCGGCGGCCACGAGATCTGCCGCGTTGAATCGCTGCTCCCCGTTGCCCACGGGATAGGGCACGAGGATCGAGGCAATGCCGAGAACGCTCAACTCGGCCACGGTCGCCGACCCCGCACGGGCGACGGCGAGCGTTGCCGCGGCCAGGGCCAGATCCATCCGGTCGCAGTAGCGCAACACGCGGTAGTGCGCCAGCTCGGGATCGCGCAGATCCGACTTGTCCCCCCAGATGTGCAGCACCTGCCAGCCGGCATCGATGATCGACTGCACGGCCTGCGAGATGCCCTCGTTGATGCGATTTGCCCCGAGGGACCCGCCCGTGACCAGGACCGTGGGCCTATCCGCGTCGAGCCCGAATAACTCGATGGCCTCCCGGGCGGCACCGGCGCGCGCGGCAGAATCGTCGGCGAGCCTCGCGATCTCCCGCCTCAACGGCAGGCCCGTTACGACGGCGCCGCGAAGGGGGGTGTTCACAAAGACGACGGCCACGTAGCGGGTGAGGAGCGTGCCGAGCCGGTTTGCGAGGCCGGGCCGGGCGTTGGCCTCGTGAATGACTATGGGCACATGTGTTCCCCGGGCGGCGAGATAGGCAGGGGCCGCGGCATAGCCGCCGAACCCCACGACGACATCAACGCCGCGCGAGCGGATGAGGCCCGCAAGCTCCGCAATGCTGCGCCGCATCCCAGGAAGAAAGGCGAATGCCCGCCGATTGAGCCGGCGAGGGAAGGGAAGCTTGGCGATCGTGACCAGCTCATAGCCGCGCGCGGGCACGAGCCTCGCCTCGAGACCTTCGCGGGTTCCTACGACGATGATCACGGCGTCGGGCTCGTTCTGCCTGATGGCGTCCGCCGTCGCCAGCAACGGATTCACATGACCTGCGGTTCCGCCGCCCGCGAGCAGATAGACCGTCATCTGCGCACCGGGCGAGGCGGGGTGTACGACGAGGCTTCGTCGGGGTGCGATTCGTCCCGGGCGATCGAGAGAACGAGGCCGATGCCGATGAGCGTCGTGATCAGGGCGCTGCCTCCCGAGGAGATGAGGGGCAGCGGCACGCCCAGGACAGGCAGCAGCCCGAGTACGACGGCGATGTTCACGAATGCCTGACCGACGATCCACACCATGACGGAGCCGGTGACGACCCGGGAGAACAGATCGTTGGAGCGCCTCAGGATGCGCAGGAAGGCGATTGCCAGGACGACGAAGAGGCCGAGAACGAGAATGGCTCCGATGAGACCCAGCTCCTCGCCGATGATGGCGAAGATGAAGTCATTGTCCGCAGCGGGCAGCCACGACCACTTCGCCGTCGAGTTGCCGAGGCCGACCCCGAAGATCCCGCCGGCCGCCAGCGCCCACTGGCCCTGGGTGCTCTGCCATGCTGTGCCGTGCAGGTCGGTGCTGCCGCTGCCCGTGTATTGGAGCAGGCGGGTTATCCGGCTTGAGGAAGCCACGGCCATCATCGCCGCGAATATCGCGCCGACGAGCACC
This sequence comes from Microbacteriaceae bacterium, assembly GCA_947444785.1. Classification (GTDB taxonomy): domain Bacteria; phylum Actinomycetota; class Actinomycetes; order Actinomycetales; family Microbacteriaceae; genus Agreia. The sequence continues at coordinate 8,061 of CANFBG010000038.1, read as the reverse complement.
AGGCTCCCCAACATCTTGAGCCTGATGCCGGCGAAGTAGAGGGCCGCGAGAATGAGACTCACGATGATCATCGAGGTGCCGAGATCGCCGCCGGCGATGACGAGGCCGACACCGGCTGCCGCCACCGGAAGGGCAGGGAGCAAGGCGCCTTTCCACGAGTGCAGGTAGGGCTCGCGACGCGCCAGGATCAATGCGAGCCAGGCGACGAGGCCCACCTTGATCAGCTCAGACGGCTGGGCGTTGAACGAGCCGATGCCGATCCAGTTCTTGTTGCCGCCGACGGCGATGCCCAGGGGTGTCGTCAGCACCACGATCTGCAGGATCATGCCGAGAACCAGGGGAAGCCATGCCCACCGACGCCAGATACGCACGGGGAGCCGGGAGATGACGAGCATCAGCGGCACTCCGATCAGGGCGAACGTACCCTGCCGCCAGAAGACGCCGAAGAAGTTCTGATCGCCCGTGAACGACTTCACGGAACTCGAGGAGAGCACCATGATCAAGCCGAAGACCACGAGGAAGAGCGTCGTGCCGAGCAACAGGTAGAAGCTGCTGCTCTCGGCCCGGATGGCGCGCCCCATCGAGATGCGCGCGAGGCGGAGGCGCCCCTCGAGGGCCGCGGCATACGCGGCCGTGTCGAAACGCGAGTCGGCAGTGCCGCCGGATGCTGGCCGCGTCACGCCCTCAGGCGTGGCGCGGGGCCGGCTCCTCGAAGTCTGTGTCATCGCCCGCGCCTCCCAGAAGTTCTCTAACCGCCGACTCGAATCTCACTCCACGGTCCGCGTAGTCGGCGAATTGGTCCATGGATGCTGCTGCCGGTGCCAGAAGCACGACGTCGCCCGGCATGGCCATCGCCGACGCCAGCTCGACCGCCTTCGCCATGACGTCTTCAGTCTCCGGCCCCGCCACCTCGAACAGGGGCAGATGGGGGGCGTGTCGCTGAAATGCTTCGCGGAGCAGCGTCCGGTCGGCGCCGAGAAGAACCACTCCGCGCATCCGTGCAGCCCGCTTCACGATGAGCGGCTCGATGTCGACGCCCTTCAGCAGGCCGCCCGCGATCCAGACGACGGATTCGTATGCGCCCAGCGAGGCATCCGCTGCGTGCGGGTTCGTCGCCTTGGAGTCATTGATCCAGGTGATGCCGCCCGCGGTCGCGACGACCTCGATGCGGTGCCTGTCCAGTCGGAAGCCCGCCAGCGCCCGCTGAATGGCCTCGATCGGCGTTCCGAAGCTGCGGGCGAGGGCACTCGCCGCGAGCACATCCGAGACGGTGTGCGCGGCTCCCAGCCCGATCCGGGCCAGGTCTGTGACCGTGGTGATCTCCAGGGCGGAGTGGTGTCGGTCGTCATGGAACGCCCGATCGCACAGGATTCCCTCGACGAGGCCGAGGTCACTGGGCCCGGGCACGCCGAGGCCGAAGCCCACCGCCCGGGCACCCTCGACGACGTCTGCCTCCTCGACCATCCGCTGTGTCACGGCATCGTCGCGGTTGTAGACGCAGGCAACGCGGGTGTTTGAATACACCCGGGCCTTCGCCGCAGTGTATTCCGCCATCGAACCGTGCCAGTCGAGGTGATCCTCGGCGACATTCAGGCAGACCGCGGCCCACGGCGACATGCTCGACGTCGAGTGCAGCTGATAGCTCGAGAGCTCGACGACGAACACGTCGAATCCCCCGGGGTCGCGAACGGCGTCGAGAACGGGCACGCCGATGTTGCCGCAGGGTGCGACGCGAAGGCCCCCAGCGGCGAGCATGGCCGACGCCAGCTGCACCGTGGTCGTCTTTCCGTTGGTTCCGGTGACCGCGATCCACTCCGCGGGCGTGCCGTTCCCATCCGTGCCGACCTTGTCGCGCACCCGCCAGGCCAGCTCCACGTCGCCCCAGATCGGGATCCCCTGGGCCACGGCCCACAGGATGACCGGATGATCGGGGTGGAAGCCGGGAGAGACGACCAGCAGCTCGGGCGCCAGGGCGACGAGTTCGGCAGGCGGCGCGTCGAGGACGTCCACGTGAACGAGGCGGGCGCCGATCACCTCCAGCATCAGCGGATAGCGCTCGTCGACCCTCTCGGCAACGACCAGCACCTCTGAGCCGAGCTCCGCGAGGGTGTCCGCCACGGAGAATCCCGTGATTCCGAGTCCCAGAACGCCGACCCGGAGGCCGGCCCAGTCTGCGTTCCAGCTGAGAAGTCCGTCAGTACGTGAGTGCATTTCCAGTCCCTAGCGGGAGATCCATTCGAGGTAGAAGGTGCCCACGCCGGCGGCCACCAGCAGGCCCGCGATGATCCAGAACCGCACCACGATTGTCACCTCTGCCCAGCCCTTGACCTCGAAGTGGTGGTGCAGTGGGCTCGCGAGCCAGATTCGTTTTCCGTGGGTGAGCCTGAAGTAGGTCAGCTGAATGACGACCTGGCCTGCGACGATGACGAAGATTCCGCCGATGAGCACGAGCAGGAGCTCCGTGCGGCTCAGGATGGCGAGGGCCGCGAGGGCACCGCCGAGTGCAAGCGAGCCCGTGTCGCCGAGGAAGATCTTCGCCGGGTTCGTGTTCCACCACAGGAAGCCGACGAGGGCCCCGACGACGGCCGCGGCGATGATGGCGAGGTCGAGGGGATCCCTGACGTAGTAGCACTTCGCGATCGTGTTGGGGTCGAGCAGCGGGTTGAAGCAGCTCTGGTTCGACTGCCAGAAGCCGATGAAGACGAAGGCGCCGATCGCCAGGATCGAGGAGCCGGGGGCGAGGCCGTCGAGGCCGTCGGTCAGGTTCACCCCGTTCGAGGTTGCCATCACGATGAGGATCACCCACAGGATGAAGCAGAGCACGCCGAGCCCCACAGGCATGATCAGATCGAAGTTGATCCGGGTGTCGCGCACCCACGAGACCGCCGTCGACGCGGGGGTCAGGTTGTCTTTGTTCGGGAAGTTGATCGCCAGCACGGCAAAGGCGATGGCCACGATCCCCTGGCCGATGAGCTTGGCGATCGGGCCGAGCCCGAGGCTCCGCCTCCGGTGGGTCTTGATGAAGTCATCGATGAAGCCGACGATGCCGAGGCCGACCATCAGGAACAGCACGAGCAGGGCAGAGATCGACAGCGGTCGGTTCGTGACGGCGACGGCGATGAAGTAGCCGAGGAGCGTCGCGAAGATCAGCACGATTCCGCCCATCGTGGGCGTTCCCCGCTTGACGTGGTGGCTCTTCGGACCGTCGACGTTGATGAACTGGCCCCAGGCGAGGCGCTTGAACAGGCGAATGAACAGGGGCGTCAGGAACAGGGTGAAGACCATCGAGATCGAGCCGGCCATCAGGAGGGTGATCATGCGAAGAGCTCCCCGAGTCGGTCGCCGAGAAAACGAAGCTGCGCGGAGTTCGAGGACTTCACGAGCACGAGGTCCCCGTCGCGCAGGTCCGGCACCAGCAGGTCGTAGGCCTCGTCGGGGGTCAGGACGAATGCCGACTCGCCACCCCAGGAACCCTCGTGGGTCGCGGCGAGATGCAGTGCCCGGGCACCCTCGCCCACGACGATGAGCTTCTCGATGTTCAGGCGCACCACGATGCGTCCGATGCGGTCGTGCTCCTCGAGGGAGAACTCACCGAGCTCGCTCATCTCCCCGAGAACCGCGATCTTGCGGGTCTCGGGTGTGGCGATCTGGGCGAGTGTCTTCAGCGCCGCGACCATCGAGTCCGGGCTGGCGTTATACGCATCGTTGATGACGCGCACGCCGCCGGAACCGCCGAGCAGTTCCATTCGCCAGCGTTCCGCGCGGAGGGTGCCCTCCAGCCCGGCGACGATGTCGGTGAGGCCGACTCCGAGGCTTTCGGCGGCGGCGGCGGCGGCCAGCGCATTGGTGACATGGTGTTCGCCCAGCACCTGGAAGCTGACCGGTGCACTTTCGCCCGAGGCCAGGGTAAGCACGAATTCAGTGCCGCCCGCATGGGCGCGCACGTCCGTCGCGCGCACACTCGCCTTGCGGTCCAATCCGAAGGTCAGGACACTGGCCAGGGTTTTGTCGGCCATGCCCGCGACACGATAGTCGTCGAGGTTCAGGATGGCGATATCCGCGGGCTCGAGGTCCTGGACCATCTCCGTTTTGGCCAGCAGCGTCTTCTCGATGCCGCCGAACTCGCCGGCGTGCGCGAGCCCGACTGTGAGAACGATTCCGATGTCGGGCTTGGCCATCCGGATCAGCCGGGTGATCTCCCCCGTGCCGCTCGCGCCCATCTCCGCGACCAGGAACCGACTGCCGGGCGTCAGCTTCAGCATCGTGAGTGGCGCGCCGACCTCGTTGTTGAACGAGTCTCGGGGCGCGATCGTCTCACCGACGCGCTCGAGGATGGCGCGGAGCAGGTTCTTCGTCGTGGTCTTGCCGTTGGAGCCTGTGATGCCCACGATCTTGAGGTTTCCTGTCAGACGCACGAGGCGTACGACCTCCGTCGCAAGGCGTCCGAGCGCATCGACGGAGTCCTCGACGATGATCTGGGGAACAGACGCGTCAGATTCTTTCTCCGCGATCACGAGCGCAGCCCCGGCCGAAACGGCCGCATCGACATAGAGGTGTCCGTCGCTCTCCTCGCCGCGCTTGGCGACGAAGATGCCCCCGACCTCGATAAGTCGGGAGTCCGTGTCGACGGCTCCTGAGACGAGGGTCTCCGGGCTGAAACCGGCGTCGACGAGCTCCGGCGACAGAACCAGGCGACCACCGGTCGCCGCGGCGATTGAGTGCAATGAGAGTTCGAGCATTGGTGTTACAGCCATCCGTGTTCGGTGAGGGCAGACCTGGCGTCGTCCCGGGCGGAGTAGGGGATCTTCTTCCCTGCTACCTCGTGATAATTCTCATGTCCCGGTCCCGCGTGAAGTATCACGTCACCCTCCCGGGCAACGGAGAGCGCCTGCCGGAACGCGTCCCACGGGTTCGGAACCTCGTACAGTTCCAGGTCGGGGCGGGTGCGCCGGGCGGAATCCACAAGGACCCGCCGGATGGCCGCCGGATCCTCGAACCTCGGGTTGTAGTCGGTGATGACCAGCACATCCGACAGCGTCGCTGCGATGCTCGCCATCTCCTCACGCTTGGAGGTGTCCCGGTCGCCGTCCGCGCCGAAGACCATGATGACGCGGCCGCTCGCGGTGCGCCGGAGCGATTCGAGCGTCGTCGTGAAGGCGTCTGGCGAGTGGCCGTAGTCGATGTAGACCCGGGGTCCACGATCGCCCGAGACTCGCTCGGCCCGGCCGGGAATGTAGGCGGTTATTCCGCCATCGCGAGTCAGGACCCTATCGATATCCGCGAGGTCGTAGCCGGCCTCGACGAGCATCACGATGGCCAGAGCGGCGTTCTCCGCCATGTACCGGCCGAGGATGGGCACGCTGGTTGACAGCGTCGCTCCGTCGGGGGCCGACACGGTGAACGCCGTGTGTTCGGCGCTCTCCTCGTCGAGGGTGACCTGCCAGTCCGCTGGGATTCCCGGGTGGGTCGCCACCGTGGTCATCGGGATCCCCGCCTCGTCGGCGATCTTCCGACCCCACTGGCTGTCGACGATCGCGACGCCGCGATGAGCCCGCTCCGGCGTGAATAGCTCGCGCTTGGCCTCGAAATAGGTCTGCATGTCGCCGTAGTCGTCGAGGTGGTCGTGGGTGAGGTTGGTGAACCCGACCACGTCGAACACGATCCCATCGACGCGATGACGGGTGAGCGCCTGGGCCGAGACCTCGATGATGACGGCTCCGACGTGGGCCTCCCGCATCTTGGCAAGAAGGGAGTGCACCTCGCTCGCCTCCGGCGTGGTCAGCGTGCTTGGGATTCTGAGAGCCCCGATCCCCCGCTCGGCGGTGGTGCTGAATCCGGCGACGACGCCCAACTGCCTCAGGATGGCGTTCAGCAGGTACGTGACGCTGGTCTTTCCGTTCGTGCCGGTGACCCCGAGCATCGTCGGCGGGTTCTCCCTCGTGCGGTAGATCCACGCGGACACCTCCGCCAGGAGCGCCCGGGGGCTCTCGGTGACGATCGAGGGCAGGCCGCTGCCGGCAGAGATACCGGCACCCTCCGCGTCGGTCAGGATGGCGACAGCCCCCTGGGCCGCGGCCTCGGCCGCATAAGACGCTCCGTGCGCGTTCCTCCCGGGGAGCCCCACGTAGAGGTCTCCCGCCAGGACGTTCTTCGACGACAGAGTGATTCCCGTCACCGAGTCCTGGGCGAACTGCCCGGTTGCCTCGAGCCCGAAGTGCTCGGCAAGCTCGGTCAACGACCGGGCGATGGGATGCTCCGGGCGAAGGGCCGAATAACCCGGATCAGTCATCTGGGCTCCTTCATTCAGTATGTGGTGGGCAGTTTCGGGTCGGGCAGCGTTGAGGGCTGAACCCGGTAGGTCTTGAGCACCTGGGAGAGGACCTTTTGGAATACGGGGGCCGCGGCCAGGGCACTCGTAATCGTAACGGGCTTCGCGACGGTCACGGAAACCACGTATTGCGGGTCGTCCGAGGGGGCCATGCCCGCCAAGGATGTCAGGTGCTGGGAACCGTAGGCCCCGTTGCCGTCGCTCATCTCCGCCGTGCCTGTCTTGGCCGATACCCGATAGCCGGGGACCTGAAGGCTGGAGGACGCGTAGCCCTCGGTGACGACGGATTCCAGCATGTTGACAGTCTCATCGGCCGCCGTCTTGGAGATGATCTGCTGACCGGCGCCGGCGGGGACCTCGGTCATCGTCCCATCCGCCGCCCGGCAGCCCGCGATCAGCTGCACCGGCATCCTGACGCCGCCATTGGCGATGGTCTGGTAGATACTCGCCATCTGCATCGCCGTCACGGTCAGCCCCTGGCCGAACGTCGTGTTGTACAGCGTCTGGTTGTCGAGGTTGTTGGGGTCCTTGAGGTCTCCCGACTCCTCGCCCGGGAACTTCACCTCGGTGTCGGCACCCAGGCCGAACTTCTTCATGTAGTCCCAGCGCTGCTGCGCCGGCATCGCCTCGCTCAGGATCGAGATTCCCGTGTTGGACGAATCCATCAGGACTCCGGTGAGTGTCCACTGGGTGTCCGCGTGGAAACCGGCATCGTGGATGACGGCACCGCCCGGCGCCGCGTACATGTAGGGCGCCAGCACATGCGTGTCCGGCGTCGCTGCCCCCGAGTCGACCAGGGCCGCCGCGGTGAACGCCTTGAACGTCGAGCCGGGCTCGAACGTCGAGGTGAAGATCTGGGAGCCGCGGAACTCGGCCGCCGTGCCATCCACGTTGTTCGGGTCGACGGTCGGGTACTCCGCGGCGACGAGCACCTTTCCGGTCTTGACCTCGGTCACGACGACGGTACCGCTCTCTCCCCCGACCTGCTGCACCCGTTGGGCGAGCGTCTGCTGGGCGAAGTACTGCAGGTCGCTGTTCAGGGTCAGCACGACGTCGCCGCCGTTGACGGCGGACTGGGTCTCGACCGTTGAGCCGGGGAGGCGAACGCCGTCTTCGCCCGTCTGGGCGGACTCGATTCCGTTCGTGCCCGCGAGGCACGAGTTCTCCTTCAGCTCCGTGCCGGCCTGGGCCTGGCCGTCTGAGCCGACGAACCCCACGATATTGCCCGCAACACTGCCGTTGGGATAGGTTCGCGCCTGCTGGGCCTCGTAGTAGAGGTACGGGATGTTCAGCGCTCGAACCGCGTTGTACGCGTCGACATCGATCGACTTGGCGACGACGGCGTAATCGGACGTGGGGTCCTGGGTCAACGCGGTGAGAATCGATGCAGCGGGCTGACCTGTGGCGGTCGCCAGCTCATTGGCCGCCTCGGCGACGCTCACCTCGACCTTCGTGCCTGTGACCGCATCCGTTGTGCGGGTGAATGCCGTGGCGTACCGCGGGGAGGCGGTGACCACATATCTGAGCACAGAATCGGCCAGGACCACACCGTTGGCGTCGACGATGCTGCCCCGATTGCCGAACGTCGTGCGCACGTCGGAACGCTGGCTGAGGGATGCGGCGTTGAGGTCTTTCGCCTGCACGATCTGGAGGTCGACGAGTCGAAAGACGAAGACCCCGAAGAGCGCCACGATGACCATCACGGCGAAGCTGATGCGGGCCCGGAGAGTGCG
>CANFBG010000037.1 GCA_947444785.1 Microbacteriaceae bacterium | reverse complement strand
TGATGGGGTCGGTTTCGCCCCAGATCGAGGTCAGGCCGTTGTCTTTCGTGCGGCCGATCGTGAACGCGCGGGCGGCCCGGATGTCGTCTTCGTGCGGTTTCGTGCCATCGGGATCCAGCGCTTCCCGCCATGCGAGGGCCTGTACCTTGACGAGGTCGGCGCTCTCGGTCAGGGCAGCGGTCACGAGGTGTTTCTCGGCGGCGGCCAGGTTCGCCGGCGTCGAGGTCAGTAGTGCTGGGCGGAGAAATGCCGTGATGACGCGGGCCGCATCGACACCGATCGAGCCGTCGTTCAGGGCTGCGGCGACGAGTCCAAAGTCGGCGGGGCGCAGGTCGCCGCTGAGGGTGACGTGCGCGGTAGTGGAGCGGCCGAGGGTGATGCGGCGCTTGGCTTCGGCCTCGGAGACGCGGGTCGCGAACGCGAGCAGTCCCGCGGCGGTGCGCTGGCCCTGCTGGGTCGCCAGTGACCCGGTGCCGAGCTCCGAGCGGGACCGGTCGGCGAGGTCGGCGGCGGATGCGACGCGGAGGCCATCGACGAGGCGGCCGAGGGCCTCCACGGCCGCGGCGTGGGTGAGGGCATCCGTGTCGGTGAGGGACATCAGCGCGCCATCGGTGGCCGTGATCGACGCGAGTTGCGTCGTGACGGCTTCGATAGATTCAGCGTTGATGTCCATGTCTAGAGTCAACACGGACCCTCCGACATTGGGTCCCCCGAACGGGGACAAAAGGGGCAAAACACGTCGAAAAAGGCCTCGAAAAGCGGCTCGAACCAGACCGTTACTAAGTCGTTATAAATACTCCGTTCGAGGCCATGCGCCCAGCCCAAGCGAGACCGGCCGGCACCGCCCGGCGGCCCAAATTCTTGGCTGGTAAAGTCCCTCAACAGCGTCACACCCAACATAACCTCGAACAGAGGGTCCATGAATCCCCAGGACAGCGGCGTCTATCGCCCGAGCGACCTCGTTCTGCTGCGGGGCGCCATCCGCGAGATGGCCTCGGGAGCCGGGGTCGGCATCCTGTTCGCGGGGCTCGTTCAGGGAAGTGCTCTGACGATCACCGAGTTCTTCGGTACCCGAACGGGCAGCCTCAAAGATCTGTTCGTGCGCCCCGGCGAGGGTGTGGGCGGTCGTGCCCTGGCCCAGGCGAGGCCGATGGCCGTGGCCGACTATCTCGACTCCGGCCACATCACGCACCAGCACGACGAGGCGGTGCGTCCGGAGGGCCTGCGCATGATGGTGGCCCTGCCGGTGCTCGTCGACGGTGCCGTGCGCGGCGTGATCTACGCCGCGAATCGGGCGAGTGCCTCTACCGGTGACCGCATCACGGCCGAGCTCGTGACGGGCACGACCAAGATCGCCCGCGAGTTGGAGATTCGCGACGAGGTCGATCGCCGCGTGGCCCTGCTGCAGCTGAACGCCGCCCAGCCGCAGGCGTTCGAGGACTATGACCTCGTCGAGGCCGTTCGCTTCGCCCACGCCGAGCTTCTGGCGGTGTCCCGCACGGCAGACGATCCGGCACTGGTGGTCAGAATCCAGCACGTCATGGCCCAACTGGATGGCTCAGCAGCCCTCGCATCCCAGCCCGGTGGGGCCGCCGCCGGGCAGAACGGCTGGCCCGCATCCAGCATCGCCGACCGCTTCGGCCCCGCGCCGCAGCTCACCCGCCGGGAGCTCGAGGTTCTCGCCCAGGTCGGCCTCGGCTGTTCCTACGCCGAGACCGCGCGACGCCTCATGCTGCAGCCCGTGACCGTCAAGGGCTACATGAAGTCGATCATCATGAAGCTCGGCGTGCACAGCCGCACCGAGGCGGTCGCCGCGGCCAGGCGCCACCGCATCCTGCCGTAGACGCGACCCTAGACGCGACCCTAGACGCGACCCGAGATACACCGCACAAAACACCTCCCCAGGGGGGTTGTCGCGCCCCGCCGCGCTTGGCAGGATCATCTCCTTGGCGCCGTGGCCTGTGAACCCTGTCCCGGCGCATCCGCCTCAGAACAGGACACCCTCGCGCCATGACCGACTACGACGTCTCCGCCCCGCTCGACACCGACTTCTACGCCCTCTTCGCCGAGATCCCGGCGGCCGACCGGGCGATCTGGGACAGGGCGCGCGCTTTCTCTGTCGACACCCTCGACGAATTGGCGGCCGCGTGGGAGAAGGCCGAGTATCCGCTTCATCTCGTCAGGCGGCTCGGCTATCTCGACCTGCTGACCGACGGCGTCGAGGGCCCGGGCCTCAGCCCGATGTCCCCGTTGGCCGCGGGTCTCGTGAACATGGAGATCTCCCGCGGCGACGGCTCGATGGGCACGGTCATCGCGGTCCAGGGCGGCCTGGCGCTGCGCAGCATCGCCCTGCACGGCAGTGACGAGCAGAAGGCGAAGTGGCTCGTTCCGCTCGCCCGGGCCGAGAAGCTGGGCGCGTTCGCCCTGACCGAGCCGGATCACGGCTCGGATTCCGCGGGCCTTGAGACGACGGCCCACCGGGACGGCGACGAGTGGGTGCTGAACGGCGCCAAACGCTGGATCGGCAACGGCTCCGTCGGCGACGTCACGGTTGTCTGGGCCCGGGATGACAACGGCAACGTGCGCGGATTCCTCGTCGAGCAGGACACCCCCGGCTATGTCGCCACGACGATGACCGGCAAGGGCTCCCTCCGCGCGATCCACCAGGCCGACATCGTGCTGACGGATGTGCGCATCCCGGTCGACAACGTGCTGCCCGGCGCCCGCACCTTCAAAGACACCTCGACCGTGCTCGCCGCAACGCGCCTCGGCGTGGCCTGGTCGGCACTCGGCCACGCGACAGCCGTCTTCGAGGCGGCCCTCAGCTATTCGACCCAGCGCACCCAGTTCGGCAAGAAACTCGCCGGTTTCCAGCTCGTGCAGGAGCGCCTCACTGGAATGCTCGCGCAGCTCACCTCCATGCAGCTGCACTGCCTGCGGCTCGCCGACCTGGATGCGCGGGGCACGCTGACCCCGATGCAGGCCTCGCTCAGCAAGTACCACAACACCCGCACGGCCCGGCAGATCGCGGCGGTCGCCCGGGACCTGCTCGGCGGCAACGGCATCCTGCTGGAGAACCACGTCATCCGGCACCTGGTCGACATCGAGTCGATCCACACCTACGAGGGCACCGAGTCGATCCAGGCGCTGCTCATCGGCCGCGAGCTCACCGGAGTCAGCGCGTTCGTTTAAAGGCTTGCCCAAACCCCGCACCACCCGACAAAGGAGTCACGACGTGCACGCTGAAACCCCGACCCGCTCACCGAACGATGCCCCGCTGACCCCGCTGCGCTTCCTGGCGCGAAGCGCGGAGGTCTTCCCGAGCAAGCCCGCCATCATCTATGGGGAACGCAGGCTCAGCTACGCCGAGTTCCGCGATGCGGCAGAGCGGATGGCCCTGGCCATCAGGGCGCGAATCACCCCCGGCGACCGCGTGGCGTTCGTGGCGCCCAACATCCCGGAGCTGCTGATCGCGCACTATGCGGTGCCGCTGGCCGGCGGGGTGCTCGTGGCGCTGAACCCCAGGCTGTCCCGGGACGAGACCGTCTACATCCTGAATCACTGCGGCGCCCGGCTGCTCTTCGTCGACGCCGAGTTCACCCCGGTGTTGGGCGACGTGCGGGCCGCCGTCGACACCCTGACCGGCGTGATCGAGATCGCCGACCCGGAGTTCGGCCCCGCAGCAAGCCCCAGCTCCGGCCCGGCGGGCGAGCGCGACCTCGGCCACACGCCCCTCGAGGCGTTCCTCGCCTTCGGCGACGTCGTGAGCGACGCCATGGCGCATCCGCTCGTCTGGGATATCGACGACGAGAGGGCGCCGATCTCGATCAACTACACTTCGGGCACCACGGGCAAGCCCAAGGGCGTGCTCTACAGCCACCGGGGGGCGTATCTGAACTCCCTCGGCGAGGTGTTCCACAACTCGTTCCGTCCCGATTCTGTCTACCTCTGGACCCTGCCGATGTTTCACTGCAACGGCTGGTGCACGACCTGGGCGGTGACGGCAGCGGGCGCAACCCATGTGCCGCTCAGGGCGGTTCGGCCGGCCACGGTCTGGGCGGCGATCGACGACCTCGGCGTCACGAACCTCTGCGGGGCGCCGACGGTCTGCTCGATCATCGCGAACGCCGACGAGGCGCATCCGCTCGTGAAGCCGCTGAACATCACGACGGCCGGGGCGCCCCCGTCGCCCACCGTGATCGAGCAGCTCGAGCGCCTGGGCATCACGGTCGTGCACGTCTACGGCCTGACCGAGGTCTACGGCCCCTACACGATCTGCGAGTACCAGCCTGAGTGGGACCTGCTGACCTCGGCCGAGCGTGCCGTGAAGATCGCGCGGCAGGGCGTCGCGATGGTTCAGGCCGAGTCCGCCCGCGTCGTCGATTCGGCGATGGGCGATGTGCCCCGGGACGGCATCACGATCGGCGAGATCGTCTTGCGCGGCAACAACGTCATGCTGGGCTACTTCAATGACGCGGATGCCACGGCCGAGGCCTTTCGAGGCGGCTACTTCCACACGGGAGACCTGGCGGTCATGCACCCCGACGGCTACATCGAGATCAAGGACCGGGCCAAGGACATCATCATCTCGGGCGGCGAGAACATCTCGACGATCGAGGTCGAGAACGCCCTGGTCTCGCATCCGGCGGTCCTGGATGCCGCGGTGGTCGGGGTGCCGCATCCGCACTGGGGGGAGCGCCCGAAGGCCTACATCGTGCTGCGGCCGGGGCACGACGCGAGTGCCGAAGAGATTCTGGCGGCGACGAAATTGCTGATCGCCGGCTTCAAGGTGCCCGACTACGTCATCTTCGTCACCGACCTGCCCCGAACGGCCACCGGCAAGATCATGAAGGTGACCCTGCGCGCGGCCTAAGAGAGTTTCAGCCGGAAGGTACCTGATTAGGGCCCATTTTCACTATGTTTGTTTCAGTTTGTTTGCTGAAAACATTTATGCCCGCATAGTAAGAGGAACAGGTCCCGATGAAGCTTCGCAACATGATGGTGGCGGTGGGCGTGTTGGCCGTTGCCGCCCTGCCGCTCTCGGCACCCGCCTTCGCCGCCCCGGTCACGGGTACCGACACCGACAGCGCCACGAATGTAGCGTCGATCGAGATGCTGATGGGCAGCCAGGACGGCATTCAGACCGGCTCGGCTCCGGCCCAGTATTACATTCCGAGCTCGATCAGTGAGGTCGACCCGGGCAACTGGCGTTGGATCGACTCCACGGCAGACATCAAGAACATGCTGAACCTCAACACCCTGCCGGCAACCAGCGGCACGACGCAGAACGCCGGTCAGAACACGCTGGGGGCTGAGTTCCTCGAGAGCTACCAGAACTACAACGTGACCCCGAGCGCCCAGGCATTCCGCGTGCATGGCGCGAATGTGATCGGCTACAACGCCAAGTTCAACCAGGCGGATCCGACGATCGCCGGCGCAGCCCCTATTGCGTGGTCCGGCGCCGACAAGCTCCCGGGCGGCGGCGGGTTCGTCACCAAGATCGCAATCCGCACCTCGCTCGGCGCGCCGATTCCGAACGCCCGTTTCCGAATCCAGATGATGGCGAAGGACGAAAACGGCGGAAGCCCCACCAACCAGTACCTCGTGCTCGGCACGTCGACGTCGACCGGTGACTTCGACGCGGCCAACGCCAAGCCCGGCTTCATGCAGTTCAACTGCGACCCCACCTCTGCCAGCAGCTGTCTCCCGCTGCCTGCGGCCGACACCGTCGGCGGGGTCAATCCCACAACGGGCGACGGTGAAGCCTACATGCAGACCAACGCCGATGGCTTCGCCTGGGTCTGGTCGACGATGCACGGCACTTCGGCCAGCAACCTCTACAACTTCGCGTTGCGCGTCTCTGATGCCCAGGCGGCCGACACGACGCTCTTCCCTGCCGACAACGACTTCAGCCGCGTGTTCCCGGCTTATGTCCCCACGGCCCCGCTCAGCATGTTCGCCCCGGAGTCGACGGCACTGACCCCCGTGCCGCGCACGGCGCCCTTCTTCGGCTCGACTGTGGTGACCTCGGTGTACAGCTCGATGACCTTCTTCAAGCTGACCAGCGACTGCCTCTGGGGAAGCACGCTGCCCGGCTTCGACGTGAACATCTGTGGGGTCCCGGCTCCGACGGACCCGCCGACCACTCCGGCCACCGACCCGGCGACCGCCCCGGCCACCCCCGGCGGCACGAATGACCCCGCCGGCGCCGGCAACGAGTCCTCGTACAACAGCCTCGCCTCCACCGGCTACGCGGCCCTCCCGATCGTCGGGGGCGCCGCCGCGCTGCTCGTCGCGGGTCTGGCCTCGCGGGTCCTCGGCCGTCGTCGCCAGCACAGCTAGCAGGAAGTAACACCTGGGAGTGAGACAGGAGGGCCCGAGAGAAATCTCGGGCCCTCCTTTTGCGCCAACACGGGGCTGTCGCCCTACTCCTGTATGGAAGTGGCGGGAGGGACCCCCCAGCCGTGCTACTCTTTCCTACGTGCAGAAATGCGCCCTTAGCTCAGCTGGATAGAGCGTCTGACTACGGATCAGAAGGCCAGGGGTTCGAATCCCTTAGGGCGCACGTGTTTATTAGAAGCGCTGAAGAAGAGGCGTTGAAGCAAGGGAAGCGGTTCGCGAAAGCGGGCCGCTTTCGCGTTTAAGTCGCATCCCGTTTAAGTCGCATCCCGCACGAGAGCGCCGGGACCCTGGTGGGTCCCGGCGCTCGACTGTTCTGTGCGCTGCTGTTAGGCCTCCGAGCCGTCGGTGTACAGGCTGCGGCGGCCACGGACCAGCACGAGGGTTCCACCGAGGGTGAGCAGCAGCATCGCTCCGACGATGAGCGGCGCGAGCTCCGAGCCGGTCTTGGCCAGGTTCGACCCGCCGATGCCAACGCCCGCGCCGACACCCGCCGTTGTGGGCGCCGAAATCGTGATGTTCGCCCAACCGATGACGGCGCCGGACGCATCCTGAATTGCCAGGCGGTGCGCGCCGACCGGGGCGTTGGCCGGGATCAGCACCTGCACATAGCCGGCGGAACTCACGATCGAGCTGCCGAGGGCCATGGGCGTCGAGTACAGGAACGCGTACACGCGCTGTCCGGCATACTGCGTTCCGACGTACACGTCGATCGACTGGCCCTGTTCGACGGTCGGGTCACTCAGCGTGATCAGACCCTCGAGCTCGGCGGTCAGGCTGTCGATGCCCGCGGCCTCGGTCACATCGGCCGTGGGCGGGTCGACCGGCGGCACGACGATCGCGTTCACCGTGATCGGCACGCGCACGACGGTGTTCGACGGGGATGCCGTGATCACCAGACGGGTCGTTCCGACGACATCCGCCGGAACGGTGAAGGCCACCGTGGCGGACCCTGCCGTGACCTCGGACACCTGGGCTGCGGCCGAGCTGCCTTCGAAGACCGCGCTGACCGAGGTGTTCACGGGGCTGCCGGTCGACGTCAGGTCGAGCTTGTCCAGCTGCACGGTTGCGGTGGCACCCAGCTCGAGAGCGGATGCGGGTACTCCGGTCACAGAGACCCCCCGACGGTCGAACGACGGTGACAGTGGGCTGTTCGCCGTGATGTAGCTGATCCAGCCATCACGATCGATCAGGCCGGAGTCGGTCGTGTTCGTGCCACTCGTGAACTCGCGGAAGTTGTCGCCACCCGCGAGGAGGAAGCTGAACGTGCCGATGCGGTACTCGCGTGCAGCATCGATCGGCAGGCCGTCGATCGTGACGCTCGTGATGCGGTCGCCCGCCGCCCGGGTCGCGTCGTACGTGTAGTTCACGTTGTCGCTCAGCCCCAGGTTCAGGAACGGCCGCGTCGGGATGGTGCCGTCGGCGTTCGTCTGCCACTGCTGTTCGAGAACGGTCGTGAACTGGGTGCCGGTGAGCGTCGTCGTACCGAGGTTGTTCACGAACGGAAGCACGGCGTTGGCCTCGGCGTAGGTCACGACTCCGTCGCCCTCGGCGCCGGAGGCGGCGAAGCCCAGATCGGCCCGAAGCCCGCCCGGGTTGACGACGCCGATCTCGGCCCCGCCCAGCAGCTCGGGCTTGAGGGTCGTGACGAGGGCGTTTGCCACCAGGTTTCCGAGCGCCGACTCGGAACTGCGGTCATCACGCGCCGCGGGTCCTGACGTGGGCCGGGTGAATGCGGTCGTGATGTCGGCCGTGACAGAGCCGATCGGCTGGTTGCCGATGACTGCGGCGGCGGCGATTGCATTATCGACGATCGCCTTGACCTCGGCGACTCGCGGGTATTCCGCAACCAGGGTGGCGTCGTTGACGACGGGCTCCGTGGTCGAATTCACGATCCTCGGGATATTGCGGGCCGTGTAGGCCTCGACGGAGTCATCCGCCGTGTCGACGGTGAGGATCACCTGGCCGATGTTCTCGCCGTAGCTGCCCGTCTGGAGGACGGGGCGCGTGTCGCCGACGGGGGCGCCGGGGATCTGGGCATCCCACGAGTACACCTTGTGGGTGTGTCCCGTGAAGATGGCGTCGACCTCGGGGGAGGTGTTCGTGACGATGTCGGTGAAGGCGCTGGCCGAGAGGCCGAGCTCCTCGTCGAGGGTGGCGTTCTCTGGCGTTCCGGCCCCGGCACCCTCGTGATACTGGGCGACGTAGACGTCGGCGAGATCGTCCGCCGTCAGCTTGGCGACGACGCGGTTCACCGCCTCGACGGGGTTGCCGAAGTCGAGGCTGCTGATGCCGTCGGGGGAGACCAGTGCCGGCGTCTCCTGGGTGACGGCGCCGATGACGGCGACCCGGAGGCCGCTGACCATGACGATCTCGTATTCCGGCAGGGCCGGGGTCGTCGTGCCCTTCTCATAGACGTTGGCCCCGAGGTAGTTCCAGTTCGCCTCGTCGGCGACGCGACCGGTCAGGTTGCCGAAGCCGGCATCGAACTCGTGGTTGCCCACTGCCGAGGCGGTGAGGTCGAGTGCGTTCAGCACGTCGATCGTCGGCTTGTCGGCCTGGGACGACGAGGCGAAGAGCGAGGCGCCGATGTTGTCCCCGGCAGAGATCAGCGCGCTGCTGTCGTCGCCGTACTGCGCCCGAATGCTCTCGATCGTCGCGGCGAACTTCACCGTGTTGCTGTCGATGCGGCCGTGGAAGTCATTGATGCTCATCAGGTTGACGTCGACCATCGGTGCGCTGGCGAGGTTGAGGCCGACGACCAGGGGGTCGTGGTCACTCGAGCGGTAGGCGTCGGGCTGGTAGAAGTTCGTGACGTTGTTGTTGAACCGGCTGTACTCCAACGCGACCGATTCGACCGAGTTGACGTTCCAGATGTCGGTACTGGCGACGGATGCGGCTGCCGAGGCGTTGGCGAAGATGTGATCGAGCGAGCCGATCATGCCGTCGTAGGCGTAGGTCTCCTTGCCGCTTCCGGCCCCGAGGGAGACGTAGCCGGCGTTGGCCAGCACATCGATCGGGTCTTCCTTGAGGTAGGAGTTGAAGTCGCCGCTCAGGAGCACGCGCTCAAAGCCCGAGGACGCCTTCATCGAATCTGCGAAGGTGACGAGTGCCTTGGCCTGCTTGATCCGGTCGGCGTTGGAGTTGCCCTGGCCGTCGCCGCTGTCGACGTTGCCGGTGCCTGAACCGCTGCCCTTGCTCTTGAAATGGTTCGCGATGGCCAGGAAGCCGTTCGAGGCGTCGCCGCCGACGAGCTGGAAGGCCTGGGCCAGAGGCTGGCGGGCATTCACGAAGGCGGGGTCGTCGTAGATGACCGACGCGCCGACGGGCTGGATCGTTTCGAGCTTGTAGATGAAGGCCGTGCGAATCACGTCCTCCGATACCGGGAGCGTTGCGGGGGAGGGGACGTACGCCCACAGCGTGCTGCCGGCTGCGTTGTTCAGGGCGGTTGTCAGCTCGGCGAGCGACGCGTCGCGGTTAGAGTCGCCCAGCGCCAGGGAGTTCTCGATCTCGGAGAGCGAGACGACGTCGGCATCCAACGAGTTGATCGCGGCGACGATCTTGGCCTGCTGGCGCTCAAGGCTGGCCTGGCTTGCCGCGCCTCTCGCGTCACAGCCACCGCTGACGGTCACGGGCACGCCGTCCCGGTCCTTGTAGAACGTGCAGCCGCTGAGCTCATCGCCGGTGGTGGTGAAGTAGTTCAGCACGTTGAACGAGGCGAGCGTCGCCTCCCCGCCGACTGGTGCGGGAGCCGCGGTGCGGGTATCCGAGAACGTTGCAGGCTGAACGGCCTCGGCGTTAGCGGGGGTCAGCTCCGAAAGCGGCTGGAAGTTCCAGCCGCCGAAGCGGTAGTCGACGATCACGGACTTCGTGAACGACACTGCCGCACCGATCCGCACCGGCGCGCTGTTCGAGAGGTACGGAACGGGCAGGCCCTTATTGACCGGGCTGTTGAAGTTGGTGCTGGCACCGTCGTCAAGCGTCACCACGGCGGCGGCGTTCTCGGCCATCATCGCCCGGAACTCGGCGCTGCCCGGCTCCACCACGGTCGTCGGCTGGATCAGCGGCGTCGTGCCCGCCGTCAGGGCAATCGAGCCGTAGAGGTTCGTGTCGTAGTTGTCGGTGACGGTGAAGTCGCCCTGCGGGGCAATGAGCATCGACTCGAGGCTCTCGCGCTGGGCAGGGTCCGTCGGGAAGGCGATCGTGGCCGGCTCAACGGCCGCCGCATCCTCCAGCGGGGTCAGCCCGCCCGCGTCGACGGTGATCTCGGTCAGGCCCTGGTACTCGCTGACCTGCCCGGTCACCTCGACCGTCAGGCCGATGGTGGCCTGATCGACGGTCGCGGCCGAGAAGACGAAGACCGCGTCGGATGCCGCGTGATCGGCGATGTCGATGGCGCCGCCGGTTCCGGGGGTCTGGATGACGTAGCCGTTGAAGCCGCCGCTGGCGTAGCTGGCGGTCACGATGCCGGAGGTGGTGACCGTCTGGCCGGCCAACGGGCTCGTGGCAGTCGTGCCCTGGATCTCGGCGATGGTGGCGGCCACCGGCGTCGTGCCGACGGGAGGGGTCGTGGGTGTCGAAGTGGGTGTGGGTGTCGGCGTGGCAGTCGGTGTCGGGGCCACTGTCTCGCCACGGGCATTCGTCGGGGTCGGGGCTTCGGCCACAAGGTCGGCCGCGTTGCTGTCGGTGTCGGCGCCGTTGGTGCGGTTGAGCGACAGCGTGACACTGTTGCCGGTTGCGGGAGCGGTCTCGAAGGTGTTCGAGGATCCGTAGCCGACGAGGTCGAGAATGCGGTCGTCCCCGAGGAGCGAGCCCGTCGGCGGAGCCTGGAGCGACGTCGTCGAGTTCACGAGGAACAGCGTGCCGCTGCCCCCGGCGAAGGAGACACCGGTCGACGCGTCGGCGGTCGGGAGGAGGGCGCCATTGGTCGAGTTGTTGCTGCCCTGGATCAGGTAGTGGCCGCCGGCCGGGATGCTGCCGGTCAGGGCCAGCACGCTCGACGGGTTCGCTGATCCGTTTGTCGGCCGATACTGCAGCGACGTGCTGCTGAGGTCATAGTCCGCGTTCGTCGGGTTGTAGAGCTCGATGAACTTGTTCAGGTAGGTCGCCCCGGTGCTGCCGCCGTTGAGGTAGGCCTCGTTGATGACGATCCCCGTGCCGGCCGTGTTGGCTGCGGCGGGAGCGCCGACCACCAGGAGGGGGCCGACGATGAGCGCCAGGCCGGTTACGCAGGCTACGCCGATCCGCGATCGGCGGCGGTGCAATGTGGACATGATGATCCCTCGCTGGAAGTTCAAACCTATGGACACCCCCATTTAAGGGCCAAATAGTGTCCGGCATAAGTCCCCATCGTGAATTTCATGACTGAAATCACCCCTTAATGGGAGGTATTTGGCGCGCCGCGCCACGCCGTGCTATGTTCTATGCCACAAATGTCGCCCAGACGTGAAAAAACCCGGTCGGGGCGCGAATTGCGCTCCGACCGGGTTTCGGTTCAGCGGGTCCTACTGCTTGGCGTCGGGCTCCTCGGAACCCTTGGGCTCCTCGGGCTCGCCCGGCTCCTCGATCTTGTGGGGGGCGCCGTTGCGGGTGTAGCGCTCGCCGGTCTCCGGGTCGAGGGCAGTCTCGCCCGCGGGCAGGTTCGACAGGTCGGGGGCGATGACGATGAAGGGCTCGTTCGAGTCGGGCAGCCCCATCATCTCGATCCGGGAATCGTCCTCGACCAGCACGAGCACGTCCTGGCGCTTGGAGAGCGTCTGGCCGCGGAAGAAGTCGGGCTTCACCGCCCACCAGATGAGCATCAGGATGACGCCGAGGACCATCGCGCCGATTCCGACGACGGCCACCGCGCCGATGCCGAAGATCGTGACGTTGTCGCCGTTCTCGTCGGTCAGCCACTCCGGCTGGGCGTACTGCACCAGTCCGTAGACGAAGATCAGCGCGAGGCTGAGCCCGCCGACGAGTGGGAACAGTCCACGCATGATGAAGTTGCGGAAGCTCGACGTGAGCGTGCGGCGATAGAACCAGACGCATGCAAGGCCCGTGAGGCCGTAGTAGAAGGCGATCATCAGGCCGACCGAGCCGATCAGGGCCCCGAGCAGCTTCATGCTCACCAGGGTGAAGAGCACGTAGAAGAAGGCGGAGATGACGCCCATGCCGATGGTCGCCCAGGTCGGGGTGAGGTACTTCGAGTGGATGCGGGCGAAGCGGGCCGGGATGGCCTTGAATACCGCCATCGACAGCGCCGTGCGGGCCGTTGGCAGGATCGTGGTCTGCGTCGAGGCGGAGGCCGAGGTGAGGATCGACGCCGAGAGCAGAAGCAGGCCCAGGTGGCCGATCCAGCTGTCACCGAAGAGGTCCGGCCCGATCGCCGCGAAGACGTTGGCCGAGTTGTCGGCGTTGCCGAGGCCCACCCCGTCCTGGCCGACGCCGGCGAAGGCGATGGATGCCGTGGTCACGACGGCGTAGGTGCCGAGCAGGAGGAACGTCGAGATGATGGCGGCCCGGCCCGGAGTGCGTCCCGGGTCGTCGCTCTCCTCGTTCGTGGCGACCGCGGTGTCCCAGCCCCAGTAGATGAAGATCGCGATCAGCATGGCCGGGGCAACGACAGACGCGAAGTCGAACGGAACGCCCGGCGAGACATCGCCCCAGGGCAGGAACCAGTCGATCTGCGGGATCAGGGAGTAGCTCTCGGCGGTGCCCGTGTAGACCTTGATCAGGGCGACAGTGGAGAAGATGATCAGCACGAGTACTTCGATGGAGAGCAGTACGTACTGCAGCCGGGCCGAGATCTCGATGCCGCGATAGCAGATGTAGGTCATGATCGCGATCCACAGCACGCCCGCGACGGTCGACCAGAACTGGTCGTTCGCGAGGTCGGCTATGCCGGTGAATCCGAGGTCGCCCAGGAATGTGAACGAGTACGACCCCGCGATCTGCGCGAGGTTCGCCATGACGATGATGTCGGCCGCGATGATGCCCCAGCCGCCGAGCCAGCCGGTCTTCGGGCCGAAGGCGCGGGCGGCCCAGGTGAAGGTCGTTCCGCAGTCGGGCTCGGCCCTGTTCAGCTCCTGGTAGGCCACCGCGATGAGGTACATCGGGATGAAGGCGATCAGAACGATGGCCGGGGCCTTCACTCCCGCGAGCAGAACACCGCCGGAGGCCACGATGAAGCCGAGGCTTGCAGCCAGGCTGTACGCGGGTGCAGTCGATGCCAATCCGACGACGATGCTGGAGACGAGCCCCAGCGAGCCGACCTTCAGCCCCTTGCTTTCAACCGCGGTGCCGCCTTCGACACCATGTAAAGAGCTCATTGTTCCGCCACTTCTACTTACGCCTTGACTGCGTGGGGTCCCGGGTCATACGTCTAGCGCATTCCGGCCGACTTCTGTTCACCGGCAAAACACTGCCATTCGTGCAATGTATTGGACCTGAGCCAGTGCGGTCAAGCTTCGGATTCAATCGTCTTGCGCTCCTATTGCTACGCATATAGCCTCCTCGGGCCCGAAAACTGCGCAAAGACTCCGTAATTCACTCACTATGCGACAGGCGTCGCCACCCGTTCGGGGGCCCCCGGGCGCGGGTTCGATTGGGCGGGTACGGCAGTCTCCCTGAAAGCCCCTTTAGGCTTGTCAGGAGAGGATGCGCCGAAACCTGCTGCGTTGATCTGGATCGTTAGCGAAAGGGCGGCCGCATGACCTTGCCCATCGCCGAGAGCCCCGCCCGCGGTCGATTCAGGCGTCGGCCCCGTCGGCCCCGTCGCCCGCGTCGCTCCGGGCCGGTGCGCACGGCAATAGCCCTCGCACTCGTGATCACCGTGGCCGTGCCGCTCGCCGGGGTCGCCTTCGCGGTCACGAACTCGCGGGCGATCTCCGACTGGGTCGCCGCCGCGGCCTTCTCGCCCTCGTCCGAGATCCAAGGACTCGTCGCTGCCAGCGGCATGAATGGCGCCGGCACGAGACTGTTCTACGCCAGCGCCCCGGAGCTGAATACCGCCGACGACTTCAACGCCGCGTGCGGGATTCGCCCCGAGCAGTATCTGCTCGGCTGCTACACCGGGGCCAAGATCCACCTGTACGACATCGTCCAGGACCGCCTCGCCGGCATCCGCGAGGTGACGGCGGCCCACGAGATGCTGCACGCCGGCTACGACCGGCTCGATCCCGCGACCAGGGAGCACGTCGGCATGCTCCTCGAGCGGGCCTACAGCGAGCACGGCGACGATCCGGAGCTGGCCGGCCGAATGGCGGCCTACGAGGTCTCCCAGCCCGGCACGCGGCTGAACGAGCTGCACTCGATCATCGGCACCGAGTTCACCACGCTCGACCCGGAGCTAGAGCAGTACTACGGCCGATACTTCGGTGACCGGTCCAAGGTCGTGGCCCTGCACACCGCCTATGCCGCCGTCTTCGCCGACATCGAGACCAAGAGCGCCGAGCTCTCCTCCCAGCTCCTGGCGCTTGCCGACGTCATCGACTCGGACATCGCCGCCTACAACGCCGACATCACCGACCTGAACGCGAATATCACCGCGTTCAACGAGCGCAACACGGCCTTCGGCTACTCAGGCAATGAGGCGGGCTTCAACCGCGACAAGGCGGCGCTGCAGGGCACCGCCGCCGACCTGGATCAGCGGCTGGTCGAGATCAATGGGAAGCAATCGCAGCTCGCCGACCTGCGCAGTCAACTCCAGGCCATCGACGCCGAGGCCCAGGCGCTGAACCGCAGCATCAACAGCACGTTCGTGCCCGGCGCCACCCTCTGACCGGATGTCGGCGTCAGCCGCTCAGAGTCCCTTGATGCTGGAGTAGGCGTCCAGCGCCGCCTGGCGCGACTCCTTGAGGTCGACCAGGGGCTCGGTATAGCCGAACGAGCCGGCCTCCGGAACGTACTTCGCCACATACTCGCCGGCCCCGTCGAACCGGGCGGCCTGCAGCTGCGGGTTGAAGACCCGGAAGTACGGTGCCGCGTCGACCCCGGTGCCCGCGACCCATTGCCAGTTCATGGCGTTGGAGGCCGCATCCGCGTCGACCAGGGTGTCCCAGAAGAACGCCTCGCCGATCCGCCAGTCCAGCAGCAGGTTCTTCACGAGGAAGGACGCCGCGACCATCCGCACCCGGTTGTGCATCGTGCCCGTCTGCCACAGTTCCCGCATCCCGGCGTCGACCAGAGGGATGCCCGTCTGGCCCTGTTGCCAGGCGGTGACGATCGAGGGGGTGGGCTCGTTCCACGGGAAGTGGTCGAACGCCGGGCGGATGTTCGTGTGCGTGATCTCGGGGTAGTGGAACAGCAGGTGGTAGCCGTAGTCCCGCCAGACGAGCTGGCGGAGGAACGCGTCGCCACCGACCTTGCCGCGCCCTGACCCGCGACGCACCTCGTGCCAGATCTGGAACGGGCTGATCTCGCCGAAGCGCAGGTACGGGCTGAGCTTCGAGGTCGAGTTCCTCGCCGGAAGATCGTGCTCGTCGACGTACTTGGTCACGTCGTCGGCAAGGAACTCCATCAGGCGCTCCATGGCCGCGGCCTCGCCCGGCACCCAGGTCTCGGCGAGCCCGCCAGACCAGTCGGGGGTTTTCGGCAGAAAGCCCCAGGAATCGAGGTCTTCGCCCTCAGCGCCCAGGTAGCCGTCGAGCGCAGTGAACCCGGCGATCGGCTGCCGCGGCTCGAGGGCGGCGAGGCAGGCCCGGTAAAAGGGGGTGAAGACGCGATACGGCCCGCCCTGGCCGGTCTTCATGGTCCACGGCTCGAACAGTACGGAGGCGCCGAAGCTGCGCACATCGATGCCGGCAGCCTTGAGGCTCGCCTTCAGCCCCGCGTCGACCTCGCGCTCGCCCATGCCGTAGCGCCGGTTCCAGAAGACGGCTCCCGCGCCCGTCGTGGCCACGATTTCGGTGACGATCTCGGCCGCGGCCCCACGTCGAAGCACGAGCGGCACGCCGATGCTCGCGAGCGAGGCGCTGAGCGCGGTCAGGCTGTGATGCAGCCACCACTTGCTGGCGGCGCCGAGGGGCCGGATGTCGGGGCTCACCTCGTCGAGGATGAAGACCGCCAGAACGGGGTCGCCCCGCTCGGCCGCGGCCTGGAGGGCGGGGTTGTCGGCGATTCTCAGGTCGTCGCGAAAGAGCACGATGCTGGGGTTGGTCATCTGGTGCGCAGCCCGTCGTGCAGCTTGCGGGTCAGCCGGGCGAGCTCCGAGAGCTCGTCCGGTTCCAGGTTGTCGCGCATCCGGCCGACGATGGACTTGGCGTGGATCTTGGCCGCGCTGCGGAACAGGGCGTAGCCCTCATCCGTCATCGAAACGAGCGTGCCGCGGCCGTCGTGCGGGTCGATGCACTTGGTGACCAGGCCCCGCTGAGCGAGGCGGTCAACGAGGCGGCTGATGCTCGGCTGGGTGAGCAGAACCTCTTCGTTCAGGTCTCGGATGCGCAGCGTGCGCCCGGGCGCGAGCGAGAGGTTGAAGAGGGCATCGTATTCATTGAACGAGATGACATCGGAGGGAAACTCGTCGGTGAGTTGGCGCATCATGGCGACCTGGGCACGAAAGAGTGCCTCCCATGCGTCTACCGGGGATACCGGCTGCGTCTTGATTCTGTCCATAAAGCTAAGACTAGATGTCTCGAAAGGGGGTGCCTGTCAGGGGTGGGCGTTAACGGATTGAGGGCCCGTCGCAGAGGCTAGCGACGGGCCCTCTCCCTTGCACCAAGAGTGTCCTGCAATCACATTTCGCATTAGCTGCCACAGCAAACAACTTCCGCTTTTGAACTATATAACGGTTATGTAACGGAGCGCTAGTTACCGAAACGTTATTTTCCTGACAAGTTTCTGGGGGCACCCGATGAGGGGGCTAAGAGCCGCAGATCAGCCGTCGCTGGAGGCTGCTAGAAGAGGTCGGGCGAGGGGGTCGAGGTGTGGCGCACCGAGACGTCGGCGTGGCGGTCGAAGCGGTAGCCGACCCCGCGAACTGTGCGCACGATGTCCTCGTAGTGGCCGAGCTTCGCGCGGAGGCGCCGCACATGCACGTCGATGGTGCGCTCGTTGGGCGCCTCGTCGTCGTCGCTCTTCCAGAGGGAGGAGATCAGTTCGGCGCGGTCGATCGTCTTGCCCTCGCGAAGAACGAGGTACTGCAGCAGCTCGAACTCCTTGTAGGTGAGCCCGGCGGTCTCGTGATCGAGCAGCACGCGCTTGCGGGACAGGTCGATCACGACGCCCGCGTAGTTCTTCTCGTCCTCCGCCTCCGGTCCCTGGCGACGCTTGGCGAGGGCGGCGGGGTCCTGCAGGGCGAGGCGCACGATGTCGACGTCGCGGCCGCCGACGCCGCGGGGAGCGAGCGCCACGGCGGCGTAGGACTCCGACGAGGGGGAGAGCTTGGCAGCCAGGGCGCGGAGCTGGGCGACGATCGAGGCCACATCCGTGCCATCGGCGGCGGCCTTGTCCTCGTCGATTCCGACGTAGAGCACGAAGCCTCGGGCCTCGACCCCGTTTGGCACGGCACGGAGGTGCCCGGCGGGGGACTGCGGGGCGCCTGCAGTGTCGGCGGCTGTGGCATCCGTGGCGGAGGCGGCGGCGGAGGCGGCGGCAGAGGCGGCGGAGACGAAGCCGGCGGCGACGGCGCCGAAGGGCCGTACAGCGCTCACCGGGGAGGCGTTCCCAGTCGACTTCTGGGCAGACTTCTGGGTGGACTTCTGGGCGGCGAGCGGACGGGTCGTGGTCTGGGCGAGGGACATGATGTCGGATCCTTTTGATGATGCTGAGAACTCCTGGCCCAGGAAAGGATTGGGCGTGCTCGGGTTCTCTTCTTGTGCTGTCGGTGCGGCAAGGGCCGCAGAACCGTC
>CANFBG010000036.1 GCA_947444785.1 Microbacteriaceae bacterium | reverse complement strand
TTCGACAACCGCCCTCGGGGCCTCACCGTGTTGAACGTTGCACACGAGCTCGTGACGATCCTCGTGATGTCCCTGATCATCGGCGCCCTGCCGCCTGCCCTGTCCGCATGACCGAGCTGGAGGCCCTGCGCACGGAGTATCGCAAGACCCGCATCGCGTTCACGGATGACGCCGGAATCGACTGGGTTGTTCGTGCCGCCGTGCGCCCCGAGTACTGGATGCTCAAGCCGCCGCACTTCGAGGTGGGAACGGCCGAGGCCTGGGTGATCACCGCGTGGAACCCGCACAGCGAGGTCGTGTCCCAGGCTGAGAACGATGCGGCCAATGACGCTTTGGTCACGGAGATCACGACCCGGGGTTACCGGGTGACCTTGGCCGTCGGATCCTCGCCCGATTCAGCGTGGAGCGAAGACTCGTTCCTGGTGCACGACCCCGATCCCGCGTGGGTAATGGACGCGGCCCGGCGCTTCGGCCAGAACGCCGTGTTCCACTGGACCCCCGCCGTGTGGGAGATCGTCTGGAGCTAGGCGCTGACGCGGGCGTCGAGGCGGGTGGGGCGGAGCTGGTGCACGCCGTTCTCGCGATGAACCTGCTCGGCTCGCAGCGTCGGGGTGACCAGCAGGGTGACGTTCTCGTCGTCGCGGCTGATCTCGACGAAGCCGAGGCGAGTGGCGAGTGCCAGGGCCGGGGTGTTTCGTGGGCGGATGACCGCGTAGACCCATTTCGCCTCGAGCTCGTCGATCGCTAGGTCGAGCATGGCGTTCACCGCCTCC
Organism: Microbacteriaceae bacterium; assembly: GCA_947444785.1. Classification (GTDB taxonomy): domain Bacteria; phylum Actinomycetota; class Actinomycetes; order Actinomycetales; family Microbacteriaceae; genus Agreia. The sequence goes on along the minus strand of CANFBG010000036.1, from coordinate 18,055 downwards.
GTGGCGAAACCGCGGTGACCGAAGTCGGGGGACTGAACCCAGCCGACCTCGGCGGCCCGAAGGCCGGCCCCGACGGTGCGGAGGTGAAGGGAGACGTCGCCGATGAGGAGCCCGTCCAACTCGACTCCGAGAGCCAGGAAGTCGTCTACCTGCAGGAGGCGGGTGTGCCGGGTGCGATGCCTGAGGTGCTCGAGGGACTGAGCCTCGTCTCGGGCGGGCCACGACAGGTACTCGGTGACCGCCTTCTCGTCCTGCAGCGCGAACCACGCCGGGGCGTCGGCTAAGCGGTGCGGCCGCAGAATCAGGCGGCGCGTGCGGATGCGGCGGGCGTCGACGGGGTTCGCCATCCTTTCGCCCCGCAGGAAGCGCGGCCGGCGGATGCCCGCCGCCTGAGCGAGGTGCTTCGCGGCCTGAACCATTTTCTGCATCATGGTTTCGACGATAGATGTCGGTTATTTGCGCTCAGCCTGTAATTATTTGAGCTTTCTATGAATCCGCGTCGAACCTCACCCCCGCACGGGGCACGCGAGGCATACTGAACGGTGAGCGAAATTTCTCCGCCAGGTGCCCGAAGGCCCGCACTGGCCAAGCTGCCCCGCATCTATCGTGCCGATGGGGCGCCGATCCGCGTGCTGCTCGTCGACGACGAGGTGGTTCTCACCAATCTCGTCACCCTCGCGCTCGGCTATGAGGGCTGGGTCGTCGACGTCGCCCATAACGGCGCCGAGGCAATAGAGAAGTATCGGGCCGAGAGGCCTGACGTGCTCGTGCTCGACATCATGCTTCCCGACATGGACGGGCTGGAGATCCTGGCCAGGCTTCGAGAATTCGGCGATGGGGTTCCCTCCCTCTTTCTCACCGCGCGCGACTCGGTCGAGGACCGCATCATCGGGCTGACCTCCGGGGGCGACGACTACATGACCAAGCCATTCAGCCTCGGGGAGTTGGTGGCGCGGCTCCGCGGACTCCTGCGCCGGGTCGTGCAGACGGTCTCGGAAGACACCAGGATCACGGTGGGTGACCTCTTTCTCGACGAGACGAGCCATCTCGTCAAGCGCTCCGGAGAGGTCATCTCCCTGACCGGTACCGAGTTCGAACTGCTGCTTTTTCTCATGCGCAACGCCGACGTCGTGCTGAGCCGGTCCCAGATCCTCGATCGGGTCTGGAACTACGACTTCGAGGGCAAGGCCAGCATCGTCGACCTCTACGTCTCCTATCTCCGCAAGAAGATCGACACCCAGCGGGAGCCGATGATCCACACCGTCCGCGGCCTCGGCTACATCCTGCGCACGCCGTGAGTGCACCCTGGACGATTCGCCGGCGACTGGTCGTGGGCATCGTGAGCATCGTCGCCGTGATCCTCGGCTCGTTCGGCATCGTGAGCATCGTGAGCATGAGCGCCGCCTTCACGACCGTCGTCGATACCCAGCTTGCGGCATCCATGTCGGCGCTGAATCACGCCGTCGAGAAGCAGCGCCGCGTCGGGGCCGAGGCGACCGATGCGCGGCGGCTCGTCGACTTCGCCAGCAGCGGGCCGGAGGCGATCGCCGCGATCGTCCGCGACGGCAGGGTCATCGACTCTGCCCTGTTCCTCGACCCGGACGCCGAGGAGCTGAGTGCGGCCGCCGGAATTCAACTGGCCTCGGCCGCGGCCGCCTCGCTGGCGGGTGAACGCGCCGAGAGCGTGGAGATCCCCGCGGTCGGCAGCTATCGGATCACGACCGAACGCGCGGCGAACGGCGACGTTCTCGTGGCCGGCGTTCCGCTGGAGACGGCGCAGGCCGCGGTGATCGGGCAGACGGTGACCATCGGCATCCTGGGACTGGTCGCCCTCGGCTCGATCATGCTGGGGGTCGTCGTCGTCGTGCGGCGCTCGCTTCGGCCCCTGGCGCGCGTCGCCGCGACCGCGGTGGAGGTGACGCGACAGCCCCTGGAGAGGGGCGATGTCGTGATCGGGGCGCGGGTTGCTGTGGCCGACACCGACCCGCGCACCGAGATTGGCCAAGTCGGCGAGGCGCTGAACCTGCTGCTGGCGCATTTCAACGACGCACTGTCTGTTCGGGTCGCCATGGACACGAGGATGCGCCGCTTCGTCACGGATGCCAGCCACGAGATGCGCACGCCGCTGGCCGCTATCCAGGGCTACGCCGAGCTCACGCGGCAGGAGACCGACGAGCTGCCGCAGATGACCGAGTATGCCCTGACCCGCATAGAGGCGGAGGCCGCCCGGATGGGTTCGCTCGTGAGCGACCTGCTGCTGCTCGCCCGCCTGGACGAGGGCCAGGACCTGCACGTGGATGACCTGGACCTGTGCAACCTCGTCGTGAATGCCGTCAGCGATACGAATGCATCGGCGCCGGGGCACCACTGGGTTCTCGAGGTTCCCGAGCGGGCCGTGATTCTTCGGGGGGATGCGGAGCGGCTGCACCAGCTCGTGACCAACCTGCTGGCCAATGCGGCGACGCACACCCCGTCGGGCACGACTGTCGCGGCACGGCTGCGGGTTTTGACGCACGATGCGGGCAGCGACCAGATCGAGTTGCGCATCGAGGACGACGGACCGGGGATCCCCGAGGAGCTCTTGCCCACACTGTTCGAGCGGTTTGCCCGGGGCGACTCCTCGCGATCGAGGGCATCGGGCAGCTCGGGGCTGGGGCTCGCTATCGCCCTGTCGATTGTGGAGGCGCACGGCGGCGTGATCACGGTCAAGTCGAGCCCGGGAGGGACCTCGTTCAGGGTGCTGTTCGCCGCCGGGGAGTCCCCTCCTACTGGGGTGTCTGAGCTGCACGGCGCTCTGTGAATTTCCCCTAAATTGAGTTGTGGTCCAATTTGGACCGACCCAGACCTGAACGCCTTAGGGAATATCTAGATGAAGAAGCTTGCCTCGATCCTTGCCGTCACGGCACTTGCCCTGGGCGGAGTCGCGCTGTCGACCGCGCCTGCAATGGCTCAGCCCACCGGCCTCTCTGCCAGCCCCAGTGTCATCGAGAGCGGTGGAGCGCTGACGCTTGACCTGACCGCGCTGCAGCTGGTTGCGCCCGCGAGCTGTGCACTGTTCATGGTGGATGGCAAGGTTGAGTTTTCGGGAAACGCCGGAAATTCTACGGGGCCGATTCCTGCGAGCATTACCGCTGTCCAGGGGGAGAATGCCGGCTTCAATGTCAACGGTGATGCCGTTCCCCACACCTTCGCTATGGGAATCTACCCGGTTGTCAGCGGGCTGTGCAGCGACCTCAACCCCGCGAGCCTCCCGACACCGACCCACTTCGCCGAGTGGACAGTCAACCCGGCCCTGACCGTGGCTCCCATCGCGCCGTTTACGACCGGTGTCGCCGACAGCCAGACGCTGCCGACCTCTGTCTCGAACCCGACCGCCGGGCCGATCGACGCGGCGCTCGCCTCGTCGTGGTCTGTCAGCGTCGGTGCTGTCTGCCCGGTGCCGCTTGTGACCGGCGTTGCGCCCGCGATCGACGTCGCACTTCCGACCGGCCTGAGCATTGACGGCACGTTGTCTGCCGTGGGCGTCGTGCCTGCCCTGACGATCACCGGAACGCCGGCTGCGGGTACCGCGGGCGACTACCTGGTCTGCTTCACCCGCACTGACAGCAATGGCATGAGCGTCGGCGCTCTCGTGACGATCACCGTTGCTGACCCGGTTGCTCCCGAGCTGGCCAAGACCGGTGTTGATGGCATGCAGGATGGCGTCCTCGCCGGCGGGGCTGCGCTGATCGCACTGCTCGGTGCCGCGGCCTTCGTGCTGGTGCGTCGCCGGACGGCATCCGTCTAGGAGCGTCATCCCGTCGCCTAAGGCGAACCGGAACGCCCCGTCTGCACTCAGCAGACGGGGCGTTCTTCGTTCGGTGGCGCGTTTTGAGCGGGCCAGGGGCGCAGGAGCACCACATTCCGGGTACTTTTTGCCGTAGTGCCCATCCCCTTAGTGGGGTAAGAGGCCCCCGTTTCGCCTGTGAATTCTCCCCTAAGTTGGTTTTAGCCCTGGACGGTGACCGTCCCAGAACAAGCTCGCCAAGGGAAGACCCACATGAAGAAGCTTGCATCGATCCTGGCCATTAGCGCACTTGCTCTGGGGGGCGTCGCTCTTGGAGCCGTACCCGCGATGGCCGGCCAGGCGCCGACGCTGGGGGTCTCGTCCAGCGTGATCGAGAGCGGCGGGGCGATCTCGTTCGACTTCTCGGCCCTGGTGCCCGTGGCTCAGAACTCGTGTGCGCTGTTCAAGCAGGGTGGCCAGGTGATGTTCGGCCAGAATGGGGGCGAGTCGGGGCAGTTCAGCCCGACGCTTTCTGCGCCTGCGGGGGTGAACTACGGCTGGAACACGAACGCCACGGCGTCGCCCATCACCACGACGATCGGGATCTACCCCATCGTCAGTGGGCTGTGCACAGATCTTCTGGCCCTGCCGAACCTGCCGGTTGCGACGGCCCTCATCGAGTGGACGGTGAACCCGGCCCTGAGTGTCGCGCCGATCGCGCCGTTCACGACGGGCGCGCAGTCGTCGCAGACGATCGCGACGCAGGTGGCGAATCCGACCGCCGGTCCGGTCGATATGACTCTCGCCTCATCCTGGATGGTCGACGTCGGGGCAGCCTGCCCCACCTCCTTGGTCAACGCGATTGCCCCTCCCATCGACGTAGCGCTGCCTGCCGGGCTGAGCATTGACGGCACGGTTTCGGCGCCCGGCGTCGTTCCCGGCCTGACCATCCTCGGAACTCCCGCAGCCGGTACCGCGGGCACGTATCTCGTTTGTCTGACGCGTTTCGACACCAATGGAGGTCGTGTTGGTGCCCTGGTGACGATCACGGTCGTCGACCCGGTTGTCGCTGAGCTCGCTGCGACAGGTGTTGACGGGATGCAGGATGGCGTGCTCGCCGGCGGAGCTGCGCTGCTCGCGCTCATCGGTGCCGCCGCCTTCGTCCTGGTTCGTCGCCGCACGGCATCCGTCTAGGAGAACCGTTTTTAGCGGTTGGTGGTCGTGATGTCAACCCGTGGAAGCGGGTTGGCCGGCGTGGTTAACATCTGGTGAGCGGCTGAATTGACGCTCGTGCCTTCATCAGAATGCGAGCCATCATGACCTCCACGATTTCCGAAGCGTCACCGTCCGACGACGGGCTCGGTGCGAGGGGGAAAGTCGTCAGGGTCGCCATGGTGGATGACCACGAGGTCGTGTCCATCGCGATCGGTGCGCTCGTGGCGAGCCTGGCCGACTTCGAATTCGTCGGGGCCTTCAAGGACGTCGACGAGCTGTTTGCGGCCCAGGTCGGAGCGGACCTCATCGTGCTCGACCTGAACCTCGGCAACGGCACCTCGCCGACGCTGAACGTTGCTCGGCTGCACGAGCAGGGCGCGATGGTCATCGCCTTCACGTCGGCCGAGCATCCCTTCCTGCTTCGGATGGCGGCGCGCGCGGGAGTGCTCGGCGTGATCCGCAAGTCTGCACCGGCGGACGATTTCACGGAGGGCCTCCGGCGGGCGGCGCGCGGCGAAGTGGTGGTGTCTGCCGACTGGGCGGCTGCGATCGACTCCGACCCCGAGCTGGCAGAAGCCGTGCTCAGCCCGCAGGAGGGAAGGGTGCTGCAGCGGTACGCCTCGGGAATGGCCGCCAAGAGCGTGGCGTATGACCTCGGCATCAGCGAGCACACCGTCGAGGACTACCTCAAGCGCATCCGCTCGCAATACGCCGCGGTCGGCCGATGGTCGCCCACCAAGGTCGACCTCTACAAGCGGGCCCTCGAGGACGGCTACCTGCCCTTCCCGCACGCGCCCTAGAGCGCCCGGCGTTCTCATTCGTGCGAGCCTAGGGCCATGTCAGATTCGAAACAGGTGCCGAGGCCGCTCGAAATCGCGGCGGGGGCCCTGCTGCTGGTCGAGGCCGGCGTCTTCGGTGTTTTCGGTTCCCGCGTTGAGTATCCGGTGACGTTCTTCTCGCGCGAGTTGCTCACGGTCAACGTCACGGTGGGGGCCGTCGTCGTTCTCGTGCTGGCGGGGATCGCGCGGGTGCTCGGTACCGGCGGGAGCGTTCGCTGGGCCGAGTTCTCCCTGACCGCATCCATCACGGTGTTCCTCGTGGCACAGCTGAACGGCATCACGGATTTAGCGGCCCTCGTGCTGGTCTACGCGGCGACGAGCGGCATGGTGCTGTTCCAGGTGGTGAACGAGAACGTCGCCGTAGGCCAGGGGCAGCCGCGGCTGGCCCTGTGGTTCGCGGCCGCACTCGGCATCGTGCCGTGGGGGGTGATCGCCTTCTATGAGATCGGCGGGAGCCTTCTCGGAGCCGGGCCATCCGTCATGGCGCGCGCGATCACGCTTGCGATGCTGGCCTCGGCCTTCGCCTTCTTCATCTCGCAGTGGCGCGCGTCGTCTCAGGGAACTTCAGGCCAACGGATGCACGTGCTGCTCAGCGTCGTCGGCCCGACCGTTCTCGCCTGCCTCGTCGTGCTCGGGCTCGGCTAGCGTCAGGCGGCACCGACGGCGCACACGGGGCATACGCTGCGGTCAGCGGCTGATTCGAGGCGCCGAAGCTCGCCCGCGGTCACCTCGGCGATATCCCTGTCGACGTGCTCGCCGCACAGCGCTACGGAATCGAGGCCGCCATCACGATGGAGTCCGTCGTCGCCCAGCTCGCGAATGTGATGGTGATGCGGCTCGGTCGCAAAGCTTCTCTGGCAGAAGGCATAGCGCGGGAGGCTGCCGTGATGGGGAGGGGTGTTCACCGGAAGGGTATTCACGTGGGACACGATGCCACTCGAGGGCGTCGGACGCCAGCCCCAAAGGGCCGAAAAGAGCGAGTGACGGGAATCGAACCCGCGCTATCAGCTTGGGAAGCTGAAGTTCTGCCATTGAACTACACTCGCGTGCCGCCCAGCCTAGTCGAGGAGCTCTGAGCCTGAAACCGGTGCTAGCCCCTGGAACCGGTTTCTGCCATATTTTACGGATGAGCAATGCGACGTCGTCCGTTCCGGAAACAGGTTTTCGTCGGGCGGCGGTGATTCTTCTGGGCATCGTCGGCGCCATTCAGGTGGCCGACCCGCTCGTCTCCTCGCTCGCGCTCGTGAAGGCATCCAACGAACTGCATTTCTCGGCCTCGATCATGGCCCTTGCCGCGGGCATCTCGACCATCGCCCTCGCGGCGACCTGCATCCCCGGTGGACTGATCGCCGACCGCCTCGGCCGTCGACCCGTGTTGATGGCGTCGCTTGTGATCGCCGCCCTCGGCCAGATCCTGACCGCGGTCAGCGTGGACTCGCCGATGTACCTGCTCGGGCGAATCATCACCGGCATCGCGCTCGGCGTGACGTTCGGCGCCTCCTACGGGATGCTCAAGGAGGTTGCGGCCACCAAATCGCTGGGCCCCGCGATGGCACTGTTCAGCGTGATGAACGGCATCCTGCCCGTGATCGTCATGATCCTCACGGGTGTCGTCGTCTCCAGCAACTGGCGCATTGCCTACGTGATCCTGCCGATCATCTCGCTGATCTGCTTCCCCCTGATCCCGCGCATCCTGCCGAAGGTCGCCAAGGTGACCGGCGGCAAGATCGACTACTGGGGAATCGCCCTCGTTGCCATCGGTGTCGCGGGCCTGCTCTACGGCATCAGCAGCGCCTCCGTCGGCCTCACCTCGCCGCAGGTCTATGTGCCGGTCATCGTCGGCGTCATCGCCTTCGCCGCCTTCGCGATGCTCGAGAAGAGGAGCGCCAACCCGGTGTTCCCCATCCGACTGCTGGCTCACCCGGCGTTTCTCGGGGCGGTCATCATGGGCGTCTTCTGGAACTTCGGCGCCGCGGCCATCAGCCAGATGCTGCCCAACATCTGGCAGTACGTCACGCACATCCCGACGGCCGTCCTCGGCCTCGCCCAGCTGCCGTCGTCGGCTGCCGGCATCGCGGGCTCGATCGTCGCCGGCGCCCTGCTCGGCAAGGGCATCAAGAGTCGCACCCTGGCCATCACCGGCTACGGGTTCATGATTCTCGGCTTTCTCAGCTTCACCCCGCTCGACGCGACGAGCGCGTACCTGTTCTTCGTTCCCGGCCTGCTGCTGGCGGGGTTCGGCTACATGGTGGATGCGACCACCCAGGGCAACCTGTTCATCCGGCTCGCCCCGGCCAAGTTCTACGGCGCCGTCACCAGCAGCAAGACCACCGTCGGCCAGTTCGGCTATGCGCTGGGCCTGACCGCGACAACCGCGCTGATCAGCGTCTTCACCCTCGGAAGTGTCGGCAAGGCCACCAACGGGGTCGTCTCGGGCGACGGCAACTGGAACACCATCACGGCGTACCTGACCGATGGCACGACGACAGACACGGCATTGGGCGCGGTCTCGCACGCCGACCTCGCCACCTATTACACGGATGCGTTCCGACTCACCGCGCTGATCGTCGCGATCGTCATCGCGCTCGCGGGCGTCGGCATGTTCATTCTGCAGGGCTCCAAGAAGGCGGATATCCCCGTCGAGGAGTTCCTGGGTCTTGACACTCGAAACGGAAATGGAAACGAAAATGACTGACTTGATTCTCACCGCCGGCACCGTGATCACCATGGACCCGGCCCGTCCCCGCGCGGCGGCGGTTGCCGTCTCCGACGGTCGTATCGTGGCCGTCGGAAGCCTCGCAGAGTGCCAGGCGGCACTTCCCGCCGTGGCCGTCACCGACTCCGGGGCCGGCGCCCTCCTGCCGGGCTTCATCGAGTCGCACGGGCATCCGATGCTCTCAGGCATTGCGACGATGGCCCCTGCCCGCTCGATCGCGCCGTGGGATGCGCCGACGTGGGCCGATGTGCTGGCTGAGTTCCAGAAGGGGATCGCCGAGGTTGCGCCCGGGTCTGCGCTGTTCTTCAATGGCTTCGACGCCCTGTTGCACGAGGTCGCGGCCCCCACGGCGGCCACCCTCGACGCGATCTTCGGCGATGTGCTCGCGGTCGTGGCCGACAACTCGGGTCACGGCGTGTACTTCACCACGGCCGTGATCAAGCACCTCGGCTGGGATGTGAACCCGCCCGCGAACCCCGTCGGCGGCTCTTACGGGCGCCTGGCCGACGGCAGCCTCGACGGCACCGCCCAGGAGCTCTCGGCCGTGATGAGCGTCGCCATGCCGATCATGGCCATGCTGGGCGGCAACCCCCTGCACAGCGCCATGGAGTTCTTCGCCGTGATGAGCCGAGCGGGAATCACCTCGGCGTCGGAGATGACGTACCAGGACAGCCTCAAGCAGGGCTACGAGGCCATCGCCGGCATGTCAAACACGCCGCTGCGCATCTCGCTGTATCACGTGACCACGGCCGAGAACTGCGGCGACCCGTTCGTCTCGAGTGTCTCCGACGAGCTCCTGACCAAGGGCGGGCTCAAGCTCTGGGCCGACGGGTCGCCGTGGATCGGCAACGTGGCGATCACGTTCCCCTACCTCGATACCGAGGTGACCCGCCGGGCCGGCATCGATCGCGCCGTCGCTGGAACGCCGGCGCTGAACTACAGCCGCGAGCAGCTCGACGCCATTCTCGACCGCTACGCCCCGACGGGCCTGCAGATGTCGTTCCACGTGAACGGCGACATGGGGCTCGACATCGTTCTCGACGCCTATGAGCGGGCGCTCAGCCGGCACGGTCTTCTGGGCACCGATCACCGGTGGCGCCTCGAGCACGTCGGCGCCGGTCGAGCGGACCAGTTCGAGCGGGCTGCCCGCCTGGGCGTCGGCATCTCGATGGGCCCGTTCCAGTTCTACTACTGGGGCGACCTGCTCGACGGCGAGATGTTCGCGACCGAATTCGGCTCCCAGTGGCAGGCCTTCCGGGACGGCTTCAACTCCGGCGCCGTGGTGGCGTTCCACAACGACGGCGCGGTCTCCCCGCCCACGCCGTTGCTGAACATCCAGGCGGCGATCACCCGTCGCACCCGCAGTGGTGCGCTGCGCGGGGCCAATCAGGCGATCTCCCTCCACGAGGGCCTCGCTGCCGAGACCATCAACGCGGCGCGCCTGCTGCACCGCGACTCGCTCGTCGGCTCGATCGAGGTCGGTAAGCTTGCCGACTTCGTGGAGCTTGCCGCCGACCCGTTCGAGGTCAACCCGCGCACGCTGGCGGCCGACGCTGCGGTTCTCGGCACCTGGCTGGGCGGCTCGCGCATCGACCTCGACGTCTTCATGGGCGTGTCCAAGACGGTTGATCATTCAGAGCACGAGCACCTGCGGGCGCACGCGGGTCACGCGTGCTAGTTGCGTGTTGCCGTGCCGCGGGCTGAGGCTGGCTAGGCTGGGGCCGTGCTTCTTTCAGACCGCGACATCAAGGCCGAGCTGGGCTCGGGGCGAATCGGCCTCGAGCCCTACGATCCGCAGCTCCTCCAGCCCTCGAGTATCGACGTTCGACTCGACCGGTACTTCAGGTTGTTCGACAACCACAAGTACCCGTTCATCGATCCCGCCGAAGACCAGCCCGAGCTGACTCACCTGATCGAGGCCGAGCGCGACGAGCCGTTCATCCTGCACCCGGGGGAGTTCGTGCTCGGCTCGACGTTCGAGCTCGTGACGCTGCCGGATGACGTCGCCGCGCGCCTCGAGGGCAAGAGCTCGCTCGGCCGCCTCGGCCTGTTGACCCACTCGACCGCCGGCTTCATCGACCCGGGCTTCTCGGGACACGTCACCCTCGAACTCTCGAACGTCGCGACCCTGCCGATCAAGCTCTGGCCCGGCATGAAGATCGGCCAGCTCTGCTTCTTCCGGCTCTCGAGCCCCGCCGAGAAGCCCTACGGCTCCAGCGAGTACGGCTCCAGGTACCAGGGCCAGCGCGGCCCGACGGCATCCCGGTCGCACCTCAACTTCAATCGCGCCGACACCCACCAGACGTCGGCGGGCGCTGCCGGGAACTAGCTGGCAGCACAGAGCTAGAGGTCTGCGGGCGAACGGTCCGCGAGGATGACGGCCTTGAGCTCGGCGATCTGGGCCGAGAGCGCGGCGACCTCGCGGCGGGTGGCTGCCTGTGACTGCTCGTCGCGGGAGGAGACCCGCTCCACGATCCACGAGGCCATCGTTGCCGTCACGGTGCCGAGAAGGGCTACGCCGCCGAGCATCACGAGGGCCGCGATGACCCGGCCGATGGCGGTCACGGGGTAGACGTCGCCGTAGCCGACCGTGGTCATCGTGACGATGGCCCACCAGAGGGCATCCGGAAAGCTGTTGATCGTCGCACCCGGGGCGCCCCTCTCCACGTCGAGGATGGCGAGGGATGCGACGTACAGCAGCAGCACCGCCGCCCCCGCGGCGTAGACGATTACCCTGTCGCGAAAGCCGCGGCCGATTGTTCGGTGCAGCGCGCTCAGGAGAGTGACGAGACGAAGCAGGCGCAGCGGCCGGGCGAGGGGCAGCACGACCACGGCCAGATCCAGGAGGTGCGTGTAGAACCAGCGCCAGCGGGGTCTGGCGAGAAAGAGGTTCACGAAGTAGTCCACGACGAAGATGAACCAGGTGGCCGTGATGATGATCTCGGCGACATCCGCCGCGACACCCACCGGCTGGCCCAGCACCTCCCAGGTGAACGCGCCGAGAAAGACGAACGCCACCGCGACGAGCGGCCATTCAGAGACTGCGTGCCATCTCGACTGGGTCATTACGCCCTCGTTACGCGAGCAATCCTGCGGCCTGAAGCGCGGGGAGCTGCAGGGTCAGCCACGGGCTGAATGCCCAGGGCGTCGCGGCCACGGAGTTCGTGAGGGTGGCGGGATCCACCCATTCGAATTCCGCGACCTCGCTCGGGTTCGGCAGCACGTCGCTCGCGGCTCGCGCGGTGTAGACCGGGCAGATCTCGTTCTCGACGATGCCCGAGGCATCCACCGCCCGATAGCGGAAATCGGGCAGCGCGAGGGTGACGTCCGTCAGCGTGAGGCCGATCTCGTCTGCCGCGCGGCGCACAACGGCACCCTCGATGGCCTCGCCCGGGGCTGGGTGGCCGCAGAACGAGTTCGTCCAGACGCCCGGCCAGGTGAGCTTTGACAGCGCACGCCGGGTGACAAGGATCTGGCCGACGGAGTTGAACACGTGGCACGAGAACGCGAGGTGCAACGGGGTGTCCAGGGTGTGCACGCCCGCCTTGTCGGTGACCCCCACGGGGAGTCCATTCTCAGACAGCAGGACTACCTGTTCGCGCGCATCGGTCATCCGTCTATTCTGTCAGACCCGTTGAATTAGTCAGCCGACTGAGAAAGGTTCTGTCGAAGGCGATTCCGGGCTGATTCCCGGGGGTGGTTACGTTAGCCTGATTGGCATGGACACGAACAATCTCGTGGTTCTGTCGCGGGGAAGACAGGAGCACGTCGACGCCGTATTGGACACGTTCTTCGCGACGGCAAAAGTTCGCGCTGCCGCCATGGGCGATCAGTACCTGACCCTGTGGAAAACCCTCGAGAGCAACACCACCGGGGGCAAGCGATTCCGCCCCAGCATGGTGCTCGCCGCCTATGAGGCGTTCGGCGGTCAGAACCTGATCGTCGCCGCCCACGTGGGTGCCGCCTTCGAGCTCCTGCACACCGCGCTGATCGTTCACGATGACGTGATCGACCGCGACTTCATTCGCCGCGGCGGCCTGAACGTGCAGGGCAGCTACCGGGACCTGGCGCAGACCGCCGGCATCGCCATCCCGACCGCCGAGCACCGGGGCATGTCCGTCGCCGTCATCGCCGGTGACCTCGCCCTCTTCAACGCGTTCCGCCTGCTCGACCGGTGCGGGCTCGAGAACGACCTGCGCGAGCGCCTCACCGCCATCCTGGACGAGTCCATGTTCGCCTCCGCCGCGGGTGAGTTGCTCGATGTCGACTTCTCGCTTCGCGCCGAGGTGCCGAGCGTCGAGGAGATCCTCGACATGGAGCGGCTGAAGACGGCCGTGTACTCGTTCGAGGGACCGCTGGAGGCCGGGGCCGTGCTGGCCGGAGCCAGCGAGGGTGCCGTCGCGGCGCTCGGGGAATTCGGCCGAAACGTCGGCATCGCCTACCAGATCGTCGATGACATCCTCGGGGTGTTCGGCGACTCCTCCGACACGGGCAAGAGCACGCTCGGCGACCTGCGGGAGGGCAAGCGCACGGTGCTCATCGCGCACGCCGTTCGCACGCCCGAGTGGGCCGCCGTCGAGCCCCTGTTCGGCGATCCCGACCTGACCGAAGACGAGGCCGCCGAGCTGCGTCGAGTTCTCGAGGCCTGCGGCGCCCGGCGCTATGCCGAGGCGCTGGCCCGGGACTTCGCCAACCGCGGCTGGGAACACCTCGCCTCGAAGGAGCTTCCCGACGCCGTGCGCGACGAGTTCAGGCCCTTCGTCGCGACCGTGCTGGAGCGCGTGCGATGACCGAGGGGATCGTGCGCCAGCCCAAGGATGCCCTCGATGCGGCGCGCCTGTACGACCGGGTCGCCCAGGAGTCCTCCGGGGTCATCATCCGGCGCTATTCGACGTCGTTCGGGCTGGCCTGTCGGCTGCTCGGCCCGGGCGTGCGCCAGCACGTCGAGAACATCTACGCGCTGGTGCGCCTCGCCGACGAGGTCGTCGACGGCGTCGCCGCCGCGGCAAACCTCGATGTGGCCCAGATAACAGGCCTGCTCGACTCCCTCGAGGCGGAGACAGACCAGGCCCTTGACCTCGGCTACAGCACGAACCTCGTCGTGCACGCGTTCGCGCTCTCGGCCCGGGCCACCGGCTTCGGCACCGAGCTCACGGCCCCGTTCTTCGAGTCGATGCGCACGGACCTGAGCGCCAGCGAGCACACCCCCGAGAGCTTCGACCGTTACGTCTATGGCTCGGCCGAGGTCGTCGGCCTGATGTGCCTGAAGGCGTTCGTGCTCGAGAGCACGTACACGGCCGACGAGCATGCGCAGCTGGTGCTGGGCGCCCGGCACCTGGGGGCGGCGTTCCAGAAGATCAACTTCCTGCGCGACCTCGCCGCAGACTTCGGCGCCCTGGGGCGCAGCTACTTCCCGGGCGTCGACGTCGACACGTTCACCGAGGCCGAGAAGGCCCGAATCCTTGTCGACATCGAGAACGACCTGCGCATCTCGGCGGAGACCCTGCCGATGCTGCCGGCATCGTCCCGGAAGGCCGTGGCCCTCGCCCAGGGGCTCTTCGCAGAACTCACCGGAAGGCTCGCAGCGACGCCGGCCGCCGTGCTCAGCACCACCCGCATCCGAGTCCCCAACCTGATCAAGATGCGCATCGCCGCGGCCGCAGCCCTTGGCCGTCTACCGAAGGAAAACCAGTGAGCAGCGTCAGCGCGTCCAACAAGAAGAAGGCCGTCGTCATCGGCGGCGGCATCACCGGACTGGCCACGGCATCGCTGCTGGCGCGCGAGGGCTACGCGGTCACGCTCCTGGAGAAGCAGCGGGAGATCGGCGGGCGCAGCGGCATGTGGGAGACCCAGGGCTTCCGCTTCGACACCGGACCCTCGTGGTACCTGATGCCCGAGGTGTTCGACCACTTCTTCAAGCTGATGGGCACCTCCTCCGACGAGCAGCTGACCCTGACGCTGCTCGACCCCGGCTACCGGGTCTTCTTCGAGGGCGATGACGCCGAGTCGATCGACATCCTCGCCGATCATGATTCCAACGTCGCGCTGTTCGAGTCGATCGAGCCCGGCGCCGGCGTCAAGATCACGGGCTACCTCGACTCGGCCAAAGAGACCTACGAGCTCGCCAAGAAGTACTTCCTCTACTCGACGTTCCAGGACTTCCGGCCGCTGTTCGTCAAGCCCGTGCTGACCCGCACGCTGCGCCTCGTGCGCCTGCTGCTCGAGTCGCTGAACAGCTTCGCCGGCCGCGTCGTGAAAGACGCCCGCCTCCGCCAGGTGCTCGGCTACCCGGCCGTCTTCCTCGGCTCCTCGCCGTTTCAGACGCCGAGCATGTACCACCTGATGAGCCACCTCGACCTGACCGACGGGGTGCTCTACCCGCAGGGCGGCCTCTACGAGGTCATCGACAGCATCCACCGCATCGCCGAGGGCGCCGGGGTCGACATCCGCACGAGCGCCACCGTCACCCGAATCGTCATGAAGACGGATGCGGCGCCCGCCGTGGCCGCGGCCGCCGGCCTCTACGACTACGACACCGCCGCCTATGACACCAGCGTGATCGACCGCGACGAGCTGAACCGCATGCTCGCCGAGGGAGTCGGCCCGGAATCAGCCACCGCGGTCGCGACCGCGCCCGTCGCATCCAAGCTGGCAAACGCCGTCGGCGGCGTGCACTACACCGACGAGAACGGCCGAGCCCACACGCTCGAGGCCGACGTCGTCGTCTCGGCTGCCGACCTGCGCCACACCGAGACCACGCTCCTCCTGCCCGAACTGCAGACGTACCCCGAGAGCTACTGGGAGAAGAAGACCGCCGGGCCGAGCGCCGTGCTCGTCTACCTCGGCATCAAGGGCGCCCTGCCCGAGCTCGCGCATCACTCGCTGTTCTTCATCGCGGACTGGAAGGACAACTTCTCCCGCATCTTCGGCCGCGGCCGCTTCGGCACGAAGATCCCGACGTCGGTTCCCGATCCCGCGTCGATCTACGTCTGTCGCCCCAGCGCGACGGATGCCACGGTCGCGCCCGAGGGCCACGAGAACCTGTTCATCCTGGTTCCCATCCCGGCGGATCCCGGTATCGGCCACGGCGGGCTCGACGGCCAGGGCGGTGCCCGGGTCGAGAAGATCGCCGATGACGCCATCGCCCAGATCGCCAAGTGGGCGAAGATCCCCGACCTCGCGGAGCGCATCGTCGTTCGCCGCACGACGGGCCCCGGCGACTTCGCCGTCGACCTGAACTCCTGGAAGGGCACGGCCCTCGGCCCGGCGCACACCCTCACCCAGAGCGCCTTCTTCCGGGCCGGCAACGTCAGCAAGAAGGTCGACGGGCTGCTCTATGCGGGCTACTCGACCATCCCCGGCATCGGTCTGCCGATGTGCCTGATCAGCGCCGAGCTCGTGATCAAGCGGCTTCGCGGCGACGTGACCCCCGGCGCGCTCCCCGAGCCCGCGGTCGTTCCTGCCGCCGCAGAGTAACGCCTGTGGGCATCCTGTATCTGGTGGCGCTGTTCATCGCGTTGTTCGGCATGGTGATGCTCGATCGGCGCTTCAGACTCTTCTTCTGGGCCGATGCGCGCCGCGCCGCGATCGTGCTGATGGCCGGCGTTGTCTTCTTTCTCGTCTGGGACCTGCTCGGCATAGGCCTCGGCATCTTCTTCCGGGGAGAGACGGCCTTCATGACCGGCCTGCAGGTCGCGCCTGAGTTGCCGCTGGAGGAGATCTTCTTCCTGACGCTGCTCTGCTACCTCACGATGAACCTGTTCGCCGCCGCCGGCCGAGTGCGGGTGCGCTCGTGAACTACTGGGGCCTGAACGCCTATTTCCTCGTAGCGGTCGTCGTCGTTGCCGCGCTCGCCGCCCTGAAGGCTGGGCGGTCGTGGCCGGGTGCGGCACTGGCGCTGACCCTGGGCATCCTGCTGGTCTTCACGGCCGTGTTCGACAACGTCATGATCGGCGTGGGGCTCGTGGGCTATGACCCGGCCCTGATCTCCGGCGTCAAAATCGGGATCGCGCCGCTGGAGGACTTCGCCTACGCCATAGCGGCGGCTATCCTGTTGCCGAGCCTGTGGGTGCTGCTGCCGGCGCACCGAACGCCCGCATCGACATCGACACCCCCCGCAACGGAGACCCGTGACCAAGTCTGAGACGAAGCCCAGCCTCCTGGGCCAGATCGTTCTGTCGTCGAGGCCGCTGAGCTGGGTGAACACCGCCTTCCCGTTCGCGGCGGCGTACCTGGTCTCGACGCGGGAGCTCGACTGGGTGTTCTTCGTCGGCACGATCTACTTCCTCATTCCCTACAACCTGGCCATGTACGGCATCAACGACGTGTTCGACTACGAGTCCGACATGCGCAATCCCCGCAAGGGCGGCCTCGAGGGGGCGGTGCTCGCGAAGTCGATGCACCGGCCGACGCTGTGGGCCGTGGCGATCACGAACATCCCGTTCATCATCGTCCTGGCGCTGGCCGGTTCCCCGCTGTCGTGGCTGGTGCTGGCGATCAGCCTGTTCGCCGTCTACGCCTACAGCGCGCCCGTGCTGCGCTTCAAGGAGCGGCCGTTCGTCGACTCCCTGACCTCGAGCACGCACTTCGTCAGCCCCGCCGTCTACGGTCTCGTGCTCGCCGGGGCGGTCTTCACCCCGCAGCTCTGGCTTATTCTCGCGGCGTTCTTCGCCTGGGGAATCGCGTCACACGCGTTCGGCGCCGTGCAGGATGTCGTCGCCGACCGCGAGGCCGACATCTCCTCAACGGCCACCGTTATCGGGGCCCGGGCCACCGTGCGTCTCGCCGTCATCTCCTACGTCGTGGCCGGCATCCTGCTGTTGTTCACGACGTGGCCGGGCCCGCTGGCCTCGGTGCTGACGCTGCCGTATGCGATCGTCTGTGCCAGGTTCTGGAATATCACGGATGCCGCGGCCGAGACCGCGAACCGCGGCTGGCGCCGCTTCCTGCTGCTGAACTTCATCACGGGCTTCTTCGTGACCATGCTGATCATCTGGTGGTGGAGCCTGACCCAGTAGGGTTTTCGTTGTGACTTCAACGACCCTCGCTCCAGTCTCCAGTTCAGCATTCACGCCGCGTCGGCTGTACCGCGCGCTGGCGTTGGCCGAGGCGGTCACGTGGACGCTGCTGATCACCGGGATGATCCTCAAGTACGGCTTCGGTGTCGTGCCCGAGGCCGCGACCGTTGCCGGCTTCGTGCACGGCACCATATTCATCGCGTACGGGGCCGCAGCGATTCTCGTGGCGATGAATCAGCGCTGGAGCGTCGGCCTCACGGTGCTCGCGGTCGTCTCGGCGGTCGTGCCCTATGCCACGATCCCGTTCGAGCGCTCGATCGAGCACAAGGGCCTGCTCGCCGGGGGCTGGCGCACGAGCGGCACGGACGACCCGAAGGACCAGGCGCCGATCGACCGGCTGTTCCGCTGGTTCCTGAATCGCCCCCTGATGTTCGGGGCCGTGCTCGTAATCGCCGTCGCCGACATCCTCACGATCCTCCTGATCGTGGGCCCCCCGGGCGGC
>CANFBG010000035.1 GCA_947444785.1 Microbacteriaceae bacterium | reverse complement strand
GGGGAAGCAGGCCGAGTGCGTCGAGCAGCCCGCGGGCACGGGTCTCGTTCGCGGCGGCATCCAGCCTCAGCCGTCGGCCGGTGACGAGCGCATCCTCCAGCACCGTGCGGCCGACGATCGCGAGCTCGGCATGCTGGGGAACCCAGCCGATTCGGCGCGCGAGGTCGGTCGCCCGCCAGCGTGCGGGGCTCGTCTCGGATCCGGACACCATCGACCCGGCCGCCGTTACCGCCCCCGAGGTCGGCGCGGTGAGCCCGGCCAGCAGAGAGGTGAGGCTCGACTTGCCGGCACCGCTCGGGCCGACGACTGCGGTGATCTCCCCGGCTCGAAGATCGAAGCTCAGGCCGGTGAACACGGGTTTCTGGGCGGAGTCGAGTGAGCTCGCGGCCGCTGTCGAATTTCCCAGCCGGGGCCGCGCGGGCCGCACGAGGTCGACGGATCGGGCACTGAGCAGAACGGTACCCGGCACAGTGGGCGACATGACCGGCGCGCACAATTCGGCGGGGATGCCGAGCGGCAGGGGAGTCGGGGCGCCTGGCACCCAGACGCCGGAGTCGGCCAATCGTGCCGATGAGGCAGCGAGGGTCTGCGCCGCCGGGCCGTCGGCGAGAATGGCGCCGGTGTGATCGAGAACGACCACCCGGTCGACGAGGTCGATCCAGGCCGAGACCTGATGCTCGACGACGACGACCGTCGCACCCGTCGCCCGGATCGCTGTCCAGACCGCCCCCCGCACGGTGGCGGCCGCTACGGGGTCGAGCATCGACGTGGGCTCGTCGAGCAGCAGCAGCCCGGGCCCCATGACGAGCACCCCGGCCAGGGCGAGCCGCTGGGCCTCGCCCCCCGACACCGCGTGTACCGGATGCTCCGTGCCATAGGGAAAGGAAACCGAGTCTAGGGCCAGGCGTACCGCGGCCCAGATCGACGCGGGAGCGGTGCCGAGGTTCTCGAGGCCGAAAGCGACGTCGCGGCCGACAAGGCTTGCGACACTCGCCTCGGTCGGGTCCTGGATGAGCAGTCCCGCGTTCAGCTCGCCCGGGCTTGCCCGCACGCCGTCGATGAGGATCTCCCCGGAGCTCTCGCCCGATTCGGTGGACTCCAACACACCGGCCAGGGCTCGGAGCAGGGTCGACTTTCCCGAGCCGCTCGGACCGGCAAGGAGAATGCGTTCGCCGGGACCGATGTCGAGGTTCAGGCCGGTGAAGATCGGCTCTGGGCGGCCGAAGGGTCGCCACGAGTAGTCCCTGATGTGGATGCCCACGCCGGCCGCAGCCGCGGGCATCCGCTCGGGGAGAACTCGCGCATCGAGCGCGTCGCCTGTCTCGTTGTCGGTCACGGTGTCGTCGACGCTAGCGGTGTGCCACAGCCTCGCGCTGTTCGATTCCGACGGGGAACGCCCTCAGCGCTCCCGCCCGGGCGAGGGCTCGAACCAGGGCCCAGCCGCCGAGGCCCGCGATCAGGCCGCCGGAGACAACGCCGCTCGCAAGGTAGACGATCTTCCAGGTGAAGGAGTAGTCGGGAACGTAGGCCCACCACTCGTAGCAGGCGATCTCCAGAACCGCCGAGAGCATGCCGCCCAGCACGGCGACCCAGACCCCGAAGCGGCGCCAGAGGAAGATTCCGACGATGATCTCGACGCCGAGGGCCTGGAGGGTCGCGGAGAGCAGCACCGCGATGCCCCACTGGTTGCCCAGGAAGAGCTCGACATTCGCGGCGATCAGCTCGGTGAGCAGTGCCGCGCCGGGGCGGCGGATGATCAGGGCGCCGACGACGGCCGGGATGATCCAGACGCCGAGGGCCAGCTCGCCCAGGGGAGGAAAGCCTGCGCTTGCAATGCTCACCCCCGGGTAGATGAAGGTGTCGAAGCCCCAGAAGATCACGCCGAATGCCACGGCGATCATGGCGGCGGTGATCAGGTCGATGCCGCGCCAGCCGGTGGGGCGGCCTGATGCTCGCGTGCTCGCGGTGCCGAAGAAGGCCCGAGACGGTGTTGCGGTGTTCATGGTTTCCCGTTTCATCGTGATTGATGACACGGGGGAGTGGTTTGGTTCACTCGAGATTCCCGACTCCCTTCGCCGGTACTAACCGGTGCAGGTTCGAGGGTCTGCGGCTAACCGCACTCTCAGCGCACTGGGCGCTCCCCTGTCGTTACTTCGCTAATGTTACACGGAGCAGATGATTTGAAGTCGAACGAAACCACTTCAGGCGTAGCGTGATCACAGGTTTAGGGCACATCGATTGTGTTGTCCTTTCATTGGCGAAAGGAGGAGGCGTTGAGACCGAGTCAAGCCGGAACGTCAACCATTCAGAGGCGCAACCCCGAAGGCGTCAAGGCCGACATTCTCCGCATTGCGACAGCCGAGTTCATTGAGAACGGCTTCTCCGGAACCAGAGTCGATGAGATCGCCGCCCGCACCCACACGACGAAGCGCATGATCTACTACTACTTCGAGTCGAAGGAAGCGCTCTTCACGAGTGTCATGGACTTCACCTTTGAGCAGTTCTGGTCAAGGGAGAGCCTGACCGATGTCTCGGGGCTCGACCCCGTGTCGGCACTGCGGTGGTTCGCGGAGGAACGATTCGACGCGTACGCCTCGAACGCCGGATTCGTTCGACTGCTTGCCGTCGAGAACACCCGTGCGGCAGATCATTTTGCAACCAGGTTCACCAGAAGGCCTGCCTCGGAGAAGCGTCACGACCTCGTTGCTGAAATTCTGGCCAGGGGTGTGGCTGAAGGCCTCTTCAGAGCAGACATCGATGCGATTGATCTGCGCATGTTGATCGTCTCCTTTTCCAGCTTCCGCAGCGTGTTCCGCTCCACTGTTTCCACGGTTTACGGCCGGGATATGTTGGATGAAACGCGCATGGCTTTCTATCGCAAACTGGCCGGCGACATGGTCGTCGCTACCCTGACGACCTTCCCCGCGGCTGCGCCGGATGACGAGCTCATGAGTTCGTCACCGAGGATGTGATGTTTGCGGGGCCGACCTTGATGCCGACAGTATCTCCACTGCCATTTGCTCTGGTCGAGGAGAAAGCGTAGGTTGTCGTTTTCGGCAGGGCTGGGGTGAGTGACTTATTCAGCAGTGAGGTTCCGCTGCCCACAAGAATCGCATTCGTGTTGTCTGTACACAGCATTGTGCTGTTTGACTTGAATCCTGCTGGTGCAACGCAGTATCGGATTGTCGACGCTGAATTTGTCTGGGTGAGGGTGAAACTGTTCAGAGTCTCCGTGCCGAAATTCGTCACATAGAAGAAGGCCTGATTCGCCCGGTTGTAACTGAGTGCCAAGCTTTTTTGGGTATTGCTGTCAGTTGCGTTGGCAACCGCCGTGAGAATTATCGTCC
This sequence comes from Microbacteriaceae bacterium, assembly GCA_947444785.1. GTDB lineage: Bacteria > Actinomycetota > Actinomycetes > Actinomycetales > Microbacteriaceae > Agreia. The sequence continues at coordinate 15,522 of CANFBG010000035.1, read as the reverse complement.
CCGTGCCAAAGTCCTGTGCAGCGGTGTTTGTCGCTTCGGCCGCTGAGGATCCGTAGGCACTTTCTGCTGCCTGGGGTGCCAGAATCGACACCCCCAGGAGCAGGGCCAGACAAAGCGCTCTTTTCATCACTTCACTCGGCCATCAAATTTTCTACCGGGTTAGCCCTGGGTAGTCGTGGTGAGACGCTGTGCCTCGTTGAATGTCCACGTGAGCTGGGAGGTCAGACCCTGAACGGTTCCGGCAGGCAGGTTGCCGTTGGTGGTTGTTTCGCCTCCAGCGGGTAGCGAGATCTGCACGCGAAGGTGGGTGGTTGCTGCGGGCGCTAGGGATGCAACCGTCACCGAGGTCGGAACCGTCAGAAGGGTTAGTGCCGGTGTGGAGACCATGACTACAGTTCCCGGCAGGGTGTTGCACAGTCCCGTCGAGGACCACTGGGACGCACATTCAAATACGCTGACTTGCAGGCCTGCGGTGCCGTTGGTGGTCAGGGCGGTCGTCGCTTGGTCGGCGAGGGACAGTTTCAGTGCGGTGCCTGTCATCGACCCGGTGTTCGTCAGTTCGATGAATCTGTTCACGACGTCACCGGGGGCAACGCTGTTGATCGCCGTCGTGAAGCCACCGGTGATGCCACTGGTACCGTTCGAGGCCAGGGTGAGCTTCAGAGTGTCTGTCGTGATCGCGGTGGCCGTGGTGTTGTAGGCCGTCGCGTTCAGGCTGGCGAAGACGGTCGAGCTCGCTACACCGATTCCGCCAATCGCGGCGGTGCCGATGATCGCGAGGCTTAGGCCCTTGCTTGCGGCGGTCTTGTGAAGTGCGCTTCTGAGAGTCATATCAATATTTCCTTTTTGTTGGTCTTTACGAATTTGCGAACAAGAGTGCGGGCAATGAACAGCGTCATCGCGATTGCGAGAAGGGCGATGCCGAACCAGCGCGCCATTTCAGTTGTGAAGAACTGCACGACGTAGCCGAGCATGGGCACGGTCGTGACCACCTGAGAGATCTGGACAGCGCTCGAGATGACGACCGGGTTGCTGTCGATTGCCGGGTTGGCATCGCCACGAGTGGTGAACGTGGTGGTCTCGGGGGTAGCGCTCACGGTGACGACACGGTGGGAGTAGACCCTCGCCTGGGCGGGATCGTTCAGCAGCACGATGTCGCCGGCTTTCACGCCGGAGACTGGAACGAGCCGCGTTATCTGCATGTCGCCCGCCGAGAAGGTGGGTTGCATGCTCTGGGAGAGTACCGTCGAGAATCCGATCCCGAATCCGAAGTGAGCGGCTGCTGGAAGCACGAGTACTGCCCCCGCTATGGCAAGAAGGACGTTGGACCGAATTCGCTGTGCAGACATGACTGCGTTTCCCCTATTGGATTTTTTACGCGCGACAAAGTGGACTCACGCCCTGTCATTTCAGAGCGGATCGAGAACCTTAGGTGGCCACGCTCGTTTCCCCCGAGTGGGTCACATCGTCAGAGCTCCTTGACCGTGGGTCAAAAAGAGAATTCGAGACGAAAGATTTGGTCAGTCAAGCAACAGCTTTCTTGATGACCCTGCAATACATGGGGATGTTGGCATTCTCTGCCCCCACGTCTTGGAAGCTAGCACGATTATCGATGCGTATGTACAAGAAAGTTAATAAAGAACAGATGTGCTTCAAATGGGTCACAAAATACTTCAAAACGTGCCCCTAACAGGGGTATTAAAACGAGTTCCTGAGTTTTGGGCTGAATCGCCTATCGTTGAAACCGATGATTACGAGAAGAGAAGCCGCGCTCCGGCTGGACATCCCGCTGGAAATGGCGACCCGCAACGGAATCCCCTCAAGGGTCTCCGAGGCCGAGGTGGCCGAGATCGATGCGAACCCCCCGCAGTGGCTCGCGCAGTCCCGGGCCAACCGCACGGGCAAGAAGCCGGTCTGGGTTCAATTGACGTGCGACGTCTGCGGCTTCACGGAGGCTGCGAGGCCGAAGAAGTGGTGGCCGGAATTCACCTATAAGACGTGCGAGCACCACGGCCACGACGAACTTCCCCCCGTGCCGGCCGGCAAGCGACGTGCGGAGTACGACGGCATCGGCAGCCGCTTCATCGGCATCGTCGACGAAGACCTGCCAATAACCTGAACGTCGGGGTCTTTCTGGGGAGTCTCCCAGTCGCCCAACTTAGGTTCTTTGGATGGCCAACGACATTCTGCGGCGCTGGCGCGCCCGAGTTCGGGCTCATCCGGTCTCGCACGTCGCCTACAAGGTCGTCGTCGGGGTGATCGGGCTCGCCGTCATGGTCATCGGGTTGGTCCTCGTGCCACTTCCCGGCCCGGGCTGGCTGATCGTGTTCGTCGGCATCGCGATCCTGGGCACCGAGTTTCCCGCCGCGCACCGCCTGAACGTCTACATCAAGCGTCAGCTGCGCCGGTTCTGGGACTGGTGGCGGGCCCGCCGCCAAGTGCGGTCCAAGCCCTAGAGGCCCTTCCCGCCCTCGAACAACAGGTCGGACGTGCCGCTGATCAGCGAGGCCACCGACATCGCCTGGCTGTCCGTGAGCGAGGCCACATAGTCGAGGATGCCCCTGCCGCGGCCGAGCGAGGCCAGTGACACATCCGAGGCGTCGCCATCGAGAAGGTGCGGCGCATCCGTGCGCAGTCGGTGATACCCCGCCGTGGCGACCTCGATGAGCTCGATGAGTCGCCGAGGCGCCCGCGCGGCATCGTCCTCATCCAGCAGCCATGCCCGGAAACCCTCGACGAGGGTCTCGAGAACCTGGCCCTGGCCGCGCTGGTAGGTCGCGAGATCCGGCCGCTCCAGGACGAACCGGGTGTGCACGAACTTCAAGACCATCACGTCGTGCCAGGCCTGTTGGTCGAGGCGAACGTGCGCGCTCCTCACGTTCGGATGCCGCTCGACGACGATCGAGCGCTGCAGCCGGGTGATCCACCGCCTGGTAAAGGATGCGATGGCCCGCTCGGCCGCGATCGACCCGTCGAAGGGGACAGAGAGCAGGCCGTCGCCCAGGTCTTCGCTGACCCGGCTCACCGCGAGCCGGAAGGCGTCGTCGTCGGCGATCCACGCATCTTTCAGCCGGCTTCGGCGGCGCACGCTCTCGAGGGCGTGGCCGGGAATCCGTGCGCCGGCCGCGAGGGTCGTGGCATCGAGCCGGGAGAGTGCGACCGAGTCGCGGAGCCAGCTGCGCAACTCCGCCGACACCGCGGCCTGCTGCAGCACGCCCGCCCGGTAGAAGTCGTCGAGGTCGTGAATCGAGTAGGCGATGTCGTCGGCGATGTCCATCACGGCGCACTCGACGCTCTGCTGCCGGTGGGCGATCTCGGGGAAGGCGGCCCGCGCATCCGTCATATCAAAGACGTTGAGGGAGTAGGCAGAGAACTTGTCGGCCCCGGTCGGCTGCACCGCGCCGACGCCTCGCGGCAGATCGGCGGGGGACGCCAGGGCAGCACCCCGCCACTCGGAGCGAAGCCAGGGGTACTTCAGCAGGGCCGCGCGGACGGCGGCCGTGAGGTTGAGGCCTGCGGTGGCGGCATCGCAGGCGTCGAGCTCGGTGACGATGCGAAACGTCTGGGCATTGCCCTCGAAGCCCTCGGTGAGGCCGAGGCGTTCCCGGGCAAGGCGATCCAGTACCTGTTCCCCGAGGTGTCCGAAGGGCGGATGGCCGAGATCGTGTGCGCTGGCCGCGGCCTGCACGACGACCGGGTTGCAGCCGCCGAGTTCGCGCACCAGACGTCCGGTCGCGCCGGGATCCTGCTCCAGGGTGACCGCGATCGAGCGGGCCACGGCCGTCACCTTGACGGAGTGCGTCAGCCGGTTGTGGATGACGGGCCCCGCCCCGGCCTGCGAGATCACCTGCGTCACCGCTGAGAGCCTCGAGAAGTAGGGCGAGAAGCGGATGCGCTCGAGGTCTACCCGGAACTCCGGCTCCGTGTCGAGCCGCTCGATCTCGTCGAGTCCCTCCGCGACGCGGCGGCCGCGACGCTGATCGAAAACGTTCTTCTCAGGAAACTCCGAACTGTCTGAACTGGTCACAGGCCTTATTCGATCACATCTTCGCGGCGAGGACGAAGGGAAGCACGGGGCTTCCGGTGGCCCGGCGGAGCGCCCGACCGGCAACGGTTATCGTCCAGCGGCTGTCGACGAGGTCATCGATCAGCAGGATGGGCCGGCCGGCGACGGGGGCGAGGGCCGCGGCGAGCTGCGCGGAGACCTCGAACCGCTCCCATACCGAGGAGAGCCGGTAGACGCTGTTTCCGCCGGGCGCGCCCGTGGGCCCGCCGTTCACCAGGTCGAGGGAGCCGAGATAGGGAATCTTGCCGAGCTCGGCGAGCCCGGTCGCGATCGAGTCGATCAGGAGCGGATGCCAGCGCGACGGCACGCTCACGATGGCCGCCGGGCGCTCGTCCCAGCCCCACTCACCGAGCACCTTCGCCGACGCGCGGATGAGAGCGGCACTCGCGGGCGCATCCACGGCGCTCGCGGAGAACAGGGTGCGAAGCGTGCCGCCCCAGCCCAGGTCGGTCAGGCGGGCCAGCGCCCGGCCGGGCAGCAGCCGCTCGCCGGCGTCGATGCGGCCCTTGACGGGCACGCCCCGGGTATCGGCTCCCGTCGGCCACTGGGTGCGCGGCTCGATCTCCACGCCCGCCCGTTCGAGAGACGTCGCCGCGGCCGCCCCGGAGGCCGCGACGACTTCGGTGGAGACGAACGCCCCGGCGCAGTTGTCGCACCGCCCGCACGGGGCCGCGGTCGGGTCGTCGAGCGCCCGCTGCAGAAACGCCATGCGGCATTCGGTGCTGGACTCGTAGTCGAGCATCGACTGCTGCTCGGCGACCCGCTCGGCGGCGATGCGCTCATATCGCTCGGCGTCATAGGTGAAGGCCGCGCCCGTCGCGACCCAGCCGCCCTGAACCTTGGCCACGGCGCCGTCGACGTCGAGCACCTTCAGCAGAAGCTCCAGCGGGGTGCGCCGAAGATCGACGAGGGCCTCGAGCGCGGGCGTGGACAGCACGCGGCCGGCACCGGCGAGCGCGTCGATCACCTGATTGGCCCGAGCCTCGTTCGGCATCGACGAGGTGGCGAAGTAGTGCCAGATCTCGGCGTCTTCCTTGCCGGGCAGCAGAATGACGTCTGCCCGCTCCGTGGCCCGGCCCGCTCGCCCGACCTGCTGGTAGTAGGCGACCGGCGAGGAGGGGGCGCCGAGGTGGATCACGAAGCCGAGGTCCGGCTTGTCGAATCCCATCCCGAGGGCACTCGTGGCGACGAGTGCTTTGACCTCGTTGTTCTTCAGCTTCGTCTCGGCGGCCTCACGATCTGCCGGGTCGGTGCGCCCGGTGTACGCGAGCACCGCGTGGCCGGCCTCCCGCAGCAGGCGCGCCGTGTCCTCGGCGGCCGAGACGGTGAGGGTGTAGATGATGCCGCTGCCCTGCATCGCCTCGAGGTGGGACAGCAGCCAGCCGAGTCGGGCCTTGGAATCGGGCAGGCTCAGAACGCCGAGGCGCAGGGACGCCCGGGCGAGCGGGCCCCTAATGGTGACCACCTGGGAGCCCGGTGCGCTCAGCTGCTCGGCGACGTCGGCCACGACCCGCGAGTTCGCGGTGGCCGTCGTCGCCAGCACGGGTACGCCGGAGGGCAGGCCGGCGATGATCTGGCGCAACCGGCGGTAGTCCGGCCTGAAGTCGTGCCCCCAGTCCGAGATGCAGTGCGCCTCGTCGACGACCAGCAGGCCGGTGCGCGCCAGGAGGTCCGGAAGCTGCTCGTCGCGAAACCTCGGGTTGTTCAGTCGTTCGGGGGAGACCAGGAGAACGTCGACCTCGTCGCGGGCGATCGCCGCCCGCACCTCGTCCCACTCGTGCGCGTTGGCCGAGTTAAGTGTCACGGCGCGAACCCCCGCCCGGGAGGCTGCGGCGACCTGGTCGCGCATGAGGGCGAGCAGGGGAGAGACGAGGATGCTCGGGCCGGCCCCGCGCTGTCGGAGCAGCAGCGTGGCGATGAAGTACACGGCCGACTTGCCCCAGCCCGTGCGCTGCACCACGAGGGCGCGGCTTCGATCGGTGACGAGCGCGTGGATCGCCTCGAGCTGCCCGTCGTGAAACTCCGCCGTGTCGCTTCCGACCAGCCGGCGAAGCACCGCGGTCGCCTCGGCCGTGACGTGTGCGGCGGTTTCATCAGTAATGCTCATGACTCGAGACTGCCAGTGTTTCGTTGAACACCGAGCCGCCTCGCTGCGAAGTGCACAACCCGGTTGGCCCCGAGGGTCTGGGGGCGAGTAGTGTCGCCGATGTGCCGCCTCGCCCCCTCGCCCACCTCCTCGCCGTTTTCTCGGGAGGCATCGTCGGCACGGCCCTCCGCCTTCTGCTCGACACGGTCGTGCCGCACACCGACGGTCAGTTCCCGGTGAGCACGTTCGTGATCAACATCTCGGGATCCTTCGTGCTGGGCGTGCTGGTCTCCGGGCTCTGGCTCAGGAATGTGCCCTCGATCGTCAAGGCCGGAATCGGCCCGGGGCTCCTCGGCTCATTCACGACGTTCTCCGCGCTGGTGCTCGCGGAGGTGCTTCTCGTTCAGGCGGATCCGGTGGGCGCGGCGATCGCGGCCCTCTACCTCGTTCTCTCCCTCGGTCTTGGCCTCGGCGCGGCGTTCGCGGGGCTCGTGCTGGGCTCGCGTCTCGCCCCGAGCCCGGAAGTGGACCTAGACCCGGAGTTCGCCGAGTGAGCGCCATCCTCGTTCTCGCCGTCGTTGTGGCGGGCGGCGTCGGCTCGGTTCTCCGCTACGGCGTGAGCGTCTTATTCGCGGCGCGCAGCCGGCAGGGTCCGCTCGACCGTTTCCCGTGGGCGGTGCTTGCCGTGAACTCCGCCGGGTCACTGCTGGCGGGAATAGTGGCGGGCCTGGCCGCTGCCAACATCGTCTCGACGGATGCGCGCCTCGTCATCATCACGGGACTGGCGGGCGGCCTCACGACCTTCAGCACGTTCACCGTCGAGACCGTCGAGCTCATGCTGAGGGGTCGATTCGGCCGGGCGCTGGCCTCATTCGGGCTCAACCTGGGGGTCGGCCTGGCCGCGGCCTCGGCCGGGTTTCTGCTCTTTCGCTGACCGGTCTCCCGGGGTTCCAAAAAGGGGGGTATTTCGAGGTGTCATAACACCTCGAATTCTTGTTACTGTAATCACGTTGTGCACCGCTTCTGCCTACCCCCAGAACGGAGCGGCTGCACGACACCTAATCTTTTCGGCTCGTGAGCCCCGTCGGGGCCGAAGTCGACACCGAGGGCGTGAATAATCCGCCTCAATGCATGTCATGACACCCGATAGGGTGCCACGCGAAGATGGGGTTCACCAGCTGATTCATGGCGATGATGCTTTTGCTATCACCCAAATCCTCCGGGTAGTGATTTCCCGGTCTCTTGAGATAGCGAAACACCATGACTCTGACGAATCCCGTGTCCCCCACGACTGCGAACCAGTCGGCCTACCGTGTCGCAGTTGTTGACGACCACGACGCCGTCGGGCTCGCGATCTCGGCCCTGATCGAGAATCTCCTCGACCTGGAGTACGTGGGATCGGCCAATACGGTGTCAGAGCTTCTGGAGAATTCCCCGGGCCCTGACCTTGTGGTGCTCGACCTCCGGCTCGGCGACAGCTCGTCACCGGTCGTGAACGTCGCCCGGTTGCACGAGTCCGGCACGCAGGTGCTGGCATACACATCGGCGGAGCATCCGTTTCTTCTTCGAATGGCCGCGCGGGCCGGTGTTCAGGGCCTGGTCAGAAAGTCGGCACCGATCGGCGACCTCGTCGATGCCCTGCAGTCGGCGTCCCGGGGCGAGATCGCGGCGTCGGCCGACTGGGCTGCCGCCATCGACGGCGACCCGGAGCTGGCCGCGGCCCACCTCAGCCCACAGGAGAAGCGAGTGCTGGAGCGCTACGCCTCGGGGATGGCGGCCAAGAGCGTGGCGTACGACCTGGGCATCACCGAGCACACCGTTGAGGACTACCTCAAGCGCATCCGCTCGCAGTACGCCGTGATGGGGCGTCGCTCGCCGACCAAGGTCGACCTCTACAAGCGGGCCCTCGAAGACGGATACCTGCCGCTGCCGAGCACGTTGAAGGCGGCGCGTGGGCGATGAACAATCACCGGCAGTCGGGACGCATGCATGACGGCGTGATTCGAATCCTGTCGGTCTTGGTGGGCATCGCCGGGCTGGGCTATGCCGCAATAAATATGTCACTCGCCGGGGCCGCCTCGCCAGGAACCGTGATTGCCATCGACGGCCCGTCCTGGCTGGGCATCGTGGTCGTCGTCGTGTTCTTCGTGCTTCCAGTCGCCCTGGCATGCCTGACCCTTGGGCTGTCGCCGGCGGCGCTCCAGCGTGTCGCGGGCGCCCTGGCTGCGACCCAGGTCTGTGTCGTCGCGGCCTTTGTCCTCCCCGTGGGCGCGGACGCCATCCCGCCGCGAATCGGGGAGGTGTGGCTCCTCGTTATCGCCGTCACCCCGGTTGCGCTGGCCGGCATTGCCTTCGGCGAGGGTGTGGTCGCCGCGCTCGTCATGGTGCTGTTCCTGCTGGCCTCGTCGCTTCAGGTGCGGTCGATGAACTCCGCCGAGTTCGCCTCGGGCGCTCTGCCTCCGGTCATCCTGAACACGCTCTTGATCGTGCTCGCGAGTTCCGTCGTGGCGGCGTTCATCCTGGTCTCCCGGCGCCTCGCCTCGGCTTTCGATGCCGCGGCGGCGGCCCAGGCGGGGGAGTTCGTTCAGGGCGCCCGGGATCAGGCCCGGTTCAGGGAGAAGATCAGGTTCGACGCCCTGATGCACGACCAGATCCTGGCGACGCTCATCGTCGCCCACCGGGACCGTGTCTCGGCCAGGGCGGAGGTGGCGCTCGGTGCGCGCCAGACCCTGGAGCAGCTCGACCTCCTCGCCACGTCTGGCCCGGGCACCCGGCTGAAATTGACAGACATGTCGGGCAGCGAGTTCGTCACGCAGCAGCGCGAGGTCATCCTCGATTCGCATTCCTCCGTGGTTTTCACCTTTGAGATCGATTCCGACGGGCGGATTCCGTCTGAGTGTGCGCAGGCCATGGCCGCGGCGACGACCGAGGCGTTGCGCAACAGCATCCGCCACGCCGGTGTGGCCTTCAAATCAGTGGAGCGCGCGGTTCACACACGGATCGCCTCGGACGTCGTCGAGGTCTTCATCCTCGACAACGGTGCCGGGTTCGACACCGACGCGGTTCCCCACGCCCGGATGGGCGTCGCGGTGAGCATCATCGAGCGCATGCGCGGCATCGACGGCGGTGACGCCGACGTGCGATCCGGCGTGGGCGTCGGCACGATCGTCACGCTCCGCTGGCGCCGCCCGTGAGCGCGACCTCGACGGGTACGCCGGCACTTGGTGCGTGGCTGCCAGGGCCAACGGTGGCCCTGGGCGAGTGGCCTCGCCGAGGCTTCGGCATCGTCGTCGCGGGCCTGATCGCCGTCGAGATCGTGAATGAGATCGTCGGCCTCGTCAAGGGATCCTCGATCGCCTCGACGCTGATTCCGATCTCGGTTGCGCTGCTGGGCCTGCTCGTGGTGAGTCTCCCCGGCGAGAATCAGATCGATCGCAGCTCGACGCTCATCGTGCTGATCGCCGCGACCGTCAACATGGTTATCGTCACCCTCCAAACCCCCGTCCCGGCCAGCGCCGCGCTGTCGGACAGACACCTGTGGGCAAGCACCATCCTCCTTCTGGTGCTGGCCCTCCGCGGGCGCGTGGCAGCGGCCTGGCTGGGCATGCTTGTCGTTCTGCTGCTGCAGGCCGTATGGGTCTTGACCAAGGGGGCCGGCGACACCGCCTCGATGGGCGTCGCCCTCGGGGGTGCTGGACTGCTGATGATCGGAACGATCTTTCTCACGGGCGTCGCCCGTATTGAGCGCCGGGCGAGCTCCGCCTGGGAGGTCGAGCGACTCGCCATCGCCGAACAGGAGGCTGTGGCCGCGGTTCTGGAGGCGCGCAAGGAGCACACCGACAGGCTGCTCGGCATTGCCGGCCCCCTTCTTCTGCGCATCAGTGAGGGAAAGCCCCTCTCGGCCGAGGAGCGCCTGGAGTGCCTGCTCGTCGAGGGCAGTCTCCGTGATGCCGCCCGGGCGCCCGGCCTCGCGGGCGAGGTCCTGTCCGGTGTCGTCCGCGAGGCGAGGCGCCGCGGGGTGCAGGTCACGCTGTTCGACGATCGACACGATGATCCGTTGACCACCGACGAGTTGACGGCCGTCAGCCGGTGGATCACGGAGACGCTGTCCTCGGTGCCGGCAGGCAGTTTCACCGCCCGACTGCTCCCGGTCGGGCGTGGGCCGCTGGCGACGGTCGTCATCTCCCGAGGTGAGGAGACCAGCGCCATCGAATTCCCGGCCTCGTCGAGCGTCTAGGCTCGAAAGCGAAGCTTGCTGCGCGCCCGCGTGGGCGGGTTGCCGCGCATCCGACTGAATCGAATTGCCCACGCCATGACGCCCCCGCCTCGCGATCCCTCGGCCCGCCAGCGCTACCCGAGTGCGGAGTCCCTGGGGGCGATGCTCCCGCAGGGGCTCTCGATGGGCGTGTCCACGAGTGCTTTCCAGGTCGAGGGTGCGACCCGCGACGGCGGCCGTGGCGAGTCGGTCTGGGACTCCTTCAGCCACCAGTCGGGTCGAATAGCCGGCGGCGGCACCGCGGATGTCGCGGCCGATAGCTATCACCGCGTCGACGAAGACACGGCGCTGATCAGAGACCTCGGCGCCGACGCCTACGGGTTCTCCTTCTCGTGGCCGCGCGTGCAACCCGACGGCCGAGGCAGGCTGAACACGGATGGCGTGGCCTTCTACGATCGGCTCCTCGACGGCCTCCTCGCGGCCCGCATCAGCCCTGTGGCCACCCTGTTCCACTGGGATACCCCCCTTGAGCTCACGGATTCCTGGCAGAACCGCGACACGGCGGGCCGCTTCGCGGACCTGGCCTTTGAGCTCGGGGAGCTCTTCGGCGACCGGGTCGAGCGCTGGGTGACGATGCATGAGCCGGCGACCCTCGTCTTCGCCGGATACGTCTCGGCCGTGCATGCCCCAGGGGAGCGACTCGGCCTCACCGCGGCGCTGCCCGTGGCCCACACTCTGTTGCTCGGTCATGGCATGGCTGTTCAGGCGCTCCGCGGTGCCGGCGTGCGCGGCGGAATCGGCCTGACGAATGCCTACACGCCGGTCGAGGCCACGAGCTCCGACGACGACGACACCGCGGCCGCCTGGCTATTCGACGCGGTGCACAACCGCATCTTCGCCGACTCCGTGTTGTTGGGGCACTACCCGGAGATCCCCGATCACTTCGCCGAGGCGCTGGCGCCGCTGGCTCAAATCGATGATGCAGACCTGCGCCTGATCGGCCAGCCGCTCGACTTCTACGGTGTCGGCTACGAGGCACCGACGCGGGTCGGCGCGCCCCCCGTTCTGCTCGGCCGGTCGGTGGCCGGCGTGCACTATCGGGTCGAGGGCTGGCCGGAGTTCCGGGCGACCGGAACCGGCGCGCCCGTCGCGCCGGAGTACCTCGAGACGGCCCTCGCCGAAATCGCCGCGCGCTACGGCGACGCACTGCCGCCCGTCTTCCTGACGGGCCTCGGGGCAGGCTACCCCGACGTGCTGGCGCTGGATGACCGCACGGGCGATCGGGTCATCGCCGACACCGCGCGCATCGGCTATCTCGAGGCGCACATCGAGGCGGCCGTCAGGGCCACGCGCCCCGATGCGCCGGCCGCGGCAGTGGATCTTCGCGGGATCACGATTCGCTCGCTCCTGGACGGCTTCGAGTTCGAGCACGGCTTCACGCGGCGGTGGGGGCTCGTGCACGTTGACTTCACCACCCAGGAGCGCAGCCCCAAAGAGTCCTACCGCTGGCTGCAGGCCCTCTTGGGCAGCCGAACCTGAAACCTCGCCCCGGCGGGCAGATTCCCGGAAATGGCTTGAGATTTTGCTGGGAGCATCCTTGGGTTCGACCCCTTGCCGGGGGGCCATTCGTTAGAGTATGAGCATGTCATGGCTCATTCCGGTCCTCATCGTCGTTGTTCTCGCCGCAATTGTCGGCATCTACCTGTGGGCGACGTACAACGCCCTGGTCACCCTGAAGGTGCGGGTCGACGAGGCCTGGAGCGACATCACGGTGCAGCTCAAGCGCCGTGCCGACCTGATTCCGAACCTCATCGAGGCGGTCAAGGGCTATGCAGCCCACGAGAAGGGCGTCTTCGAGGCGGTCACCAAGGCCCGCGCCGAGACCCTCTCCGCCGGCGACCCGCACGCCGCGGCCGAGGCCGAGAACCACATGCAGAGTGCGCTGAAGAGCATCTTCGCCGTCGCCGAGGCCTACCCGCAGCTGCAGGCGAGTACGAACTTCCTCCAGCTGCAGGGCGAGCTCGTCGACACCGAGAACAAGGTGCAGGCCTCGCGCCGCTTCTACAACGGCGGGGTTCGCGAGCTGAACACGAAGATCCAGGTCTTCCCCAACAACATCTTTGCCAAGAACCTCGGCTTCACCGAGCGTGAGTTCTTCGAGGTGGCCGACGCGGCCGCCATCGCGGAGCCCCCGCGCGTTCAGTTCTAAGCGCCGCCCTAGATGTACAGCGCGATAGCAAAGAACAAACGCAACACCGTCTTCATCATGATCCTGTTTCTGCTGATCATCGGCGGGCTCGGGGCGTTGGCGGCCCGCGTCTACGGCAACCCCACGATCGTGATCATGACTCTCGTCTTCGCGGGCGCCTACGCCGCGATCCAGTACTTCGCCGCGAGCTCGCAGGCCATCGCGATGAGCGGTGCCATCCAGATCGAGCAGGCCGACAACCCGAGGCTCTGGCGCGTCGTCGAGAACCTCTCGATCACCAACGGCATGCCGATGCCCAAGGTCTACATCGTGAACGATCCCGCCCCCAATGCCTTCGCCACGGGGCGCGATCCCGAGCACTCCGTCGTCGCCGCGACCACGGGGTTGCTCGACATCATGACGGATGCCGAACTGGAGGGTGTGATGGCCCACGAGCTGGGTCACGTCAAGAACTACGACATCCGCGTGTCGATGATCGTCTTCGGCCTCGTCGTCGCGGTCGGCTTCATCGCCGACATGTTCCTGCGGATGGCCTTCTTCGGCGGCCGCAACAACAACAACGGCGGCGGCGGAAACCCGCTCATCCTCGTCTTCGGCCTGGTCGCCATGATCGTCGCCCCGCTGATCGCCGGAATCGTGCAGGCCGCGGTCTCCCGGGAGCGCGAGTACCTGGCCGACGCGACGAGCGCGATGACCACCAGGTATCCGGATGCGCTCGCCAGCGCCCTCGAGAAGCTCGGCCAGTACGGTCGTCCCCTGCAGAAGCAGGCAAGCACCATGAGCCATATGTGGATCGCCGACCCGCTGAAGCCGGGCGTCATGACCCGCCTGTTCAGCTCGCACCCGCCGATCGAGGCCCGCATCGAGCGACTGAAGACCATGGGACGCGAGTTCTAGGTCTTCTCCTGGCCCATCTTCGGGTGTCACGGTCCGCCTAGAATCGAACGATGGGTAACGTGAAGCATGTCTGAAACCGGTTCTGATCATCGTCGGGATTCATCGCGCGGAGAAGACGGCGTCGCTGTCGGCGTAAGGATCGCCGGGGCGTGGTCGTGGCGGCTGCTGGCCATTCTGGCCCTCATCGCGGTGTTCATCTTCATCGTGATCCAGTTGAGGCTCCTGGTCATCCCCGTGCTCGTTGCGGTCTTGCTGTCGGCGCTCCTGGTGCCGTTCAAGAACATGATGGTGCGACGGGGGCTGCCGCGGGGCCTGGCGATCGCCGTGGCCGAACTCGGTGTGATCATCGTCGTGACCGGGCTGCTATTCCTGGTCGTCCTGCAGGTTCGAGCCGGCTTCGGCGACCTGCAGCAGCAGACGATCACGTCGTTCGGCGAGCTCAAGCAGTTCCTGGCCGACTCGCCGCTCCAGATCTCCGACGCGCAGTTCACCGGCTATGTCGACCAGCTCTTCGGCGCGTTGCAGGGGCAGGGCTCGGCGATCTTCACCGGCGCCCTGGCGGTGGGCTCCACGGTCGGCGAGTTCGTCGTCGGCCTCGTGCTGGCGCTCTTCACGACCCTGTTCATCCTGATCGACGGGGAGCGCATCTGGGCGTGGATCGTGCACCTGTTCCCGCGTCGCGCCCGCACTGCGCTGAACGGGGCCGGTGAGGCCGGCTGGCTGACGCTGCAGAACTTCATCAAGATCCAGATCCTGGTGGCCACGGTGGATGCGATCGGCATCGGCGTCGGTGCCGCCATCCTGCAGCTGCCCCTCGCGTTCCCGATCGCCGTCCTGGTGTTCCTGGGCTCGTTCATCCCCGTCATCGGCGCCGTTCTGACGGGCGGCGTCGCGGTCTTCATCGCCCTCGTCTACAACGGCTGGGTCGTCGCCCTGATCATGCTCGGTATCGTGCTGCTCGTGCAGCAGGTCGAGGGCCATGTGCTGCAGCCGCTGATCATGGGGGCCGCGGTGAAGGTGCATCCGCTCGCCGTGGTGCTGGCCGTTGCCGGCGGCTCGATGCTGGCCGGAATCCCGGGCGCCCTCTTCGCCGTTCCCGTGGTCGCCGTCGCAAATGTCATGATCACCTACATCGCATCCGGCGTCTGGCGCCTGCCGCCGCCGCTGCCGCAACCTGAGGCCGACAGTGCTCTAAAGTTGAGGGATACCGAACCGAAAGCCGCCGCCGAATGACTGAAACCTCCGCTCCCGCAATGCCTACTCTCGACGAGATCGAGGCGGCCAGGGCTCGGGTGTACAGCATCATCGACCCGACGCCCATGGAGACCTCGCGGTTTCTCTCGACCGAGCTGGGTTCGCCCGTCCTGCTGAAGTGTGAGAACCTGCAGCGCACCGGGTCCTACAAGATCCGCGGCGCGTACAACCGGCTCTCTGGCCTCAGCGACGAGCAGAAGTCGCACGGTGTCGTCGCGGCGTCCGCCGGCAACCATGCCCAGGGCGTGGCCTTCGCCGCCCGGGAGCTGGGCATCAAGGCGACCATCTTCATGCCCCTCGGCGTGCCCCTGCCCAAGCTCCAGGCCACTCGCGCGTACGGCGCCGAGGTCGTGCTGCGCGGACTGACCGTCGATGAGCCGCTCCGGGCCGCCGCGGAGTTCGCCCAGACCACCGGCGCCATCCTGATTCCGCCGTTCGATCACCGCGACGTGATCATGGGCCAGGCCACTCTGGGTCTCGAGATCCTCGACGATGTGCCCGATCTGGCCCAGGTCGTCGTGCCGATCGGCGGTGGCGGCCTCATCTCCGGTGTCGCCGCAGCCGTGAAGCAGCGTGCCGCAGAGCTCGGGCGCACCATCCGGGTCGTCGGCGTGCAGGCCGAGAACGCGGCCGCGTACCCGGTCTCGCTGGCCGCGGGGGAGCCGGTCAAGATCGTGACCAGCCCATCCATGGCCGACGGCATCATCGTGTCGCGCCCGGGCGAGCTGAACTTCGCCATCATCAAAGACCTCGTCGACGAGGTCGTCACCGTCACCGAGAGCGACCTCGCCCGC
>CANFBG010000034.1 GCA_947444785.1 Microbacteriaceae bacterium | reverse complement strand
TCCGTTTTCAGGCAGTAGCCGCCGCCAACCGCCCCAGGCGGTTGCGCGCGGCTACTGCCTGAAAACGGAGGGTGTTACTTGAGGTAGGAGCCTGTGCGCAGGTCGTCCAGGAGCGAGGGGCCGTTGGGCTCCCAGCCGAGGTCGATGCGTGCCGCGCTGCCGATCGCCTGCTGGTCGAGCAGCAGGGCGTCGGCGAACGGCTTGCCGAGCCTCGCATACGTCTCCTCGATCGTGTTCTCCCTGACGGCGCCGGTGAAGCCGAGGCCGTCGGCGGCTGCGATGCCGATCTCCCGCACCGTGGGGTTCTCCCCGCTCGCGGCGACGTAGGTCGTGCCCCCGTCGGCCAGGTCGAACGCGAGCACGTACAGCTCGCCCAGGTCGTCGACGAAGACCGTCGTCCAGTGCTGGCTGCCGTCGCCGATCAACTGCACGGCCGGGGTCTCAGCGGTGCCGTATGGGCCGGAGGTGAACATCGACGGGATCCCCGCGCCGTAGCCGAAGGCGACCCCGGGCGCGATGACAGTGGTCTTGACCCCGTGGGCGCGGTGGATCCGCTCCTCGATAGCCGAGCGCCACGCAACGAGCTCCGGCGGGTTCAGCGGGGAGTGCTCGGTGATGGACGCGCCTGAGCCGTACGACCAGATTCCGCCCGTGTGCACGTACGGCTTGTCACTTCCCTCGAGGCCGGCGAACACCGCGGTCACGAAGGCGGCGTCGACCTCGCGGCTGGTCGTGTCGCCGGGGGACGCGGTGTGGATCACTCCGCTGCTGGCGAGGGCCAGGGCGCTCACCGTGTGGGTATCGGTGATGTCCCCGATGACGGCCACGGCACCCAGAGCCTCGACGCGCCGGGCATTCTCGGCGGTGCGCACGAGTGCCGTGACGTCGCGACCCTGAAGGCGAAGCTGGCGAAGAACTGCTGATCCGATGTAGCCGGTCGCGCCGGTCAAAAAAATGCTCATGGTTCATTCAATCGCTTAATGCGGCCCCCTCACCAGAGGCGCGGCGCAGGCCCCGGCGGTCGCGGCGTGGCAGAATGGTCCGATCCCTGAATAAGAGCAAGAGGAACGTGTGAGCCCCCAAGCATCCAAGGCGCTGGAACCTGCCTCCACCGACCCCGCGTTCATTCGCAATTTCTGCATCATCGCCCACATCGACCACGGCAAGTCGACGCTCGCCGACCGGATGCTCCAGATGACCGGCGTCGTCAGCGACCGCGACATGCGCGCCCAGTACCTCGACCGCATGGACATCGAGCGCGAGCGCGGCATCACGATCAAGAGCCAGGCCGTTCGGATGCCGTGGGAGATGGACGGCACGACCTACGCCCTGAACATGATCGACACCCCGGGCCACGTCGACTTCACCTACGAGGTCTCCCGCTCACTGGCGGCGTGCGAAGGCGCGATCCTGCTGGTGGATGCGGCCCAGGGCATCGAGGCACAGACCCTCGCCAACCTCTATCTGGCGCTCGAGAACGACCTGATGGTCATCCCTGTGCTGAACAAGATCGACCTGCCGGCGGCGGATCCCGACAAGTACGCCAAGGAGCTCGCCAGCCTGATCGGCGGAAACCCCGAGGACGTGCTCCGGGTTTCGGGCAAGACCGGCATGGGTGTTGAAGACCTGCTCGACCGCGTCACCCAGCTGATCCCCGCCCCGGTCGGCGACGCCAACGCCCCCGCCCGAGCGATGATCTTCGACTCGGTCTATGACTCCTACCGCGGCGTCATCACCTACGTGCGCATGATCGACGGGCACCTCTCGCCGCGCGAGCGCATCCAGATGATGTCGACCCGGGCGACCCACGAGATCCTCGAGATCGGCGTCTCCTCACCCGAGCCCACCGAGAGCAAGGGACTGGGGGTCGGCGAGGTCGGCTACCTGATCACCGGCGTCAAGGATGTTCGCCAGAGCAAGGTCGGAGACACCGTCACGACCGCGCTGAAGCCGGCCACGGTCGCGTTGAAGGGCTACTCCGAGCCGCTGCCGATGGTCTTCTCGGGGCTGTACCCGATCGACGGCTCCGACTATCCGATTCTGCGCGAGGCACTCGACAAGCTGAAGCTGTCGGATGCCGCCCTCGTCTACGAGCCCGAGACCTCCGTTGCCCTCGGCTTCGGCTTCCGTTGCGGATTCCTAGGCCTCCTGCACCTCGAGATCGTGAACGAGCGACTCGAGCGTGAGTTCAACCTCGACCTGATCGCCACGGCGCCCTCGGTGATCTACGAGGTGACCACCGAAGACAAGAAGACCGTCACGGTCACGAACCCGAGCGAGTTCCCCACCGGCAAGATCGCCAGTGTCAAGGAGCCGATGGTCAAGGCCGCGATCCTCGCGCCGAAGGACTACGTCGGCGTCATCATGGAGCTCTGCCAGCAGCGCCGCGGCACCCTGCTCGGCATGGAGTACCTGGGCGAGGACCGCGTCGAGATCCGCTACAACATGCCCCTCGGGGAGATCGTCTTCGACTTCTTCGACAGCCTGAAGTCCAAGACCGCCGGCTACGCGTCGCTTGACTACGAGCCCATCGGCGACCAGGAGGCCGACCTCGTCAAGGTCGACATCCTGCTGCAGGGCGAGCAGGTCGACGCCTTCTCGGCGATCGTGCACCGCGAGAAGGCCTACGCCTACGGCACGCTGATGACCGGTCGGCTCCGTGAGCTCATCCCGCGCCAGCAGTTCGAGGTGCCGATCCAGGCCGCCATCGGCGCGCGCATCATCGCCCGCGAGTCCATTCGCGCCATGCGCAAGGACGTGCTCGCCAAGTGTTACGGCGGCGACATCTCCCGCAAGCGCAAGCTGCTGGAGAAGCAGAAAGAGGGCAAGAAGCGGATGAAGATGGTCGGCCGCGTCGAGGTGCCCCAGGAGGCCTTCATCGCGGCCCTCAGTGGCGATGTCGAGAAGAAAGACAAGAAGTAGCCGATGACCCAGCGCAGCACGCACGTCGGCGAATCGCTCAGCTATGCCGCGGTCGGGGCCAGCCAGGCCCCCGACCTGCTCTACTATCCGCCGACGGGGTATCGACCGAGCGAGGACAGGATTCGCCTCGGCAGCGGAATCGAGCGCTTCGAGGCTGCGGCCGCGACGCTGCTCAGCTGGGGCGTGCAGCGCGGCAGCGGAATCGACGTCACGAATGTCGAGCTTCCGTCTCCCACAGACACCGACTACACCGGGCTGGTCTATGACGCATCGGGTCAGCCGATCGCACCCATCCACGACGAGAGCGAGCAGGCGTACACGGCCGACGGGTCCGCCCGGGTCTCCGCGGGAATGTCCGCCGACCTGGTGGTGAAGGCCTTCGGCTTGAAGGTCGTGGCCCCGGTGCGGGTCGTTCTCGTGATCGAGGAGCCTGACCGGGCCGGCTTCGCCTACGGCACCCTGCCCGGGCATCCGCAGCAGGGTGAGGAGAGCTTCATCGTGGTGCACGAGCCCGACGACTCCGTCTGGTTCACCGTGCGCGCATTCTCCCGGGCCAGCACGTGGTTCTACCGGCTCGGCACCCCGATTCTGCGTCGGCGCCAGCGGATGATGACCCGACGTTACCTCCGGGCGCTCCTGCCCGGGCGTACGCAGTAGTCGCGCCGTTTTGGCGAGCGCACTTCCCGTCGGAGATCCGGCCCCGAGCGATGGCCTGCTGGAGCCTGCCGCCGTCGAACTGTCTGAAGGCCACGACTTCGGTGTCTACGTGCACGTGCCGTTCTGCCGTGTGCGCTGTGGCTACTGCGACTTCAATACCTATACGTCGACCGAGCTGCACGGTGCGAATCAGAGTGACTATGCGAGTCAGGCGATCCTGGAGATCGAACTGGCCGACAGGGTGCTCGAGGCGTCTGGCCTGCCGCGGCGCCCCGCCGCCACGGTCTTCTTCGGCGGGGGAACGCCCACGCTCCTGCCCGCGACCGACCTGGCGCGCATGCTGACCGCGATCATCGACACCTGGGGGCTCGCCCCCGGCGCCGAGGTGACGACAGAGGCGAACCCCGACTCGGTCGATGAGGAGTATCTCCAGGCGCTGGCGGCCGCCGGATTCACCCGGGTGAGTTTCGGCATGCAGTCGGCCGTGCCGCACGTGCTCGCGACCCTCGACCGCACGCACGACCCCGAGCGGGTGCCTCTTGTCGTGGCCTGGGCCCGCGAGGCCGGCCTCCGGGTCAGCCTCGACCTCATCTACGGCACGCCGGGAGAGTCCCTCGAAGACTGGCGGGAGTCGCTGGTGAGCGCGATATCGTGCAACCCCGACCACATCTCGGCCTACGCACTGATCATCGAGCAGGGCACGAAGCTCGCGCGCCAGATCAAGTCGGGCGAGGTGGCGACTCCCGATGACGATGTGGCAGCCGACATGTACGAACTGGCGGATGCGCTCCTGGAGGAGGCCGGCTTCAGTTGGTACGAGGTCAGCAACTGGGCCAAGAACGAGGCAGAGCTCTCTCGGCACAACCTCTCGTACTGGCGCGGTGAGGACTGGTGGGGAATCGGGCCGGGGGCCCACAGCCACGTCGGTGGCACACGGTGGTGGAATGTGAAGCACCCCGCCGCCTACGCCCAGCGCATGCTGGCCGGCGAGTCACCGGCCGCGGGCCGCGAGACCCTGGATGCTGCGACTCGCGAGGTCGAGCGCGTGCTGCTGATGTCCCGCATCCGCGAGGGCCTCGCGATCCACTCCCTGGCGCCCGAGGCCAGAAGCGAGGTCGCAGGGCTGATCGCGGACGGGCTGATCGACGGCCGTGCCGCCATCGGCGGACGGGTGACGCTCACGCTCCGGGGCCGGCTCCTGGCCGACGCTGTGGTGCGCCGCCTGACGCCCTAGTTCGACCCGGCGGCCGAGACCGTTGCCTACTTGATGAACTTGATGGTCAGCGGGTAGTAGTAGTTCTCACCGTTGTTGGCCTTGACCGCCGCGATGATCATGAAGACTAATGCCGCGATATAGATCCCGAAGAAGAGGATGTACGCGATCCCGAAGGTGACGAAGATCAGGATCGTCGTACCCAGCAGATAGATCACCAAGGAGATCTGGAAGTTCAGGGCGGTGGTCGTGTGCTGGCGGATGAACGCCCCGCGGTCCTTCAGGACGAGGAAGCCGACGAGCGCCGGGATGAAACCGAAGAAGATGCCACCCAGGTGAATCAGGGTCGCCCACAGCCGCTGGTCCTGGGGGGTGAGCAACGACTGCGGCTCGTAGGGCAGGCCTGCGGATTCGGATGCTTCAGGGGTGCTCACGAGAGAAGTCCTTACTTGATGAACCGGAAGGTATAGGGGTATCGGTAGGTACCGCCCCCGTTGACCTTGATACCCGCAACGATAGCGAAGACCACGCCGGCGATGCTGACGGCCACGGCCAGGGGAAAGAGCAGCAGGCCGATGATGACGAAGCTCAGGATCGTTCCGAGGATGTAGAAGCCGAGGACGAAGATCGCCACGCTGATCTGGAAATTGAGGGACTCCTTGGCCTCCTGCTCCGTCAACCGGCCTCGATCACGAAAGACGAGCCAGATGATCAGCGGGGGGATGAAGCCAAGGATGCCGCCGAACTGGCCGAGCATCGCCCATTGCCGGTCCTGCTCGGGGGTCAGCGGTGCGGCGGCCGGCGGTGAAGGAGAGTTGGAATCGGACATGGTCAAACCCTTTCCATCGATATGGCAAAAAATATAATCCCGCCAGCTTTTTCCCGGCAAGCACCTATTCTCCGCACAGACCGGGTCCGGCCCGTTCGCCGACCACAGGCGTGCACGATACAATTGGCACTCAAACACAGCGAGTGCCAAATGTGAGGGCGGTGAATGACCGTGGTGTCTGATCGCAGCCTTGAGGTGCTTCGAGTCATCGTGCAGGACTACGTCGCCTCGCGTGAACCCGTGGGCTCGAAGTCGATAGTGGACAGGCACTCCTTCGGTGTTTCCGCCGCGACCATTCGCAACGACATGGCCCTCCTCGAAGAGGAAGACCTCATCACGGCCCCCCACACGTCCTCGGGAAGAATCCCGACAGACAAGGGCTACCGCATGTTCGTCGATCATCTTGCCGACCTCAAACCCCTCACCGTCGCGCAGCGGCAGGCGATCGAGACATTCCTCGGCGAATCCGCCGACCTTGACGACGTGCTCTCCCGAACCGTCCGACTCCTCTCGCAGCTGACCCACCAGGTCGCCATGGTGCAGTATCCGTCGCTGTCGCAGGCGAGGCTTCGTCACATCGAGGTCGTGTCCCTGTCCCCGACGAAGCTCCTCTCCGTTGTCATCACGGATACCGGGCACGTCGACCAGCGCGTCGTCGATGTTCCCGAGATCGTCGACGTCGATTTCCTCGGCGAGTTGCGGGCGAAGTTCAATACCGCGCTGGTGGGCGTGGGCGTGCTCGAGGCCGCGGGCCGGATGGAGGGCCTGGCCGGCCTGTTCCCCGAGGGTCGGCGAGGCGTGGTGAACACGATCGCGTTGGCGCTCGCGGAGCAGGTCGCGGCGAATCGGCAGGATCGGCTGGTGATCGCCGGCGCGTCGAACCTGGTGCGCACCGAGGAGGACTTCCACGGCAGCATCCTGCCCGTGCTGGAGGCCGTCGAAGAGCAGGTCGTGCTGCTGCGCCTCTTCAGTGAGCTCGAGGCGGACCAGCGAGGGGTGTCGGCATCCATCGGCCGCGAGAACGCCCCGTTCGGGCTCGCAGAGACGTCGATCCTGGCCAGCGGCTATCTCGCCCAGGGGGGCGCCGTGGCCCACCTCGGTGTTCTCGGCCCGACACGGATGGACTACTCCAGCAACATGGCCGCGGTCCGCGCCGTCGCCCGCTATCTGTCCCGCTCCCTCGGCGACGGCTAGTGGCACCTCGCCCCGCCGACCCCCAGACTATTTCCCGACTAAGAACCTACGATCGCAGCGTGAACCGCTGCTGTTGGAAACCAGAAGGAGAAGCCCCGCGTGGCTGACCATTACGACGTCCTCGGTGTAGATAAGTCCGCATCGATCGACGAGATCAAGAAGGCCTACCGGCGCCTGGCCCGGGAACTGCACCCGGACGTGAACCCGGCCCCGGAGGCCCAGGAGCGGTTCAAGATGGTGACGCACGCGTACGACGTGCTGAGCGATCCCGGCCAGCGCCGGGACTACGATCGCGGACCGCAGCAGGGCTTCTCCGGCGGCGCGGGCGGGTTCGGCGGGTTCGGCGACATCTTCGAGACGTTCTTCGGTGGCGGAGCAGGCGGAGGTCGTGGCCCGAAGTCACGTGAGGAGCAGGGCCAGGACGCCCTTCTCCGGGTGGAGGTCGACCTCGCCGAGGTCATCTTCGGCACCCACCGCGACCTCGAGGTCGATACGGCCATCCTCTGTGCGACCTGCGAAGGCTCCTGCTGCCAGCCGGGGACGAACCCCGTGACCTGCGACATCTGCCATGGCAGCGGCCAGATCCAGCGCGCCGTCCGGTCCCTTCTCGGCAATGTCATGACGTCGTCCCCGTGCGGCACCTGCCGCGGCTACGGCACCGTCATTCCCTACCCCTGCGTCACGTGCCAGGGCCAGGGCCGCGTCCGCGCCCGGCGCACCATCCCGATCGACATCCCCGCGGGCGTCGACACCGGCCTTCGGCTGCAGCTGCTCGGCCAGGGCGAGGTCGGTCCAGCGGGCGGACCGAGCGGCGACCTCTACCTCGAGATGAAGGTGCGGCACAACGAGGTCTTCAGCCGCAATGGCGATGACCTGCTCTGCACCCTCGAGGTGCACATGTGGGACGCGCTGCTCGGCACGACGGCGAAGCTTGTGGCCCTCGACGGCGAGATCGAGATCGAGCTCAAGCCCGGAACCCAGAGCTCCGAGGTCATCACCGTCAAGAGTCGTGGTGTGACGCACCTTCGCGGCGCCGGCCGCGGCGACCTCAAGGTCGGGGTCCAGGTCGTCACGCCCACGAAGCTCGACACCAAGCAGAAGGAACTCGTCAAACAGCTCGCGGCGAGCCACAAGTACCCCGCTCCCGGCCTCGGCCACTTCCAGCAGGGTCTCTTCGCGAAGCTCCGCGACAAGTTCACGAACGTCTAGCGTTGAGTTCTCTTTTTCTCCGGGCAGACCTTGCCCAGGTGCCGCATGCTGTTGGCGACGCCGTTGCCCTGGCGGGGGATGAGGCGCGGCACGCGGTGACGGTCAACCGGCTGCGGGTCGGTGAGCGGATCTCGATCGGTGACGGCGCGGGCCTCGTCGTTTTCGGGGCGATCAGCGCGGTGGCGCCGGGGGCCCTTGAGATCGTGGTCGAAACCGTTCGACTGGAGCCCGCCGCGGCGCCCGCGCTGTGGCTGGCCCAGGCGTTGGCCAAGGGCGACCGTGACGAGATGGCGATCCAGGCGGCCACAGAGCTCGGCGTCTCCGGGGTCATCCCGTGGGCCGCCGACCGCTCGGTGTCCAAATGGGTCGGCGCCAAGGTCGGGAAGGGCATCGAGCGCTGGTCGTCGATTCTCAAGGAGGCTGCGAAGCAGTCGATCCGCTCGTGGGTACCCGCGGTCGGCGAACACGTGTCGACGAAGCAGCTTGCCCGCCTCGCGTCCGAATCGCGGATGCTCGTGCTCGACCCCACGGCAGAACTCAGACTCAGCGAGGTGGAGTTGACCGACCCCGCGAATTCCACGGGGGGCGAGCCTGCCCGGATCGTGCTGGTGGTCGGCCCGGAGGGCGGCATCTCGGGGCACGAGCTCAGCGTCCTGGAGGAGGCCGGTGCCCTGCGGGTGCGCCTCGGCCCGGAGATCCTCCGAACGTCCACGGCCGGCCCCGCCGCCCTGGCCGTTCTCAATGCTCGACTTGAGCGCTGGTAGATGCTCAACACTGCCGTCGTCAGGTGCTTCACGGTGAGCCGCCTTAAGATGACGCTATGACTGCTGACGCGACAGGACCCTCGATCTTCTCCCGTATCGTGGCGCGGGAGATCCCGGCGACCATCGTTGCCGAGACAGAACGCGTGATCGCCTTTCGCGACGTCGCACCGCAGGCCCCCGTGCACGTCCTGGTCGTGCCCAAGAGCGAGCTCTATCGCGACGTCGTCGAGCTGGCGGCCGGTGACCCGGCTCTCCTGGCGGAGATGGTCGCTGTGGCCCAGCAGGTCGCGTCAGCCGAGAGCGACGGCCAGTTCCGGCTCGTATTCAACACCGGGGCCAACGCAGGCCAGACCGTCTTCCACGTGCATGGGCACGTCCTCTCCGGCGCACTCGAGGAGTCTCGCATTGGTTCGTAGCGAGTCCGCCGGCACGGCCGGTAGGGCCGAGGAGCGACTTCTCGTCGACGGCATCCAGATGGTTCGCCTGCTCGGACCCCAGGACCGCCTGCTCACCCGCATCGAGCGGGAGTTTCCCGAGGTGGCCCTTCTCGTCCGCGGAAACGAGATCACTCTCACCGGCAACGAGAACCAGGTGCAGGATGCCCGCAGACTGATCGAGGAGTTGCTGCTGATGGTGCGAAACGGCCAAGACCTGACCCCGAGTGAGGTTTCCACGAGCGCGCGCATGCTCGACGAAGACCCCCGGTCCTCGCCCTCCGGGGTGCTCGGCCAGACGATTCTTTCGGCCCGTGGGCGCAGCATTCGACCCAAGACGATCGGCCAGAAGAACTACGTCGATGCGATTGACGAGAACACGATCATCTTCGGCATCGGGCCCGCCGGAACCGGCAAGACGTACCTGGCGATGGCCAAGGCGGTGCAGGCCCTTCAGCGCAAGGAGGTCAACCGCATCATCCTGACCCGTCCGGCCGTGGAGGCCGGTGAGCGTCTCGGCTTTCTGCCGGGAACCCTGACCGACAAGATCGACCCCTACCTCAGGCCCCTGTTCGACGCGCTGAACGAGATGCTCGACCCCGAGATCGTCCCGAAGCTGCTGGCGTCCGGCACCATCGAGGTGGCTCCGCTGGCCTATATGCGTGGCCGAACGCTGAACGATTCGTTCATCGTGCTCGACGAGGCGCAGAACACGACTCCCGAGCAGATGAAGATGTTCCTCACTCGGCTCGGCTTCGGCTCGCGAATGGTGATCACCGGGGACATCACCCAGGTTGACCTGCCCATCGGCACGAGCGGCCTGCAGCTGGTCACCCGCGTGCTCGACGGGATCGAGGACATCCACTTCGCGACACTCACCAGCGCGGATGTCGTCAGGCACACCCTCGTCGGCGCGATCGTCGACGCCTATACGAGATACGACCAGATTCTGCAGGCACACAAGCAGGCCCAGAGCACTGAGGCCTTTGAACGCGACAAGAAATACCGGAAGCGACCATGAGCATCGAGATCAACAACGAGTCCACCATCGAGGTCGACGAGTCGGCGCTGGTGCGCCTCGCCACTTTCGCGCTCGACCAGTTGCATGTGCACCCCGACGCCGAACTCGCCATCATGCTGGTCGATGAGGCAGCCATGGAGCAGCTTCATGTGCAGTGGATGGACGAGCCGGGTCCGACCGACGTTCTGAGCTTTCCGATGGACGAACTGCGTCCCGGAACCGAGGAGTCCCCGACTCCCGCGGGGCTCCTGGGGGACGTCGTCCTGTGTCCGCAGGTCGCGGAGGGCCAGGCTGTGACCGCCGGTCACTCGACGCTGGAAGAACTTCAGCTGCTCACCGCCCACGGCATCCTGCACCTGCTGGGCTTCGATCACGCCGAGCCCGATGAGGAGAAGGAGATGTTCGGCCTGCAGAAGGAGATCCTCACGGGTTTCCACGATGAAGAGCGTCGCCGGCCGAAGAAATGATCTCCATCCTGTTCGTCATCGCAGCCGTCCTGCTGATCGCCCTCGGCGGCCTGTTCGCGGCGACGGACGCGGCGCTGCTATCCCTCTCCCGGGCCGACATCCTCGAGCTGGCCGACCGTTATCGGGCCAAGCGGTCCCTCCGGGCGATCGCGGCGGACACGAGCTCGCACGTCAACGCCGTCAACTTCGGCCGGGTCGTCTCGGAGACTACGGCCGCCGTGCTCGTGACCATCGTGCTCGCCTCGGTGATGGCCAGTATCTGGTGGGCCCTGCTGCTTTCCGTTCTGATCATGACCGCGGTCTCCTTCGTCCTGGTCGGTTCCAGTCCCCGCAGCGTCGGCCGGATGCATCCGCGTCGGCTCGTCGGCTTCGGCGCGCTCTTCGTGCACACGCTGCGCGTCGTTCTCGGACCGGTCGCCGGCGCCCTGGTCGCCCTGGGCAACCGGGTCACCCCCGGTCGGCCAGGTGCCGCATCCTTCTCCAGCGAGCAGCAGCTGCTCAGCATGGTCGACGAGGCAACCGAGCTCGAGGTGCTCGAAGAGGAGGATCGTGAACTGATCCACTCCATCATCGAGTTCAACGACACCGTGGTGCGGGAGGTCATGGTGCCCCGCACCGACATGGTGACGGTCGACGAATCGGCTACGGTCGGCCAGGGCATGGGCCTCTTCCTCTCCACTGGCGTCTCCCGGATGCCCGTGGTCGCCGACGACGACGTCGATGAGATCCGCGGCATCCTGTATCTGCGGGATGTCGCAAGGCTCAGCCACGAGCGGCCGAAGAAGGTCGACGTCATCACGGTCGACACTCTGGCCCGCCCGGCGCTTTTCGTTCCCGAGTCCAAGAAAGTTGACGACACGCTGCGACAGATGCAGCTGGACTCCAATCATCTGGCCATGGTTGTTGATGAGTACGGTGGAATCGCCGGTCTCGTGACCATGGAAGACCTGATCGAGGAACTCGTAGGAGACATCTCCGACGAGTACGACAGGGAGACCGTGGAGGTCGAGCAGGTGGCTGACGGAGTGTTCCGAGTGAGCGCCAGGCTGGCAATCGATGAACTCGGAGAGCTATTCGACCTCGAACTAGACGATGATGATGTTGACACCGTCGGGGGGCTGTTGTCGAAACAACTCGGTCGGCTTGCAGTCACGGGTTCGAGCGCCTCGGTGTTCGGGCTCCTGCTCACAGCAGAACAGATCGATGGACGAAGAAAACGGATCAGCACTGTGCTGGTTCAGCGCGACGAGGAGGCAGAAGCTGCCCCTGGTACAGAGATGGGAACGTAGATGACCGAGCACGAAGAGACCGCCAACACCGAAAGCGCACCGAGCGAGGCCACGCCGGTTTCCGGACTGGTCGACGCCTCGAACCCCGAAGGACATCGCGCCGGCTTCGTCTCCTTCGTGGGTCGCCCCAATGTGGGCAAGTCGACCCTGACGAATGCCCTCGTGGGCGAGAAGGTCGCCATCACGAGCTCAAAGCCTCAGACCACCCGTCGGGCCATCCGCGGCATCGTGCACAGGAAGGACGGCCAGCTCATCCTGGTGGACACCCCGGGCATGCACCGTCCGCGCACCCTCCTGGGCGAGCGCCTGAACGCCGTCGTCCAGTCGACTCTGGGCGACGTCGACGTCATCGGCTACTGCATCCCGGCGAACGAGAAGCTCGGCCCGGGTGACAAGTTCATCAACGAGCAGCTGGATTCGTTCCCACGTGCCAAGAAGGTCGCCATCGTCACCAAGATCGATGCGGCCTCCCGCCCGGCCGTCGCGGCCCAGCTGCTGGCCGTGTCCGAGCTTCGCGACTGGGACGCGGTGATCCCCATCTCGGCGATCAGCCACATCCAGCTCGATACGCTCGCGACCGAGCTGATGAAGCTCCTGCCCCTGTCGCCGAACCTCTACCCGAACGAGCAGACGACCGACGAGGGCCTCGAGGCCCGCATCTCCGAGCTCATCCGCGAGGCTGCCCTCGAGGGTGTCCACGACGAGCTCCCGCACTCCATCGCCGTCACGATCGATGACATCATCGAGCGCGACGACCGCGAGCTCGTCGAGGTCTACGCGAACATCTTCGTCGAGCGCGACAGCCAGAAGTCGATCATCATCGGCAAGAGCGGCAGCCGACTCGGTGCCGTCGGTGCCGCCGCCCGCAAGCAGATCGAACCGTTGATCGGCAAGCAGGTCTTCCTGAGCCTTCGCGTCAAGGTCGCCAAGGACTGGCAGCGCGACCCGAAGCAGCTGGGCCGACTGGGTTTCTGATCCGGTAACCTGTGAGCGTGGCTAACGTAGAGAATCCCTTCGGCCAGGTGCTCGTCGCCCTGGTCACCCCCTTCACCGCTGATGGCGAGGTCGACTGGCCCTCCGTCGAGAAGCACATCGACAAGGTGATCACCGACGGCGCCGACGGCATCGTGGTGACCGGCACGACAGGGGAGACCTCGACGCTGACAGACCCCGAGAAGATCAAGCTCGTCGAGGTCGGCGTGTCCGTCTCCGGTGGTCGCGCGAAGATCATCACGGGCGGTGGCTCGAACGAGACCGCGCACGCCATGCAGCTCGCCCAGAAGAGCGAGAAGGCCGGCGCCGACGGCAACATGATCGTCACGCCGTACTACAACAAGCCAACCCAGGCGGGCATCCTTACCCACTTCCGGATGATCGCAGACGCGACAGACCTGCCCGTCATCCTCTACGACATCCCCGGCCGCACCGGCGTCGCCATCGCCTACGAGACGTTCCTGCGTGCAGCCAAGCACCCGAACATCATCGCGGTCAAGGACGCCAAGGGCGACCTCGCGGAGGTCAGCCGCGTGCTGAACCAGACAGACCTGATGTATTTCTCCGGCGATGACGCCAACGTGCTGCCGCACCTCTCCATCGGCGCGTCCGGCCTGATCGGCGTGACCGCCAATATCGCGTCCGGCCCGTACCGCACCATCATCGATGCCGTGAATGCGGGCGACCTGGCCACAGCGACCGCCGCCCACAAGGCCCTCGAGCCGCTGGTGCGCGCTGTGATGACCCACGTTCCCGGAACCGTCGCCGCGAAGTACATCCTGCACGGCCTTGGCCGCATCGGCAGCCCGCGCGTGCGCCTGCCGCTCGTCGGCCCCGAGGAGTGGGAGGCCGCCCAGATCGAGAACGAGATCGACCTCGTCAAGGGCATCGACTCCATCGACTTCACCAACTTCCGCCCCGACCGCAACGCCGCCGCCGGCGGAGCGCTCCCCAAGATCGCCGGAACCACGCGCTAAGGCGTCTGAGTCATGCCGAACGCCAAGCGGGCCGTCACGATCAAGCGGCCTGAAACGGCCCCGGTGCCGCAGTCCGCGCGGGAACCGCTGCCGCTACTGCCCGACACGCTTCGGGTGATCCCGATCGGCGGACTCGGCGAGATCGGTCGCAACATGACCGTGTTCGAGATCAACGGCAAGCTGCTGATCGTCGATTGCGGGGTGCTCTTTCCCGAGGAGCACCATCCCGGAGTCGACGTGATCCTGCCGGACTTCTCGCTCGTGCGTCATCGCCTGGACGACGTCCTCGGCGTCGTTCTGACCCATGGCCATGAAGACCACATCGGCGCCGTGCCCTACCTGCTGCGGTTGAAGCAGGACATTCCCCTGATCGGTTCCGGGCTCACGCTCGCGCTCGTCGAGGCGAAGCTGAAGGAACACCGGATCACCCCGTACACGCTGACCGTGGCGGAAGGGCAGACCGAGCAGATCGGTCCGTTCGAACTAGAGTTCGTGGCGGTGAATCACTCGATTCCGGATGCGCTGGCCGTGGCCATCAAGACGGTCGCCGGTGTCGTTCTCCACACGGGCGACTTCAAGATGGACCAGTTGCCGCTGGATGGCCGCCTCACCGATCTCCGGTCCTTCGCCCGTCTCGGCGAGGCCGGCGTCGACCTGTTCCTCGTGGATTCAACCAACGCCGATGTGCCGGGCTTCACCCCGCTCGAGCGCTCGATCGGCCCGGTGCTCGAATCGGTCATCGCCAAGGCGCCCCGGCGGGTCATCGTGGCCAGCTTCTCCAGTCACGTCCACCGCGTGCAACAGGTCTTGGATGCCGCCCACGCGAATGGCCGCCGGGTGGCACTTCTCGGGCGCTCGATGGTGCGCAACATGCAGATCGCGGCCGACCTGGGCTATCTCCGGGTGCCGGAGGGCGTGCTCGTCGACTTCAAGAAGGCCGGGGACATCCCCGACGAGAAGATCGTCTACATGTCGACCGGGTCCCAGGGCGAGCCGATGGCCGTGCTGTCCCGAATGGCCAACCGGGAGCACCAGATCGAGGTGGGCCCGGGTGACACCGTAATCCTCGCCTCCAGCCTGATCCCGGGAAACGAGAATGCGGTCTACCGGGTGATCAACGGCCTGACCAAGCTCGGTGCCACGGTCGTGCACAAGGGCAACGCCAAGGTGCACGTCTCCGGGCACGCGGCCGCGGGCGAGCTGCTCTACTGCTACAACATCCTGAAGCCCCGGAATGTGCTTCCCGTGCACGGCGAGTACCGCCATCTGGTGGCCAACGCGCAGTTGGCAGTCGACACCGGGGTGCCTCGTGAGCGCACGATCATCGCCGAGGACGGCACCGTGATCGACCTGAAGAACGGGCTGGCCCGTGTCGTCGGCCAGTACGATCTCGGCTTCGTCTACGTCGACGGCACGAGCGTGGGTGAGATCACGGAGTCCGATCTCAAGGACCGCCGCATCCTGGGCGAGGAGGGGTTCGTCTCGATCATCGTCGTCGTTGACCCCGCCTCGGGCCATATCGTCGTCGGCCCCGAGATCCATGCCAAGGGCTTCGCCGAGGATGACGCCGTCTTCGACGCGGTGAAGCCGGCGATCGCGGCCGCCCTCGCGGAGGCGGCCGCCAACGGCGTGCGAGATCCCTACGCCCTGCAACAGGTCGTGCGGCGCGTCGTCGGCCGCTGGGTGAGCTCCTCGTTCCGCCGCCGTCCCATGATCGTCCCGGTCGTCATCGAGGTGTAGTCACGCGGACACTCGGCCCGGCCTCCCGGTTCTAGCGTGTCCGGGCGGGTAGCGTTGTCGTATGGCCACGACTGGAAAATCGACCCCGCGCGCCCGCGGAAAGAGCACGAGCACGCGGGCTGTCGGTACGTCGAGTACCCGGAAGCCCTCGGCCGCCGCTACCAGCGGCCAACGAACCTTGAAATACCCGGTCATCACCGAGGAGCAGGGCCCCGGCCTCATCGTTCGGGCCTGGCTCGGCGTGGCGCATGTCACGGGCGGTGCCTTCCGGGCCTTCGGCCAGGAGAAACTCGAACGCGAGCAGCGGCGAGACGGCCTCCCGTTCCTGTTCTTCCTGCTTGCCATCGCCGGAGCCTGCGTTGAATGGTTCCTCGCCAACAACCAAGTCGCCATCGCCCTCGACGCGTGGACGTTCGGCGGCCTGTTCGGACGCGTCGCCTACGCCCTGCCCGTGATCCTCGTTCTGCTGGCGGCCTGGCTGTTCCGGCATCCGAACTCGGTGAACGACAACGGCCGAATCGGCATCGGACTGGGCCTCCTGCTCGTCTCCGTGTCCGGCATCTGCCATGTCTTCGGGGGAAGCCCGAGCCCATCCACCGGACCGGAGGCCCTGGCCGGCGCCGGCGGTATTCTCGGCTGGATCATCGCCGCGCCCCTGATTGCCACGATCACGCCGGTGGGCGCCACGGCCGTCATCGTTGCGCTCGCGTTCCTTTCCCTGTTCATCCTGACCAAGACCCCGCCGAATCGGGTGGGCGAGCGAGTGCGAGAGCTTTACTCCTACCTCTTCGGCGCTGCCTTCCCCGACGAGGCCGAGCGAAAGGCCGCCAAGGCGGTCAGCGATGGCGAGTCAAACGGTGACGTCGACGGCGAATCGGCGTCGCTGCCGTGGTGGCGACGAAACTCCACCCAGCGGGAGGAAGACCCCGACTTCGACATCGAGTCCCTGCTCGGTTCGGGTGAGGATCCCCGGCCATCCAAGAGCGAGCCCTTCGCCTCACCCCTGGCCGTCGTCAGCCCGACCGCCGGAGCAGTGGAGGGGGACGACTCGACGAACACCGAGAACTTCGGTGCGGGCCTGCTCGGCGACATGCAGGCGGCCGAGCTCGCCATCAAGCGGTTCACCGGGGAGATCAAGCCCGGCTCCTCCTCCATGACCGCGCTCCGCGATGACACCGAGACAGGACCGATCCCCAGCTTTGCGGGTGCGGCCGAGCTCGGTTCGACCGAGCTGCCCGCGGAGTTTGCCGACGATGCCCTGCTCGCGGGCGCGGCCCCGCCCGCCACCTATCACCTGCCCTCGGCGCAGAGTCTCGCGCCCGGTGGGCCCACGACTGCCCGAACTGCGGCGAATGACGAGATGGTTCGCGCTATCTCCGAGGTGCTCCAGCAGTTCCAGGTGGATGCCACCGTCACCGGGTTCTCCCGGGGCCCGACGGTCACCCGGTACGAGATCGAACTCGGCCCGGGCGTCAAGGTCGAGAGGGTCACGGCCCTCTCAAAGAACCTGTCCTATGCGGTCGCCAGCAACGAGGTCCGCATCCTGTCGCCCATCCCGGGCAAGAGTGCGATCGGCGTCGAGATCCCCAACACCGACCGGGAGATCGTCTCGCTCGGCGATGTGCTGCGCTCGGCCAAGGCCGCCGCCGACACCCACCCGATGACCATCGGCGTCGGCAAAGACGTCGAGGGCAAGTTCGTGATGGCGAACCTCGCCAAGATGCCCCATCTCCTCGTCGCCGGCTCGACCGGATCCGGCAAGTCCAGCTTCATCAACTCGATGGTCACGTCGATCCTGATGCGAGCCACGCCGAGCCAGGTTCGCATGGTGCTCATCGACCCCAAGCGGGTCGAGTTGACGGCTTACCAGGGCGTTCCCCACCTCATCACGCCCATCATCACGAATCCCAAGAAGGCCGCTGAGGCGCTCTCCTGGGTCGTGAAAGAGATGGACATGCGCTATGACGACCTCGAGAGCTTCGGATTTCGGCACATCGACGACTTCAACCGTGCCGTTGTGAGCGGCGAGCTCGTCCTGCCCGCGGGCAGCATGCGCCAGCTCAAGCCATATCCGTATCTGCTCGTCGTCGTTGACGAGCTCGCCGACCTCATGATGGTGGCCCCGCGCGACGTCGAGGAGTCGATCGTGCGGATCACCCAGCTCGCGCGAGCCTCCGGAATCCACCTGGTGCTTGCCACGCAGCGGCCGAGCGTTGACGTCGTTACCGGCCTCATCAAGGCCAACGTGCCCAGCCGGCTCGCCTTCGCGGTCACGAGTGTCACCGACTCCCGGGTCATCCTCGATCAGTCCGGTGCCGACAAGCTGATCGGCCAGGGGGACGCGCTCTTTCTCCCCATGGGCTCGTCCAAGGCGGTCCGGGTGCAGGGCGCCTGGGTCAGCGAGGAGGAGATCGCAACCGTCGTGGCGCACGTGACCCGCCAGGCCCGTCCTGAGTATCGGCAGGATGTCGCGGTGGCCGAGGTCGCCAAGAAGAACATCGACGCCGACATCGGTGACGACCTCGAGGTGCTGTTGGCGGCTGCGGAGCTCGTCATCAATACCCAGTTCGGCTCCACCTCGATGCTGCAGCGCAAGCTCAAGGTCGGCTTCGCCAAGGCGGGGCGACTCATGGACCTCATGGAGTCGCGGGAGATCGTCGGGCCGAGCGAGGGCTCCAAGGCCCGCGACGTGCTCGTGACGGTCGATCAGCTGCCGGAGATCCTGGCCATGCTTCGCGGCGTTGCGCCGGAGGACCTCTCCGAGCTGCCCGACGAGGAATATCCTGATAGCCAGGGCGACCCAGACGACGACGCCTGGGCACTGACCGGCAGGGAGTGATTTCATGGCACAGGCCAGCGACAAGGGGTCCGGGACACCGATGAGACCGAGCAATTTCAATCTGCCCAACGCGATCACGGTGGTGCGCATCCTGCTGGCACCTGTCTTCTTCTGGATGCTCCTGGCCGACGGCGGCCAGGATGGGGCGCTTCGCTATGCTGCCGCCATCCTGTTCATCGTTGCCATCGGCACCGACGGAATCGACGGCTACATCGCGAGGCGCTACAACCTCGTCACCGACCTTGGGAAACTGCTCGACCCGATCGCCGACAAGGTTCTGACCGGTGCCGCCCTGATCGGCCTCTCGATCCTGGGGGAGCTGTGGTGGTGGGTGACCATCGTCATCCTCGTCCGCGAACTCGGCATCACGGTCTACCGGTTCATCGTGCTCAAGGATCGCGTCGTTCCGGCATCCAGGGGAGGCAAGCTGAAGACCCTCGTACAGTCGTTTGCGATCTCCTTTGCGCTGCTGCCCCTCTGGGTTCCCCTTGGCGACTGGGTCTTCTGGTTCAACTGGGCTCTCATGGCCGCGGCCCTCGTCATCACCGTCTGGACAGGCATCGACTACCTTCTCCAGGCTGCCCGAGTGGGGCCGCAGAAGCCGAAGCCCTCCCGGTGACCGGGGGCGGGCCTGTCACCGGTGCCGAGATCATCGACGAGCTCAGGCGACAGGGACTGACGATCGCTGTGGCCGAGTCGCTGTCCGGCGGGCTTCTGGTTGCCGAGCTCATCAAGACGGCCGGGGCATCCGATGTCGTGCGCGGGGGAGTGGTGGCCTACGCAACCGATGTGAAGCGCTCCGTTTTGGGCGTCGACGCGGCCCAGCTGGAGGCGACCGGTCCGGTCGATGCCGAGGTTGCCCGGCAGATGGCCATCGGCGTGAGGCGCGTGCTCGCACATGAGGGTATCCCCGCCGACATCGGGATCTCAACGACCGGTGTCGCGGGCCCCGGCCCCCAGGATGACCATCCGGCTGGAACCGTCTACATCGGCCTCGCGATCGAAGACTCGCTCACTTCCCACCGCCTTCAGCTCGCGGGGAACCGCGACACGATCCGGGCTTTGACCGTCGAGGCAGCCCTCGGAATCCTCTGGGACGGGCTGCGGTCGTAAAGTCCCTCGGGGAACACGGGCTTGCCGGTGTCAGAGGGTGTGAGTTTACTGAGTGCAACCCGGATCCCGGGAATGTTCGTGATTTCCAACCCGTTACATCTAATGTCATTCACAGAAAAGACGGGTCAGTGTCGCTTAGAATTTCAGAACACGGTGCAGCAAAGGATTCATTCATCCCCAGCTACGCTCATCACAAAACTTACGCAGGTTCGAACAAGACAGCAAGGAGGGGTCCAGTGATACTAATTCGCCAAGAAATCGGCGACGTCCTGAGAGATTTCCGTCTCCAGAAGGGTCGTACCCTTCGTCAGGTCGCCAGCAAGGCCAGTGTCGCGCTCGGGTACCTCAGTGAGGTCGAGCGTGGGCAGAAGGAGGCCTCGAGCGAGATCCTCGCCTCGGTCGCCGAAGCTCTGGACACTCCGATCTCGGTCATCATGCGGGAGGTCGGAGACCGGCTTGCGGTCATCGAGGGGCTCGACATGATTCCCGACACGGTTCCAGAGGAACTCGTTGCTGGTTTCGACTCCAAGCTGCTTGCCCGTTAGAACCGTATGAAACACCCGCGGGCCGTCGAGGTCTCGTGATCAAATGGCCGTGCCGCATCCATGGGCGCGGCCATTCGCATGTGTGTCACCTAATTCGCCTGCCAGAAGGGTCGAGCGTGAGACTGAGTGAGTACCGTCAGGCCCTGGCCGACGAATTCGGCGCGGCCTATGGGCGGGTTCTCAGCAATGATCTCGTCCTGGTAGATCTGGGGGATCGCACCGCGCAGCAGGCCCTCGACTCGGGTATCCAGCCACGGGACGTGTGGCTGGCCCTGTGCCGCGCAGCCGACGTTCCGGAAGAGCGCCGGCACGGAGCCGGCCTGCCGAATCCCCGCGGCTAGGCCGACTCTCGATCCGAACCCGCGGTCTTCGATTATTTGTGAGCGACGCGCCGCGAATAAGTCGAATCTATGTTCTTCGATTGGTAGTCTCCATCACAGCAGTTGATTCCTGATTCTCCGCACAGCATCCGCCAGGCGCCGTCCCGGTGTCGGTGGCTCTTCCTAGTGTGGGGATCAAGAACAACGGCGAACCTGCCTTGTCGCAAGCGCGTCCTGAAAGATCAAGAGAAACAGTGGTTTCGATTGAGAGTCAGGGCGTGGCGCGACAGCCTATAGGCGCACCGAAACAGTTGGTCCTCACGGGCCCACGCACCTCGACACCAGGAGACACGAAATGCCCACAGACGCCAATCGCGAAAAAGCACTCGAAGCAGCACTCGCCCAGATCGACCGCCAATTTGGCAAAGGATCCGTCATGCGCCTCGGCAGTGACGACCGTGCCCCCGTGGAGGTGATCCCC
Organism: Microbacteriaceae bacterium; assembly: GCA_947444785.1. Lineage (GTDB taxonomy): Bacteria > Actinomycetota > Actinomycetes > Actinomycetales > Microbacteriaceae > Agreia. Next base: position 57 of record CANFBG010000034.1, on the reverse strand, counting down.
ACGGGATCGATCGCCCTGGATGTCGCGCTCGGCATAGGCGGCCTGCCTCGCGGCCGC
>CANFBG010000033.1 GCA_947444785.1 Microbacteriaceae bacterium | reverse complement strand
GACGGTCTTGTCCAGATCGCGCTGGAGCCTGATCAGCTCCCGCTGGAGATCCGACCTGACGAGCGGGTCGACGGCACCGAATGGCTCGTCCATCAGCAGGATGTTCGGATCGGCTGCGAGCCCGCGGGCCACGCCGACGCGCTGCTGCTGCCCGCCCGAGAGCTGTGCCGGGTAGCGGTCGGCGAGATCGCGGTCAAGGCCCACGATGTCGAGCAGCTCGAGGGCCCGGGCGTGGGCGTCCCTCTTGGGCACCCCGTTCAGCAGGGGAACGGTCGCGATGTTGTCGATCACCCTGCGGTGGGGCAGGAGCCCGGAGTTCTGCATGACGTAGCCGATTCGGCGGCGCAGCTTCACCGGGGCGAGCAGCGCGGTGTCCTCGCCGTCGATCTCGATCGTGCCGCTGGTCGGGTCGATCATCCGATTGATCATCCGCAGCATCGTCGTCTTGCCGCAGCCCGAGGACCCGACGAAGACAGTGGTCTTCCGGGAGGGGATCGTGAGGCTGAAGTCATCGACCGCAAGCGTCCCGTCGGGAAAGCGCTTCGTAACGTTTCGGAACTCGATCATGACGATTAACCATTCGTGGGGCGGCCAAGATAAATCGCGCGCGGTCCAAGCCAAACATCATCCCGGCAATTAGGCAAAATATGACGGCCCCCGTTGTGGTTTCGTCAGCATTCGGTCAGGAAGGGATAAGAATAGAAGCATGTGCGGTCGGTTTGTAGTTGCCAGGGCATCCAGTGATCTCGTTGCGGAATTCGACATCGACAGGGTGGCGGATTCTCTTCCGGAACCCTCGTTCAATATCGCGCCGACCCAGAGCATCGCCGTCATCATCGACGCCATCAACCGCGAGGCTGCCTCCGGGGCCGACCCCGACGCCCCGCCGGTCATCCGTCGGCTGGAGTCGGCTAAGTGGGGCCTGATCCCCGGCTGGGCGACCGACCCCGCCGTGGGCTCGAAGATGTTCAATGCCCGCATCGAGACTGCGGCCGAGAAGCCGTCGTTCCGGGCCGCCGTGGCCAAGCGCCGCGCCGCGATCCCCGCCTCGGGATATTACGAGTGGCAGACGGCCGCGGACGGCACCAAGACGCCCATGTACATTCACGCCCCCGACGACGAGATCGTGCTCTTGGCCGGACTCTACGAATGGTGGAAGCGCCCCGATGCGGCTGATGACGACCCGACCCGCTGGGTGCTCTCCACGAGCATCCTCACCCGGGACGCGGTCGGCCATCTGGCCCCCATCCACGACCGGATGCCCGTCTTCCTGGAACCGGGCCTGCTCGAGGACTGGCTCGACCCCGAGGCGCCCGGTGGGCCGGAACTGCTCGGGGCCGTCTCGGAGGCGGCCGCAGACCTGAGCGAGGATCTCGAGTTCTACCGGGTCGGGCCGCGCGTGGGCTCGGTGCACAACAACTCCCCCGAACTGATCCTGCCCGCCTGAGCGTGCCCGCCTAAGCATGCCCGCGTGAGCATGCAAGTCATGGGAGACTTATCCCGTGGGGAAATCCAAGAAGGCGCTCAAGGCAAAGGCCGACGCAGGCGCCGAACAGATCCTGCACCGGGCAGCCCGGTTTGAGGACTCCATCCATGACTTCCGCAAGAAGCGTGCACTCAAGCGCGGCTACGCCCCCCGGGTGATCCCTTACTCCGGCTACGGCAGCACGACCTGGATCCGGGTCCTCGGCCGCGTGATGCTGACCAAGCAGCACTGCCCGGGATCCCGGGGCGCCCTGAAGAACAAGCGCCGCGACGAAAGCGTTCGGGGCTGGCGCAGCTTCACCAGCGTGCCGCTGGGTGACGTCGAGACGACGGTCACCGTGGGCGGCATCCGCCACGTCGTGCACGCCGACCGCGGCGGTGTCATCGATGCCGAGATCGCGGTCTCGCTCACCCCCGGCTGGCAGGTGATCAGCTTCGATGTCGAGGGCGCTGAGACCGTCGAGGCGTCGGTTTTCGTCGTGGACCCGTCGGCCACCTTCGGTATCGTCTGCGATGTCGACGACACCGTCATGGTCACCGCTCTGCCGCGGCCCTTCCTCGCCGCCTGGAACACCTTTGTGCTCGATGAGCACGCCCGCGTGCCCACGCCCGGCATGGCCGTTCTGCTGGAGCGCCTGATCAGCAGCCACAGCGGCTCCCCCGTGGTCTATCTCTCGACCGGCGCATGGAACGTCGCGCCCACGCTGGGCCGCTTCCTGTCCCGCAACCTGTATCCCGCCGGGCCGCTCCTGCTCACCGACTGGGGCCCGACGCACGATCGCTGGTTCAGAAGCGGTCGCGAGCACAAGCGCGAGAACCTGCGCCGCCTCGCGAGCGAGTTCCCCGATATCAAATGGCTGCTCATCGGCGACGACGGCCAGCACGACGAGGACATCTACGCCGAATTCGTCGCCGACAGGCCCGACTCCGTGCGCGCTGTCGCCATCCGCCAGCTCTCTCCCGGCGAGGCGGTGCTGGCCGGCAAGCGCAAGACCGAGGTCCAGGCCGAGCGCACCGGCGCACCCTGGGTCTTCTCCCCCGACGGCGCCGGCCTCTCGGCCCAGCTCACCGCCCTGGACATCCTGTAGAGGCTGCCCGCCTGTAGAGGCTGCCCGCCTGTAGAGGCTGCCCGTCAGCGGCCGGATTCAGCCGGCCGGCGACGGCGGGTGAGGATGCGGAGACGCTTCTGCACCAGCATCGCCGACAGCAGCACGAGCAGGCCGCCGATCAGGTCATTGAGGCTGAGGGCCTCACCGAGGAACAGCACACCCAGCACGACGGCGACGACGGGCGTGATGTAGGTCACCGTGCTGGCGATCGTACTGCCGGCCAGTTTGATGTTGCGGAAGTTCCAGATGTAGGCGAAGCCGGTACCGAGCGCACCGAGCACAAACATCGAAATAATCGAACCTGCGTTCCAGTCGGAATGGTTCGTTCCGAAGACCAGCGCGAAGGGCAGCAGCAGCACGGCGGAGCTGAGGACCTGCGCCGTGGCCAGGGCCGTAGAGGTGTACGGCAGCGGAGCGACGAACCGCTTGGAGTACGGGAACGCGATGCCGTAGCAGAGGGTTGCCGCCAGGAGGGCGGCCGTGCCCTGCCAGCTGAAGTCGCCGAACCCTGAAACCGCCCCGGTGACGAAGAGGATGCCGACGAATCCGACGAAGATCCCCAGCCCCTGGTCACGATCTATTTTCTGTTCGCGGAAGGCGACGAGGATCACGAGCGTGGTCATCAGCGGCGTCGTGGCATTCAAAAGCCCCGCCATTACGGTGCTTACCTGGGTTTCCCCATAGGCGAACAGGAAGCCGGGAGCCGAATTCAGCAGGAAGGCAATGACCGCGAGGTGCAGCCAGTGCACCAGTTTCGCGGGCAGTTTCGTGCGGGTGGCAACGGCGAAGGCCAGAAGGGCGATGCCACCGATCGCCCCCCGCCAGAAGGCCACTCCGAGCGGGGTGAGCGACTCAAGCCCGACCTTGATGAAGAGGAACGACGCTCCCCAGACAATGCCCAGTGCGATGAAGCCGGGAAGCCAGCGCGCGCTCTTCGTCTGATTCATGTCCTATGTATACCAATAAGGGGCTCGACACTCCGGTCGGGGTGGCGGATGTCGGCGTTGATTTGTACACTGGAAATCGAAGATAAGTACTAGACGAGATTTTCACGAAGAGGACGGAGCAGGTCAGATGAACGAGTACGAGACGATCTCCGTCGCACTGTCTGCCGATGCAAGCCCTCTTCGTTTCCGCTGGCGCGGTGTGGTCTACGGCGTGATCAGCACCCCCGAACTCTGGTTCAGCAGGCGCAACTGGTGGCTTGCCAACGGGCGGGCACCGCGCGGCAGCAGCAGCGGCGGGGAACTGCTCGAGATGAAGATGTGGCGGGTGATCGCGGTGGCCCTTGCCGATGCGGGGCCCCTGGGCCCGCTCGATCGCAGCGAGAACACCTTCGACCTGCACCAGGACCCGGTCACCGGCGACTGGCAGCTCAGCTCGACGGTCGCCAGCGGCATCGACCAGCAGAGACTCGCCTGAGATCATGACCAGGTTCACGCATCTGCACGTCGCCTCGGCGTTCTCCGCCCACTATGGAACCGCCCGTCCCGAGGAGCTCGTCGCACAGGCGGTCACCGCAGGGGCCGAGGTCGCCGGAATCACCGACCGCGACGGGCTCTACGGCGCCATCCGGCATGTGCGGGCCTGTATCGCGGCGGGGATCGCCGCGGTTGTCGGTGTCGACCTGGCCCTGCTGCCCGAGCCAGGAACCCCAGAATCCTCCGCCGAGGCACCCTCATTCCGCGGTGGGCGGGTGACTGTGCTCGCCCACGGCCACAACGACGGCCAGGGCTGGGCCGCCCTCTGCCGGCTGATCAGCGCCGCACACAGCCCTCGCCGAAGCACAGGCGCCCGCGGGGGTCTCGCGCGGCCGAGCGACGAGGTCGGCATCACCAAGAAGAGGCCCAGTGCATTCCTTCTGGATGAGACCGGCCGCCCCCTCGGCACGGTACTGCTCGGCCCCGACTCCGATGTCGGCCAGGCCGTGGCCGACGGCCTGCCGGCGCTGGCCCGTGAACTTCTCACCGCGTGGAAGAAGACCCTGCCCGGCGCCATCGCGATCGAGGTGGTCTGCCACCTGACAGAGCCGGGCGAGAAGGGCAGCCTCCGGCATGCGGCCCGCATGCTGGAACTCGCCGAGGCGGCCGATGTTCCGGCCGTCCTGACCAACGCGGTCCGCTATCTCCAGCCCGATGACGCCCTGACCGGCGACGTCTTGGATTCCGCTGACCGGCTGCGCCCACTGGGGGCCTTCTCTCCGCAGCCCAACGGCCAGGCCTGGCTGAAGTCGCCGCAGAAGATGCGCGAACTCGCCCAGATGATCGCCGACCACTCGAGTCTGCCCCGGAGCGCCGCCGAGCGGATGCTGGGCGAGACCGAGCGGCTCGCCGACGCCTGCCGACTCGATGCGGACGCCGATCTCGCGTGGCGCAGGCCGAAGGTGCCCGAGAACGACATCATCGGCATCGACGGCGACCCCGCCGAGGTTCTCTGGCAGCGCACAACCCAGGCCCTGGGCGAGCGCTACGGCACAGCAAAGACCGCGGAGCTCGACAGCCTGGCCAAACGCCTCCGCGACGAGCTGCTCACGATCAACCGGTTCGGCTTCGCCAGCTACTTCCTCACCGTGGCCGATGTCACCGACATGATCCGCGACATGGGAATCCGCAACCAGGCCCGTGGCTCCGGCGCCGGCAGCCTGGTCAACTATCTTCTGCGCATCTCCAACGTCGATCCGGCCCGGCACGACCTGCTGTTCGAGCGCTTCCTCGGGGCCTCCCGCTCGACCCTGCCCGACATCGACGTCGACGTGGAGTCGAGTCGGCGGCACGAGATCTACCGGGCGATCTTCGACCGCTACGGCAGCAACCGGGTCAGCCTGCTCTCGATGCAGAACACCTACCGCGCGCGCGGCGCCGCTCGCGATGCGGGGCTCGCACTCGGGCTCGACGAGGCCCAGATCGACATGGTGGCCAAAAACATCTGGCGCTTCAATGCCCGCGACTTCCGGGAGGTGCTCGCCGAGAAGCCCGAGCTGCGGCCGATCGCCGAGCTCGTGGAGAGCGACGCCCAGATCGACCTGCTGGTGGATCTCACCGAACGACTCGACCGGCTCCCCCGGCACATCTCCATGCATCCCTGCGGCGTGATCCTCGGAAACAGCAACCTGATGAGCTACACCCCCGTGCAGCCGAGCGGCATGGGCCTGCCGATGAGCCAGTTCGACAAGGACGACATCGACGACATCGGCTTCCTGAAGCTCGACGTGCTCGGCGTGCGCATGCAGAGCTCCCTGGCCTACGCCCTGAGTGAGATCACCCGGGTGCACGGCAAGCGCGCGGCCCTGGAGGGCGGCCTCCCGGTCGACGCGCCCTACGTGAACCCCGCGGGCGAGATCGAGCTCGACGCCATCCCGCTCGACGACGAGGAGACCTTCGAGGCGATTCGCACCACCCACACCCTCGGCATGTTCCAGATCGAGAGCCCCGGCCAGCGCGAGCTGATCGGCAAGATGCAGCCGACCGAGTTCGAGGACCTGATCGCCGACATCTCGCTCTTTCGCCCCGGCCCCATGAAGGGCAACATGGTGGCCCCGTTCCTCGACGTCAAGCACGGCTTCCTCTCCCCCAATTACCTGCACAAACGCTTCCGGCCGTTTTTGGAGAGCACCTACGGCGTGATCATCTATCACGAGCAGGTGATCCGCATCTTCGCCGACTGCATGAACGTCAGCCTCGCCGACGGCGATGAGCTGCGCCGCCGCATCGAGAAGCAGGACGACGACGTCGAGGGCCAGTTCCGGCGAAAGACCACGGCGAACATCGACCCGGCAACGGGTGAGCGCAGGTTCTCCGACGCCGACGTCGAGCGCATCTGGAAGGTATTGAAGGGCTTCGGCTCGTTCGGCTTCTGCAAGGCCCACGGCGCGGCCTTCGCCCTGCCCACGTACCAGAGCGCCTGGCTGAAGACGCACTACCCGGTGCCGTTTTTAGCAGGAATCCTCACCCACGACCCCGGCATGTACCCCAAGCGGCTGCTGCTCACCGAGGCGCGCCGCATGGGCGTGCCCATCCTTCCGCTGGACGTCAGCGCCAGCACCGACGCGTACGTGGTCGAAGAGACCGGCGGCGAGCTCGGCATCCGCCTGTCGCTGGCCGATGTGCACGGCATGAGCGAGGCGGAGCTCGCCCGCATCCTCACCAACCAGCCCTATGAGGGCATCGGCGACTTCTACCAGCGGGCGGCGCCCTCCCGGTCGCTCCTGACCCGGCTCGGCGCGGTCGGCGCGCTCGATTCCCTGGCGGTGAAGCCCCATGCGCCCACGCCGACGCGCGGTGATGTGATGGCGCGGGTGCGGGAGCTCATCGCGATCAAGAAACGACCGAAGACCACCGATGCAAACCCGGACCAGCCGATGCTGTTCACCGACGATGGCGAGTTCATCCCGACCGGCAACCCCGAGCAGAGCATGGCCGAGCGGGTCAGCGCCGAGCTGGACATCCTGGCGATGGAGGTCAGCGAGCATGTGCTCGAGAGCTATCGGCCGATGCTCGACGAGCTCGGCGTGACCCCGGCGGAGGAGCTGCTGGGCCTCTGGAACGGGTCGACCGTCCTGGTCGCCGGTATCCGCATCGCCACCCAGACCCCGCCGATGAAGAGCGGCAAGCGCGTCGTCTTCATCAGCCTCGACGACGGTACCGGATGCTCGGACTCGACCTTCTTCGAGGAGGCGCAGAATCGGGCAGGGTCGCTGTTGTTCGGCACCCGGCTGATGGTCATCCAGGGCAAGACCCGGCGCACGGGCGAGCGGGGCGTGTCGCTCGAGGCCATAAACGCCTGGGACCTAAAGGCCTTATGGGCGAACTGGCAGGCCACTAAAGTGTCGTGATGACGCTCTGGCTGAGGCGCAGCGACGATCCCCCCGTGTCGACCCGGCGGCTGGAGGCACTGACCGACGGCGTCTTCGCCATCGCCGCCACACTGCTGGTGCTCGACCTCACGGTGAAGGACCTCGGCCGGATCGAGAACAACGACCAACTTCTCACGGGCCTTCTCGGCCTCCACTCGGTCTTCCTGTCGTTCTTCATCAGCTTCGCCCTGCTGAGCCTGCTGTGGGCCACCCACGTGCGCCAGTTCGAGTTCATCTCGACGGCGAATCACACGCTGATGCTGCTGAACAGCGCCCGGCTCTTCGGCGTCGTGCTGATTCCGTTCACGACAAGCATCAACGGCCAGTACGAGAGCATGACGGCGGGCCGGATGCTGCTGCCGATCAACTTTCTCTTCGTCATCGGGATGAGCGTCCTGCTCTGGTTCTACGCGACGAATCCCCGGCATCCGCTCGTGACCAAGACGCCGGAGGGGTTCATCAGGGATCAGCGCATCAACGGGATCGTGTCGGTGTTCGTCGGCACGATCGTCGTTGCGCTCTCACCGTTCATCGGCTCGTGGGCGTTTCTTGCGTACGGCCTGAACTACCTCGGCACGAGCATCGCGTTCACCCTCCGTTCCCGAAAGACCGCAGGCAAGACAAACGCCGCCGACCGGATGAATCCGGGCGGCGGCGCGTGAAACGTGCGGGACGGGCTACGCCTGGAGGCTGGCCTGCAGGTCGATCGTGATGGTGACCTCTTCACCGACGAGCACTCCGCCGGCCTCGAGGGGGGCGTTCCAGTTCACACCGAAGTCGTTGCGGTTGATCTTGGCGGTCGCGGTCAGTCCGGCCTTGTAGTTGCCGTACAGGTCGTTGCCGAAGCCGCCGAACTCAGCCTTGAACGTGACCGGCTTGGTGACGCCCTTCATGGTGAAGTCGCCATCGATGAGGTAGTTCTCGCCGTCGGCGCGCATACCGGTGGAGACGAAGCTGATCGTCGGGAAGGCGGGGGCGTCGAAGAAGTCGTTGGTGCGCAGGTGGCCGTCGCGGTTCTCGTCGTTCGTGTTCACGGAGGTGACCTCGGCGGTGGCGGTGACGGAGGACTCGAGGGGGTTCTCAGCGGTCACGAAGGTGGCGTCGAACTTCTCGAACTTGCCCTTGACCTTGCTGATGAGCAGGTGACGGACGCTGAAGGAGACCTCGCTGTGCGACGGGTCGATCGTCCAGGTGCCAGCCTTGTAGCCGGGGAGGGTGGTGGTCGTCATAATTTTCTTCTTTCGTCTGGGAAACTTGCAGCAACAATCATTGTGCACTTATTTAGATACAAATGCATGAACATGACGGTTTATTCCTGTGAATTCAGAAATCTTCACCGCTGGCTGTCGGTGCAAGACTACATTCATGACCCTTGAGAAAACCCCTGTAGATTTCTGGTTCGACCCCTCCTGCCCCTGGGCCTGGATGACAAGCCGCTGGGTGGACGAGGTCGCCCCCCACCGGGATCTCGATGTCTCCTGGCACATCATGAGCCTGGCGATCCTGAACGAGCCCGGACCGGATGCCACGGAGGAGGCCAGCGCCGAGGCCGTGGCGTTCTTCTCCCGCGCACTCCGCTACGCCCGGGTCGTCGCCACCGCCGTCGCCCTGAACGGCGCCGCCGCCGCGAAGCCGCTGTACGACGCACTGGGCAAGCGCATCCATCTCGAGCAGCGCGCCGACGAGGTGGAGGCCGTCATCGCCGAGTCCCTCGTCGAGGCCGGACTGGCCGCGGCCATCGCCGAGCGTTCCCGGCCGGATGCCGCCGGGGTCTTCGAATTCGACGCCGAGCTGCACGAATCCCACGCCAGCGGCATCGCCCTCGTGGGCCAGGACGTCGGCACGCCGATCATCGCGCTGAACGGCATCGCCTTCTTCGGCCCCGTCATCTCCCCCGCCCCCACGGGCGCCGAGGCCATCAGCCTGTGGGACGGCGTCGTCGCGGTGGCGAGCTATGACGGCTTCTTCGAGATCAAGCGCAGCCGCACCCGCGGCCCGATCTTCGATTAGGCACGGCTCCCACGCATTCGGGGAAGGTGACATAGCCTTGGCCACATGTCCCCTTCCCCTGCACGCCTTCTGATCGGCGTGCTTTCGGTCGGAGCACTGATGCTCGCGCCGGTCGCCGCGGTTGCGGTGCAGCCCCGCTCCGGCATCGCGGCAGCAGGCCAGGTCAGGACCGTCGACTACCCCTCGTGGCCAGACGTCACGGCGGCCAAGGCCAACCAGGCCGCGACCGAGGCGGCGATTGCGAACATCACGTCGATTCTGGCCGGACTGGAGGCCACGGCGACAACCCTGTCCAGCGCAGCCCTGGCCCGCGGCGAGGAGTATCTCGTCGCCAACTACAACCTCCAGGCGGCGACCGCAACGGCGACAGACCTCGCTCAGCGGGCGGATGCCGCCACGGCGAATGCAGAGAAGATCCAACGCCAGGTCGGCACGTTCGCCGCCCAGCTGTCCAAATCCGGTGGTGACACCTCGGTGAACCTCCTGCTGAGCGGCCAACAGGCCGACAACCTTCTTTACCGCCTCGGCGCCATGAGTCAGCTCACCACGCAGGCCGCGGGACTGCGCGACGCGGCAACGGAGGCCGCCAACAGTGCCCAGTCGTTGAAAGACCAGTCCACTCGTGCCCTGGCGGAGCGCGACCGTCTCGCCCGGGAGGCACAGGCCAGCCTCGATGCGGCCAAGGCCGCCCAGGCCGCCGCAGCCGCCCAGGTTGCCGAGCAGCGGGCGCGCAGCACGGTGCTCTTCGATCAGCTGGCGGCGCTGAAGAACACGACAGCCGCACTCGAGAAGAGCTACCAGGCGGGCGTCGACGAGGCAGCGGCCGCCGCAGCACGAGCGGCAGCCGCGGGCGCGGGGGCGGGCAACTCTGACACCGGCATCGGCTCGGGCGCCAACGGCGGCACCGGGTCCGGGAGCTCGTGGGTTCCCAGCTCCGACTCCATCGCATCGCCCGCCGAGGCCAAGAACATCGCGTCGGGCATGATCGGTGCGTATGGCTGGGGCGGCGACCAGTTCAGCTGCCTCGTGAGCCTGTGGACCGGCGAGTCAGGCTGGCGGGTGAACGCCTACAACCCCTCGAGCGGCGCCTACGGGATCCCGCAGTCCTGGCCGGCCAACAAGATGGCCTCGGTCGCGGACGACTGGCCGACAAGCGCACAGACCCAGCTCACCTGGGGCATGAACTACATCCGAAGCGCCTACTCCACCCCGTGCAATGCCTGGAACCGCTGGCAGGCTCGCTCGCCGCACTGGTACTGAAAGCCGGACGGCGACCGCCCCAGGCGACCGCCCCAGGCGACCGCCTCAGGCGACCGCCTCAGGCGACGACGATCGCGGCCCCCGCCAGGGCGAGCAGGATGACGTCGATCAGGGCACTGGCGATGATCAGCTGGAACAGCAGTCGGGTGGGGGGACGGCTGAGCACGAGGAAGAGCCCCACCACGCTGATGGCGGCGTTCAGCACCAGCCCCGCCCCCGCCGCCGCCGAGACGCCCTGGCCCGCGAGCCAAGGGCCGCCGACGACAGACAGCGACGCCAGCATCAGGGTGACGAAAGCGGCTACCCCGCTGCCGACCCTGCCCAGAACGTGCGGCAGCCCCCGCACACCGGTACTGGCATCGTCGATGAGATCGGGCAGCACGTTGGCGAAGTGGGCGGCGAGACCCAGAAGGGCCCCCGCGGCTATTGCCCACGGGGCCGCGAACTGAGGCACGGGGAGAGCCAGCGTCGCGAACAGGGGCAGGAGCCCGAACGCGACGAGATAGGGCACCCCGGAGAAGACCGTGCGCTTCAGCCAGATGTTGTAGCTCCAGCCGGCCGCAACGGCTATCACGTTGACGACGCCGGCCCAGAGGCCGAGGGCAAACGAGAGGGGAATCACCAGCACGAGGGCGATGACAGCCGCGTTTCGCACCGCGATCTCAGAGACCCGGCCGTCGGCGGCGGGCTTGTCTCGGCGCCTGACCGAGCGATCGCGTTCGACATCGATCCAGTCGTTGCTCCAGCCGATCGACAGCTGGCCGGCGAACATGGCCAGGCCGAGAAAAACCAGCCGAAGGCCCTCGAGTCCGACGGCGAATCCGAGGACCAGCGTCACCGTGGTCACCGCCAGCGTCGGGCCGGGGTGCGAGGATCGAATCAGTCCGAGGAACATATCCGAAAGTATACGAAGCGGCAGTGCGCTCGCCAGTCGCCGGGGTCTCTCCGGCGCGGCGCGGCTCACCGGGGACGGAGCTCGGCCTCCAGCCGCTCTACGCCTGCCCGGCTGCATAATTCCGTCGCGGGCGTCATTGCCGTCGCCGTGCCCGCGGCAACGGCCGAACGGAACGCGGTCGCCGGATCGCAGCCCTGCCCCAGTCGCAGTACCAGCGCACCGAGGAAGCTGTCCCCCGCGCCGACCGTGCTCTGGACCTCGATGACGGGGGTCAGCTGGCGCAGAACCTCGGTTGCCGAGACCAGAATCGCCCCGTCGCCCCCCAGCGTCACGGCGACGAATTGACAGGAGCCGCGGCCGATGATGGCCTGTGCCGCCTCGATCACGCTCTCTTCGCTCGATAGGTCCCGACCCACGAGTTCGCCCAGTTCACGACGACTCGGTTTGATCAGGAAGACCCCTTCCGCCAGCGCCGCCTCAAGCGCTGGGCCGGAGGCATCCACGACGCAGTGTGCGCCCCGCTCACGGCACAGCAGGGCGACACGCGCGTAGAAGTCGCGGGGCACTCCCGGGGGCAGGCTCCCGCTGGCCACGACGAACCCGCCGTGGGGAGTCGCCTGCCCGAGGGCGGAGAGGCAGGCCTGCCACTCCGGTTCCGAGACCTCGGGTCCCTCCAGCACGAAGCGGAACTGCTTGCCCGTCGCCAGCTCGTCCACCGTGAAGCTCTGCCTCGTGCTGCCGGCAATTCGGACGGGCCGGGTTGGCACCCCCTCCGTCTCGAGCAGTTGTCGGTAGGCGTCGCCCGTGGGACCCCCCACGGCATAGATCGCCAACGCCTGACCGCCGAGGCGATGGATGACGCGGGCGACGTTCACTCCGCCCCCACCCGGGTCCACCCTGGTCGGTCCGCATCGAAGCTTGTGCTCACCGACGACCATCTGGGTGGCGGTGCTGAGATCGAGCGCGGGGTTCATCGTCAACGTGATGATGGGCCGGGCCATCAACTGCCTCGTTTCCGCCATGAGGCCAGTGTATTCACGAGCCTCCCCCGCGACACCCCCAGGTTGGGCCGCACCCTCTGGCTACGCTGTTTAACGAGGAAGAACCCGACACTGTGTGCCGGGTTCTTCGTTGTTTGGTGGAGCTGAGGGGATTCGAACCCCTGACCCCCTGCATGCCATGCAGGTGCGCTACCAACTGCGCCACAGCCCCGAACAGTCGTTCCGTTTGACCGGAAACAACTTGTTTAGGTTACTACAAGATTGAGGTTGCCAGAACCAAAACGGCCCTAGGCATTCGCTTCGGTCGGTGTCGGAATGTTCAATTCCACAACCGGGCAGTCCTTCCACAGACGCTCGAGCGAGTAGTACATCCGGTCTTCCTCGTGGAAGACGTGAACGACGAGGTCGCCGAAGTCCAGCAGCGCCCAGCGGCCCTCCTGGAGACCCTCGCGACGCAGGATCCTGACGCCCTGCTCGTGGAGCACGTCGATGATCTCCTCGGCGATCGCAATCACGTTGCGTTCGTTTCGTCCCGAGGCGATGAGGAAGATGTCAGCGAGGGGAAGGGGACCGGAGACGTCGAGCGCCACCAGGTTTTCCGCCTGCTTGGCGTCGGCCGCACGCGCGGCGATCTGGGCAATTTCAATGGAGCGAGTTGTGGCAGTCACGGGGTTATCAGAAGATCCTAAAAGCGAACACGGCGAGCAAGAGACCGGCAACGCCGATCGCGAGCACGCCCGCGGTGATGGCGAGGATAACGGGCACGTTGGCCCGACCCCGCTTGGGTGGGGTGACCATGGTCCCGCTCGATCCGCCGGTGGTGCTGACGGCTCTGCTGGCGCTGACTGGGGCGACGTCTCCGTCGACGTTCTCGTACTCGTGGAAATCCAGGAGAGCGTCCAGTTCGCTCGACTCGATTCCCTCTGCCGGGGCGCCATTGGAGCCCATGCTCGGGGGAAGGTTGATCGAGCCGGTGATGATGACCTCGCCCGTTTCGTCCAGTGCGGAGCCGATATCCATGCTGCTCGGCACCGCGGGCAGAACGAGGGCACTGGTGGCGTAGGCGTTCGTGGCTCCGACCGGGCGGGCGGAGATGAGTTCATCGAATGACCGGGACGTCTCCTCGATCACGAGATGCGAGTCGGGACGCTCGATCGGAGGACTGAACAGGGGGGAGAGAATGGGGCCGCTGGATGCGGAGTCGACCGTTTCCGCGGTCACCGGCTCTCCGTCGTCAGGATCGTCGTCGATCGGGACGTCGTCGATGATGAGTTCTTCGATGACCTGCTCGTAGGTGTTCTCGTCAGGGGCAGGCTCCTCGATGAGCTCGGCCACCTCCACGGTCTCGACCACTGCGGTCTCGACTACTGCGGTCGCAGGAGCCGCGTCAGCGGAATCCTTCTTCGGCATCTGCCGCTCAAGATCCCGTAATTGACGCCGCGTTAGCGGCTCGTCTGAGGACAACGTCATTCAACACTCCGATATAGATGGTGCTTGGTGATGTACTGCACGACACCGTCTGGTACCAAGTACCACACCGGAAAACCCCGGCCAACCCGGCCGCGACAGTCAGTCGACGAAATCGCAAGAGCCGGAACTTCCAAATAGCTTACGTCTTCATGGGGCAAAGACGAAATGGGGAAGGGGTGACCGGGCCGGGAGACGGCCACAAAGTGCGCCAGGGACCATAGTTCTCCGACGTCCTTCCACCCGATGATCTGAGCGATCGCATCGGCTCCGGAGATGAAGAAGAGGTCCGCGTCCGGGTTGGCAATGTGCAGGTCTCGGAGGGTATCGATCGTGTAGGTGTCCCCGTTGCGATCGATGTCGACGCGGCTGACGGTGAACCGCGGATTCGACGCCGTGGCGATCACTGTCATCAGGTACCGATGCTCGGCCAGTGTGACGTCGCGCTTCTGCCACGGCTGACCGGTGGGGACGAAGATCACCTCATCAAGGTCGAAATGCTGCGCCACCTCACTGGCAGCGACGAGGTGGCCGTTGTGAATGGGGTCAAACGTGCCGCCCATCACTCCGATGCGGGCTCGGCGCAGCAGCGGCAGCCCCGTGTCCAACAAGACTCAGGCCCTGTCCGGGCTCTAGTGGGAGGAGCCAGAGGCGTCGGCGTGGCCATGGCTCGCGTCGTGCTGAGCCGACTTGTGCGGGTGCCTGTTCGCCACATCGCGGTAGCTCCACATCACGAGCGCGAGGGCCGTAAATGTGACTATGCCGATAATTCCGAACACGATGGCTGGGAACGGCAGTTCGACGCGGGTGGCGGCCTCAGCCGAAAGGGTTGTCAAGAGTGACATGGTTCTCTTCCTGGGTTCACGAATGTCTTGCTAGTTTATCGTCACGCACGAACCTGACCGCTCCCCCGCACCAGCCATTTCGTGCTGGTGAGTTCGGGCAGGCCCATCGGGCCTCGGGCATGCAGTTTCTGCGTTGAGATTCCGACCTCGGCGCCGAAGCCGAATTCGCCGCCGTCGGTGAATCGGGTCGAGGAGTTCACCATGACCGCGGCGGAATCGACCTCCCTCAGGAAGCGCTCCGCGTTGCCCAGGTCGTTCGTGATGATCGACTCGGTGTGGTGGGTCGAATACGTGCGGATGTGATCCATCGCCTCATCGAGGCCGCTCACGACACGGACTGCCAGATCAAGGCTCATGTACTCCGTCTCCCAGTCCAGCGTCGTTGCCGGCAGGGCATCAGCGAAGATCGCCCGGGTGGCCTCGTCGCCGTGAATGGTGACGCCGGATGCGACCAGTCGGGCAAGGACGGCCGGCAACAGGCTCGCCGCGGCCGCCTCGTGCACCAGCAGGGTCTCGAGGGCGTTGCAGACGCTGGGACGCTGAACCTTGGAGTTGTGCACGATTTCGACTGCCCAGTGGGGATCCGCGCTCTCGTCGAGGAAGATATGCACCACGCCGGCACCGGTCTCGATAACGGGCACGGTGGACTCACTGACCACGGTGTTGATCAGGGCTGCGCTTCCCCGGGGGATCAGCACGTCGACATAACCGCGGGCGCGCATCAGCATCCGCGCGCCCTCGCGCCCGAACTCGTCCACAGTCTGGGCCGATGCCGGGTCAAGGCCCGCCGCCTCGAGTGCGGACTGCAGGATCTCGACCAGCACGGCGTTGGTGTTCTCCGCAGCCGAGCCCCCGCGAAGCACGACGGCGTTGCCGCTCTTGATCGCCAGGGCGGCGATGTCGATGGTGACGTTGGGCCGGGCCTCATAAATCGTGCCGACCACACCGAACGGCACGCGAACCTCATCGATTCGAATGCCGTTGGGCAGCGACCGCCCCCGTACCGTCTCCCCCACGGGGTCGACGAGGCGGACGACATCCAGTGTCGCCTCGGCCAGGGATTCGATCCTGGCGGGGTTCAGGGTGAGCCGGTCGAGCAGTCCCGCGGAAAGCCCGTTCTTCGCACCGTTGGCCAGGTCGAGGTGGTTGGCCGCAACGATGCGCTCCATCGAGCCCCGAAGGCCTGCGGCGATCTCGCCGAGAGCGGAGTCCTTCTGGTTGGTCGTCGCACTCGAGAGGCCCCGCGCGGCGGTACGGGCGGCGTCGAGCTTGGCGGTGAAGGCGGCAACGGTGTCATCGGAGGGGGCAAGCTCTAGCGCGGGAGAGGATGATTCAGCCATGCGAAAAGTTTAGCGCCGCAGCGCCAGTGATCGACGAGCCCGGCAACGGTCGGTCGACTCAGATCAGGCCCAGACGAGCCACGGTGTCGCGCTCCTCCATCAGCTCCGCGATCGAGGCGGCGATCCGCCCCCGGGAGAAGTTGTTGACCTCCAGGCCGTGGACGATATTGAACCGGCCGTCGGCCGCGTAGACAGGGAAGGACGACACAAGACCCACCGGGACACCGTAGGAGCCGTCCGAGACAATAGCCGCGCTGGTCCAGCTCTCCCTGGTTCCATTGACCCAGTCATAGACGTGGTCGATCGCCGCGGACGCTGCGGACGCCGCAGACGAGCTGCCCCGCACGTCGAGGATCTCCGTTCCCCGGCGCGCAACCCGGGGGATGAATTCCTCCTCGAGCCACGTGTCGTCTATGCGGTCGGCGTTTTCGATGACCTTCACCCCGTCGACCTCGGCATGGTGGATGTCCGGGTACTGGCTCGCCGAGTGGTTTCCCCAGATAGTGAGGTTGCGAACCGACGCGACGGGAACCTCGAGCCGGGCTGCCAGCTGGGCTACGGCCCGGTTGTGGTCGAGCCGCGTCATGGCCGTGAAGCGCTCCGGCGGGACATCCGGCGCATTTCGCTGGGCGATCAGGGCATTCGTATTGGCGGGATTGCCCACCACGACGACGCGAATGTCGTCGGCGGCATGGTCGTTGATGGCGCGACCCTGGGGGCCGAAGATACGGCCGTTGGCCTCGAGAAGATCTCGGCGCTGCATGTCCGCCGTGCGCGGCCGGGAGCCCACGAGCATCGCGATGTTCGAACCCTCGAACGCCGTCGCCGCACTGTCCGTGACCGTGATGCCGGCAAGCAGGGGAAACGCCGAGTCCTGAAGCTCGAGGGCCGTTCCCTCGGCGGAGTTCAGACCCTGGGGAATCTCGAGGAGCCGCAACTCAACCGGGACATCAGGCCCCAGCAGCTGACCCGAGGCAATTCTGAACAGAAGGGCGTAGCCGATCTGTCCGCCCGCGCCGGTCACAGTGACATTTACTGGAGTGCGTCTCATTCGGGCAGTCTAGGTCAGACCACCGGATTTGCATCGAAGAAGGTGCCGACGACCTGACCCGTGAGCGCGGCATCCGCCTGGGGCGTTGATGTCAGGATGACGGCGATGCCGGCGTCGGCAGCGTACCGAGCCGCGGCAACCTTCGTCGTGGCGCCTCCGGTGCCAAGGCCCGTGCCGACCTCCCCGATCACGACGTCGTGCAGGTCGTCGTCGAACGGGACATGCTCGATGCGTACCGCCCCGGGTTCACTCGGCGGCCGAGTGTAGAGGGCGTCTACATCAGAGAGCAGCACCAGGAGATCCGCCTGGACGAGCTCCGCGACGAGCGAGGCCAGCCGGTCGTTGTCGCCGAAGCGGATCTCATGGGTGGCCACGGTGTCGTTCTCGTTCACGATCGGCAGGATCCGGAGTCCCAGCAGTCGCTCCATGGCCCGCTGGGCGTTGGTGCGATGGGTGGGGCTCTCGAGGTCTGCGGCGGTCAGGAGAACCTGGCCGGCCACGATCCCGAATCGGTCGAGGCTGTCCTGATACCGATAGATCAGGACGTTCTGTCCCACGGCCGCAGCCGCCTGCTGCGTCGGAAGGTCGGTCGGGCGGGAGTCGAGCTGCAGATACGGCAGGCCCGTGGCGATGGCCCCGGAGGAGACCAGGACGACCTCCACCCCCCGGCCGTGGGCCGCGGAGAGGGCGTCAACCAGCGGGGCGATCTGCACCGCGTTGTCGCCGGAGATCGACGACGAACCCACCTTGACCACGACACGCATGGCCCGGGCGACTCCGTCGCGACCGGTCACTCTGATTCGTTCTCGCTTCATTCTGCTTCCGGTAGGTCATCGTCCGACCACAGGCCGGCGTCCTTCTCCCGCACGAGCTCTGCACGGGCCTCGGCCTTGCCGTCCATGAGGTCGTAGTAGTCCTCGCGGCGCTTGCTGTTGGTGCGTCGATCGTTCTGCACGAGCCGCGGGTCGGTTCCCCGGGGAGCCGCGACGAGCTCGGCCGTGGAGGTCATGGTGGGCTCCCAGTCGAAGACGATGGCGTTGTTCAAGCCGATAACGACGGTCGAGCCGGCCTGGGCACCCTTCTTGAAGAGTTGGTCTTCCACGCCGAGCTTGGCAAGACGGTCGGCGAGGAAGCCCACGGCCTCCTCGTTGTTGAAGTCCGTCTGGGCAACCCAGCGTTCGGGCTTGGTGCCCAGGATGCGGTAGATGTTGCCGAAGGATCCACCCTCGACATTGATGACGAAACCGGCCTCATCGACCGCACGCGGGCGAATGACGATGCGCGGGGCAGCAGGCTTCTCCCGTTCGATTCGACGACCCTCCTCGACGACCTCGGCCAGGGCGAAGGAGAGCTGGCGCAGACCCTCGTGGCTGGCCGCGGAGATCTCGAACACGCGGTAGCCGCGGGCCTCGAGCTCTGGCTTGATGAAGTCGGCGAGCTCGAGGGCCTCGGGGACGTCGATCTTGTTCAGGGCGATGAGCTGGGGCCGCTCGAGCAGCCGCAGCTGCCCCTCGGGAACGGGGTAGGCGTCAAGTTCCGCGAGGATGATGTCGAGGTCGCTGATCGGGTCGCGGCCGGGGTCGAGCGTGGCGCAGTCCAGGACGTGCAGCAGCGCCGTGCAGCGCTCGACGTGGCGAAGGAACTCGAGGCCGAGTCCCTTGCCCTCGCTGGCGCCCTCGATGAGGCCGGGAACGTCGGCTACCGTGTAGCGCACGTTGCCGGACTCGACGACGCCGAGGTTCGGATGCAGGGTCGTGAAGGGGTAGTCGGCGATCTTCGGCTTGGCCGAGGACATCGCGGCGATCAGGCTTGACTTGCCAGCCGACGGGTAGCCGACGAAGGCGACATCGGCGACGACCTTGAGCTCGAGGAGAACGTCGCCCTCGAAGCCGGGCGTGCCGAGCAGCGCGAAGCCGGGAGCCTTGCGCTTGGAGCTGGAGAGGGCGGCGTTGCCGAGCCCGCCCTGGCCGCCCTCGGCGACGATGACGCGCATGCCGGGTTCGGCCATGTCGACGAGTTCTTTGCCGTCGGCATCCTTCACGAGCGTTCCGACCGGAACGAGCAACAGCATCTCTTCGCCGTTGTTGCCGTTGCGGTGGTCGCCCATTCCGGGGCCGCCGTTCTCGGAACGTCGGTGCGGGGCGCGGTGATAGCCGAGGAGGGTCGTCACCTGGGTGGAACTCTCCAGAACGATATCTCCGCCGTGGCCGCCGTTGCCTCCGTCGGGGCCGGCCAGCGGCTTGAACTTCTCACGCTTCACCGACACACAACCGTTGCCGCCATGTCCGGCTCGAAGGTGGAGTGTCACTTGGTCAACAAACGTTGCCATCTGCTCTCCTTACGGTTTTGCCGGTGTCGTTGAACGATCCGTACGTTGTGTCGATGCTTCGCCCGGGATGCCGGGCGGTTTAGAAAAAAATAATGGCAGGGGCAGGCAATAGCCGGCCCCTGCCATGAAAAGTTGTGGAGGTGTTACGCCGCCACGACGATGTTGATGACCTTGCGGCCACCCTTGTTGCCGAACTCGACCGCGCCGGGGGCGAGGGCGAACAGCGTGTCGTCTCCGCCACGGCCGACGTTCACGCCGGGGTGGAAGTGGGTGCCGCGCTGGCGAACGATGATCTCGCCCGCGAGAACAACCTGACCGCCGAAGCGCTTTACGCCGAGGCGCTGTGCGTTGGAGTCACGACCGTTGCGCGAGGAACTCGCGCCCTTTTTATGTGCCATTAGCTATACCCTCGCTCTACTTGATTCCGGTGACCTTGACACGGGTGAGCTCCTGGCGGTGGCCCTGGCGCTTCTTGTACCCGGTCTTGTTCTTGAACTTCTGGATAACGATCTTCGGGCCGCGAAGGTTCTCAAGAACCTCGGCGGTCACGGTGATCTTGGCAAGTGAAGGCTGGTCGGAGGTGATCTTGTCACCGTCGACGAGCAGCACTGCGGCCAACTCAATGTTTCCGTCTTTGTCGGCTTTGATGCGGTCGAGGGTGACGATGGTGCCGACCTCTACCTTTTCCTGCCGGCCGCCGGCGCGCACAACTGCGTAAACCACTTCATTACCTATTTCTCTATAGAGCTGATTGCTCAAAAAATTCTGTCCGCTTACTAATGCAAACTTCTGTTTCTTGCAAAACTTCTGTCCACATGAATGCAGTTTGATGCGCGGGCGAAGCCAAGCGCGCACCAGCGGTCGAGTTTACTTGATGCGAGGGTCCCGGTCAAACGCGGGCGTGTCCCGACCAGGTTCGCCCCCGGACCGAAGTCTTCATCCAATGCTACCAACCCTAGACTCGGATGCATGACAGTCCTGATCGACTGGCCGATCTGGCCAAAACACGACACTGTCTGGGGGCATCTCGTCAGTGATTCATCCCTGACGGAGTTGCATGCCTTCGCGGCCGAGAACGAGATTCCCCGGCGCGGGTTCGATCTCGACCACTACGACGTTCCCATCGCCCGCTACGACGCCCTGGTGGCCGCTGGAGCCGTGCCGGTGACCAACAGGGAGCTGGTGCGTGCCCTTCAGCAGAGCGGGCTCAGGGTCAAGGCCGCAGACCGCCCCAGGAAATCCTGACGCGGAGAAAGCCGCCTGCGGCCTGCTGAGACGAGAAGAGGCGCGCAGTCTCCTGCGCGCCTCGAAATATCCCAGTGGTAACCGGTGCTGCTACTCCTGATCGGGAGTCGGAGCCGACAGCGCGGCGGTGCTTACCCGACGACTGCGGGCGCGTCCCTGCCCGGGCTGCTTGGGCTCCGGAAGCGCATCCAGAACGGAGTCCAGGAGGACCTCGGCGTCATGGGTGCTGATTCGACGTCGGTTCGTGGCCGTGGGGGCCACCGGGATCTCGAGGATCGAGAGCTCCGGACGCTCGGCTGCCGTCTCCCTGACAGGAGCGGACCGAACAGGCTCGGTGGCCGCGGTCTCCCCGGTGAAAGATTCGGGGGCGGCCGATTCGGCCTCGGCGGTGTCCTGCCCCACGGTCTCCTGCCCCACGGTCTCCTGGCGCGGTGACCG
>CANFBG010000032.1 GCA_947444785.1 Microbacteriaceae bacterium | reverse complement strand
TCGAAGCCGCTGGGCAGCTCCTCGATGAAGCGCTCGGCCCCGACGGCGCGGGCGGCCGCGCGGATCTCCTGATCCGTCGCATCCGGCTTGCCGATTGCGATGTTCTCGGCCACCGTGCCGGAGAACAGGTACGCCTCCTGGGTGACCATGACGATGGCCCGGCGGAGATCCTTGGGGTGCAGGCGGCGGAGGTCGATGCCATCGAGGGCGACCCGTCCCAGGCTGGGGTCGTAGAACCTCGAGACGAGCTTGGCGAGCGTGGACTTGCCCGCCCCGGTGGATCCCACGAGAGCGATGGTCTGTCCCGCCGGGATATCGAGGTCGAAGAGGGGCAGGATGACCGTGTTCGCGTTGTACGCGAATTGGACGCCGTCGAAGCGGACATGCCCGTCGGCGGCCCACAGGTCGACGGGGTCGACCGGATCGGGCACACCCGGTGACTCCTCGAGAACGCCCGAGATCTTCTCCAGCGCGGCCGCCGCCGACTGGTAGGAGTTGTAGAACATCGCCATCTCCTCCATCGGATCGAAGAACCGCCGGGTGTAGAGGACCGTGGCGAGGAGAACGCCGATGGCGAGTTCGCCCTGGAACGCTCGCAGGCCTCCGACCAGCAGCACGACGGCCACCGTGACGTTGCCGATCAGCACCAGGGCCGGGTTGTAGATTCCGAAGAGCTGGATTACCCGGGCGTTGACCCTGCGATAGCTCTCGACGAGCCCCGCGAACTCCTTCTCGTTGCTCGCCTCGGTTCGAAACGCCTTGACCGCGCGGATTCCGGTCATGCTCTCGACGAACTTCACGATCACGTTGGCCGAGGCGACCCGGGTCTGTCGGAAGACCCGCTGGGATCGGAGTTGGAACCACCGGGTGAGGATCAGGAGCGGGACGAGCGCGACCAGGAGGATCACCGCGCTGACCCAGTCGAGGGCGAAGAGCGCAATCCCGACGAAGAGCATGTAGAGCACACCCTGGACGAGCTGGTTGATCCCCGAGTCCAGGAGCTCCCGGATCGCGTCCAGATCACTCGTCTGGCGCGAGATTATTCGGCCCGACGTGTAGCTCTCGTGAAACTCGAGGCTCAGCTGCTGTGTCTTGGTGAAGACCCGCTTTCGCAGGTCGAACAGGACGGCCTGGCTTATTCGCGCCGCGAGGACGGTGAACCAGGCCACGAGTACCGCCCCGATGATGCCTGTGACCAGATACGCGGCACCGGTGAGCGCCAGAGGCATCCAGTCGTTGGCCAGCAGGGCCGGCAGCCCCTGGTCGATGCCGTAGGCGATCAGCGCCGGGCCCGCGACCTGCGCGGCGGTCGAGACCACGACGACCAGGATACTGAGGGCCAGGGGCCTCTTCAGCGGTCGAAGCAGCGAGCCCAGGAGCCGGAGCGAGCGCTGGCGGATCTTGGCGCTCTCCGCCCCCGTGAGGTCGTCGCGCTCCTCCCCGGATACGCCGGAGACGCTGTGGGCCGGGGGCGGCGTGTCAGCGCTCATGCGATGGGCTCATTGCTTCTGGCTTCCAGTTCTTCGTCGGCGAGGCTCGAGATGACGAACCGGTAGTGCTCGTTGCCCGCGAGAAGGGCCGAATGGGTTCCGACGGCCGTGATGCGGCCCTGTTCCAGGAGCGCGACACGATCGGCCATGAGCACGGTGGAGGGCCGGTGGGCGACGATGAGTGCGGTCGTCGATTCGAGCACGCGGCGAAGCTGAACCTCGATCAGCGCCTCGGTGCCGACATCCAGTGCCGACAGCGGGTCGTCGAGAACGAGCACGGTGGGCTGGGCTGCGATTGCCCGGGCCAGGGCGAGTCGCTGGCGCTGGCCGCCGGAGAGGCTGAGCCCCTCCTCCCCCACGAGCGTCTCGACGCCCTGGGGAAGGTCGTAGACGAACTGGGCCTGCGCGATGGCGATGGCCTCCTCGAGCAGCCTGTCGTCCCCATCCGGTCGACCGAGCAGGATGTTCTGCCGCACGCTGGCCGAGAAGAGCGTGGCGTCCTCGAACGCCATCGCGATGTGGGTGCGAAGCTCCCGCCGGCTGAGGTGACGGATGTCGACGCCGTCGAGCAGCACCCGGCCGCCCGTCACGTCATAGAGCCGCGGTGGCAGCGCCGTCAGCGTGGTCTTGCCGCTGCCGGTCAGCCCCACGAGTGCAATCGTCTCGCCGGCCTCGATCACAAGGTCGATGCCGTCGAGCAGGTCGGGAACGCCCGCGGGCGAATCCTGGTAGCGGAAGTGCACGTCCTGGAACTCGAGGCGCCCCCGCGGCTCGGCGATGGTCTGGGCAACATCGGGGTCTGTGATGGTGTTGACCGAGTCCATCACCTCGAAGAAGCGATTCGTCGCCGTGCGGGCATCGATCGTCATGGCCAGGAAGTAGCCCATGGACTGGATCGGGAACAGCAGCACCGTCGCCGTGCCGAAGAATGCGACGAGCTCCCCGACCGTGAAGCCGCCGGTCGACACGAGCCAGACACCCGTCACGAGGGCTGCAGCGAAGGCGATGTCGGGGATGAGCAGCAGCCAGAGCCAGACACCGGCGATCTCCCGGGCCTTGTTCAACTCCGTGCCGCGCAGCTGTTCCGCCTTGGCGCCGAATCCCTTCAGGGCGTGGGCTCCGCGGCCGAATGCCTTGAGCACGCGGATGCCATGCACCGACTCCTCGACCGCCGTGGCGAGGTCGCCCTGCTGGTCCTGGCCCAGCCGGGCAAGGCGCGCGTAGCGCTTTTCAAAGAAATAGCCGTGCAGGATGGTGGGGATCGACGCCACGAGGAAGATCGCCCCCAGCACCGGGTTGAGCGAGAGCAGGATGCCGAAGCCCACGAAGATCGTGATGATGTTCACGATCAAAAGCACGAAGCCGAACGACATCCAGCGGCGGATGAGGTTCAGGTCGCCGATCATCCGGGACAGCAGCTGGCCGCTCGTCCAGCGGTCGTGGAAGGCGACCGGCAGATCCTGCAGGTGCATGAAGAAGCTGTTGCGCATAGCCGCCTCGACGTGCGTGCCGGGGGTGAGCACGAG
Organism: Microbacteriaceae bacterium; assembly: GCA_947444785.1. Taxonomy (GTDB): domain Bacteria; phylum Actinomycetota; class Actinomycetes; order Actinomycetales; family Microbacteriaceae; genus Agreia. The sequence continues at coordinate 18,344 of CANFBG010000032.1, read as the reverse complement.
CCACCGCCTGACAGCGATCAGCCCGGCCTCGATGATGCCGAGCAGCAGAACCAGCCCGGCGGCCCAGAACACCAGCGAGACATCGTTGCCGGTGATCGGGCCATCGATCAGCCACTGCAGGATCTGCGGGATGGCCAGCGCGACAAGGGAGGCGAGCATCGACGCGACGATGGCCACATAGATGCGCGGCATCGCAGGCTTCGCATAACGATAAAGCCTGGCGAGCGAACGCAGAGTCGACTGGGTCGGCTCCTTCGGGTTGATTACCGTACGCGCACCGACAGACAGGTGACGCAGCCCTCGAGCTTCTCGAACTCGGAGATGTCGACGGCGATGACGCGATAGCCGAGGCTCTCGATCAACTGGGCCGATTTGGGCGCGGCCGAGGACATCAGCAGGGTGTCGTCCGAGAGCACGACGACGTGGGCGCCGGCCTCCTCGGGCATGGAGAGGAAGCGGCCGAAGATGCTGGCATCGTCGACGACCGGCAGGTATCCGATCACGGTGCCGTCCGGGAGTGCCGTGACGGCGCTCTTCAGGTGCAGGGCCTTCGTCATCGGCACGGCGACCACCGTGTAGCCCAAGGGGCTCAGGATGTGGCGCAGCTGGCGGATGCCGTCGGCGTTCGTGCGGCCTCCGCGACCCACATAGACGGTTGTTCCGACCTTCAGCACGTCTCCGCCGTCGAGGGTTCCGGGCTTCTGGATGCGGGTGACGTCGAGCCCGAGCGCGCGAACGGCGGTCTCGACCCCCTCGATCTCCCCGACGCGGCTCGGAGCCCCGGGACTGGTCAGTACGGCCAGCCGGCCGAACATGACCACGGCATCCTCGATGAACACGGAGTCGGGCAGGTCATCGGCCTCGGCGACCTCGACCGGGTTCCAGCCCGCGCCGGTCAGGGCGGCGACGTAGGACTCCCACTGGGTCTCGGCGAGGTCGAGATCGACCGGAGTGCGCGTGATGTGGGTGACCTCGCCGTCCGCGAGCGTGGCGGCGGGACGGCGCACCAGGGCGGATCGGGCCTGCTTGGCCGTGACGGGGCGCGTTGCCGTGATGGCGGCGTAGACACGACGGCCAATCGTCAGCGTGCTCACGATCGCGACGATGACGAAGATGAGGTTGATGTTCACGAGGGTGGCGAAGAGATACGCCACGACGTCACCGGTGAGCTTGTTGCCGGCGGTCAGGGTCTGCACCCCGGTGCCGAAGAGCGCCGCGAGTATCGGTGAGGCCACACCCGCGATGAGGGCGGTGGGCCAGCGGCGAAGCGCGCCGGCCAGGCCGAAGACGATCAGGAAGACCAGCAGGAAGAGCGTGGCGGGGATGAAGAAGCTGCTGATCTCGACCAGCACGGCGGACTGCGGGTTCGCCCCGACGAAGAACGACAGCATGGTCGCCACGTGGGTGATGACCGCTACGACGAGAGCGGAGACAACGGAGGCGACGATGTGCCGCGGGCGCAATGAACTCATGCCTTCGACAATACCCGCTGATCGTTGGGTGCCTGTGATAGCCGGAGGGTGTAGGGCGTCCCGGCTTCCTTTTTTGTCGGAAACCGGGACGGCCGATTCCTAGTGGAAGAAGTGACGCTCGTTGGTGAAGTACATCGTCATGCCGGCCTCCTGGGCCGCGGCGATCACCTCGGGGTCCCGCACCGAGCCGCCAGGCTGAACGACCGCACGCACGCCGGCGTCGATCAGCACCTGAAGTCCGTCGGCGAACGGGAAGAAGGCGTCGGATGCCGCGACCGAGCCTGCTGCGCGGTCGCCCGCGCGGGTCACCGCGAGGTGGCAGGAGTCGACGCGGTTGACCTGGCCCATGCCGACGCCGACGGAGGCCCCGTTGTGAGCAAGCAGGATCGCGTTGCTCTTGACGCTGCGGCAGGCCTTCCAGGCGAACTCGAGGTCGAGCAGTGTGGCGTCGTCGACGTGCTTGCCGGCGACCCGCTGCCACTTGACCGAGCTGAAGCCCTCGAACGTGTCGGGCTCCTGGGCGAGGAAGCCGCCGCTGACCTGGCGGATCTCCAGCGCGTCGCGGCTGAAGTCGGCCGGCAGGCGCAGCAGGCGAAGGTTCTTCTTGGTCGTGAGTACCTCGAGGGCCTCGGGCGTGAAGCCGGGGGCGATGAGCACCTCGGTGAAGATCTCCTTGACCTGCTCCGCCATCGTGAGGGTGACGATGCGGTTGGCCGCGATAACGCCGCCGAAAGCCGAAACAGGATCGCAGGCGTGTGCCCGGGCGTGGGCATCCGCAATCGCGTTGGGGTCGGACTCCGAACCCGAGGCGATTCCACAGGGGTTGGCGTGCTTGATGATGGCGACGGCCGGCTCCGTGAAGTCGAATGCCGCACGAAGTGCCGCATCCGCGTCGACGTAGTTGTTGTAGGACATCTCCTTGCCGTGCAGCTGCGTGGCCTGGGCGATGCCCCGGCCCGAGCTGCGGGTGTACAGGGCTGCGGCCTGGTGCGAGTTCTCGCCATAGCGGAGCGTCGCCGAGAGCTGGGCCTCGATCGACAGGGTTGCGTCGAAGGAGGAACCGGCGTCGGCCGCCGCGGGCGCCGTGGCAGCGAACCAGGCGGCGACCGCCGTGTCGTAGGCCGCGGTGTGAGCGAACGCCTTGGCGGCCAGCTCGCGCCGGGTGACGAGCGTGGTGCCGCCATCCAGCCCGGCGACGATCGTGTCATAGCTCTCGGGCGAGACGGCGATGACGACGTTGGCGTGGTTCTTGGCGGCTGCGCGGACCAAGGCCGGCCCGCCGATGTCGATCTGCTCGATGACGTCATCGCCCACCGCGCCGGAGGCCACCGTGGCCTGGAACGGGTAGAGGTTCACAACGACCAGCTGGAAGGGCCTGATGTCGAGCTCGGCCAGTTGCTCGATATGGGAATCGAGACGCAGGTCCGCCAGGATTCCCGCGTGCACCGACGGATGCAGCGTCTTGACCCGGCCGTCGAGCGACTCGGGGAAGCCCGTGACCTGGCTGACCTCGGTGACGGGGAATCCGGCGTTGGCGATCGTCTGGGCCGTGGACCCCGTCGACACGATCTCGACATTGGCTGCAGACAGGGCGGCGGCGAGTGGGAGCAGGCCGGTCTTGTCGCTCACGGAGATCAGAGCGCGGCGGATGGGGACCAGGTCCCGGTGGTTGTACGACTGGGCGTCGGGGCGTGATGCGCTCATTTGGTGGAAAGCTCTCTGAGGTCTACTCGGTTGTTGGCGATGTCCAAGACGGCCGCTACCAGCAGCTGCCGTTCCACCGCCTTGATTCGTTCGTGAAGTTCGGGTTCGGTGTCGCCCGGGAGCACATCGACCGCCTGCTGGAAGATGATGGGACCGGTGTCGACACCCTCGTCGACGACATGCACCGTCACCCCGGTCTGCGTGGCCCCTGCGGCGAGCGCGTCCCGCACGGCATGAGCGCCGGGAAACGCGGGCAACAGGGCCGGATGCGTGTTGATCAGGTTAGGCGACAGGGCGGCCACGACGCCGGGCGGCAGGATGCGCATGAAGCCGGCACACACCACCAGGTCGGGCGTGAAGATCTGGATCTGCTCGAGCAGGGCGGCACCCCACTCGGCGCGGGACGCAAAACTCGTGGGCACGACGGTGAAGCTCGGAATGCCGAACTCCTCGGCGTGAGCGAGCCCCTCGGCATCGTTATCGGAGCCGACCGCCACGATCCGAGCCGGGAATTCGGCGTCGGCTTGGGCTTCCAACAGGGCCCGGAGGTTGGATCCTCCGCCGGAAATCAACACCACGAGCGATAGCACGCTCACAGTTTATTGGAATCCCCGAGGACCGGTTCGTTCGCGCTCTCCCCGGGAAGCGGATCGGGGCTCTCGACGGCCAGCCGACGGGAGCGCAGCAGGAGGCCCACACATGCCCCGATCGCGATCTCCCCGGCGGCATACACCCAGATGAGGGCTGCATTGGGTCCCACTTCGCCGAGACGGCCGGGGCCCATTCCTCCGGCGGAGAGCGCCGCGAGCGCCGCGAGGATCGTGGCGCCGAAAACGGCGATTCCGAGCCCGGTGACCACGAGTCGGAGGATTCCGCCGGGACGGTCACCGGAGACATCGACCAGCCGCCGGGCACTGGCGAGACCGACGACCAGGCCGACGACGACCGGGACCAGCAGCACGACGAGACCCGCGGAGGCCGACGACTGCGGCAGGGCGCCGAACATCGGAAGGGCCGGAACGAGGCCGAGCTGGGTGCCGAGCGGGGAGACAGCAGAGCCCGCGCCAACCGCAAACCCGGGGCCGATGAGGTAGGAGGCCGCCCAGACGACGAGATTGGGCACGAGGGTGAGCTGACCGACGGTCAGTGCGATGCCGCCGACGATCTCCGTCTGCAGCGACTCATACAGCGCAATGACCTGGGCATAGTGGCCGAAGATCATCAGCGTGGTGAGAACACCCGCGATACCCACGATCCCGGCTGCCGCAGCGGCCCCGCCCCGGAGGGCCAACGCGAGAAGGGCACGGGCATCCGCGGAGACGCTCGACAGTGCGTCGAGAACCCAGCCCTCGACTCGGCCGATCACCGCGGGCAGCGGCACGCCGGACGTGCCCCGGGTGCGGGAGTACAGGCTCGTGGCCAGCCCGGCCGCAAAGATCAGCGCCGGGAAGAACAGGGCTTGGACACCCTGCGGCCTGGCCACGTCTGTCGAGGCGGCGGCTGCCACGACGCCGGAGAGGGCGGCGACGGTCAGGATGCCCACGAGGGCGCCCAACGGGCGGAAGGGCGTTCCCGCCAGGCGAAGGCCAAGCCTCCGACCGAGGAAGAAGGTGATGAGGGCGATGCCGAGCGGCGCAAGGCCGAGTACGAACGGGGTTCCGGCCCCCGCGAGGCCGAAGCGGGCCGCGAGCATCGGGTCGAGCGTGACCCCCACGTCGACGGCGTTGCCCATCAGCCAGAAGTTGGCGGCGATCCTGGCGAAGACGGCGTAATCGACCGATACCTGGAACTGGGTCAGCCAGAGCAGGGTCAGCGGCGCGAGCAGCACGGCGATGCCGATTGCCACGCTGAGGGTCGCGTCGATGAGGGCCAGGAGCGCGGTAAATGGTCGATTCATGCCAATAAGGAGCCTACCCATGCACCCGCCGGACAGACCCCTGCCCCGCCGCCTGCCAGCGGATCAATGAATGAGCGCCTTGAGCAGAATCACGAGCACGCCGAAGAAGGCCGTCCCGAGTGCCCCGAGGATGCGGATGAACCAGTTGCTGCCCCGATCGGCGAACGCCATCCAGCCGAGCAGGGCGAGGATGACCGTGCCAGACCAGAGCGAGCAGTAGTACGCGGTGGACTCGTCGAAGAGTCCGAGCGCCCCCAGGATCAGGAAGATCAGGGGAATCAGCGCCGAGTAGAGCAGGCCATAGGAGCGAGAGAGTGCCGTGCGAAACGCGGCCCGGAGGCCGATCTCCTGGCCCGCATCCGTCTTCCCATGGGTTGCGACGGCGACGGCGAACACGTGAGAGGCCCAGAAGACGAGCATGGTGACGAGAGAGATCCCGAAGATCTCGGCGTCGGTGGCGTCCCCCTCGGCCACGACGATCACGGCACTGACGATGATGGTGCCGTAGATGAGCTCCGGCGTCACGATCACCCGTCGGAACCGGTGCAGGCGACTCCAGTCCAGCGGGCGGGTCGACGCATCGTTCTCGGTCACACCGCCATCCTATTCCGGCGCCGCCCGGGGAAAAAGAGGCGGCGGTCCCGGCGCATCCGATTGGATTCGCCGGCGACCGCCGCCCGATTTTCTCCTGGCTTGTTACAGGGCTGCGTAGACCTCGCGCAGCAGCGCTGCGGTCTCGCTCGGGGTCTTGCCCACGCGAACGCCGGCGGCCTCGAGGGCCTCCTTCTTCGCCTGGGCGGTTCCCGCACTGCCGGAGACGATCGCTCCGGCATGGCCCATGGTCTTGCCCTCGGGGGCGGTGAAGCCCGCGACGTAGCCGACGACGGGCTTGGTCACGTGCGCCTTGATGTAGTCGGCCGCACGCTCCTCGGCGTCGCCGCCGATCTCGCCGATCATGACGATCGCCAGGGTCTCGGGGTCGGCCTCGAACGCTGCGAGCGCGTCGATGTGCGTCGTACCGATGATCGGGTCGCCGCCGATGCCGATGGCGGTGGAGAAGCCCAGGTCGCGCAGTTCGTACATCATCTGGTAGGTCAGCGTGCCGCTCTTGGAGACGAGGCCGATGGGGCCCTTGCCCGTGATGTTCGCGGGCGTGATGCCGACGAGCGCCTCGCCCGGCGTGATGATGCCGGGGCAGTTCGGGCCGATGATGCGGGTCTTGTTGCCCTTGGCCTTGGCGTATGCCCAGGCCTCGGCGGAGTCCTGGATCGGGATGCCCTCGGTGATCACGACGAGCAGCGGGATCTCGGCGTCGATGGCTTCGATGATGGCGTCCTTGGCGAAGGCCGGGGGCACGAACGCGATGGACACGTCGGCTCCGGTCTTCTCCATCGCCTCGGCGACCGTTCCGAAGACGGGCAGCTCGACGGCGCCGTGGGTCACGGTCGTGCCGGCCTTGCGGGCGTTCACTCCGCCGACGATCTGCGTGCCGGCGGCGAGCATGAGGGCGGTGTGCTTGGTGCCCTCACCGCCCGTGATGCCCTGCACGATGACCTTGGAGTCCTTGTTGAGAAAAATCGACATTTTACGTTTACTTTCTTTCTTCAGGTCTCGTGGCTCAGCGGGCGGCGAGCTCGGCGGCCTTGTCGGCGCCCTCGTCCATGGTCAGCGCGATGGTGACGAGCGGGTGCGCGGCAGCTTCGAGGATGCGACGACCCTCCTCGACCTTGTTGCCGTCGAGGCGCACGACCAGCGGCTTGGTGGCAGCGTCGCCGAGAACCTCGAGGGCTCCGACGATGCCGTTGGCAACAGCGTCGCAGGCGGTGATGCCGCCGAAGACGTTGACGAAGACGCTCTTGACCTGGGGGTCGCCCAGGATGACGTCGAGGCCGGCGGCCATGACCGCGGCGGATGCTCCGCCGCCGATGTCGAGGAAGTTGGCCGGCTTCACGCCCTTGTGCTTCTCTCCCGCGTAGGAGACGACGTCGAGCGTGGACATGACGAGTCCTGCACCGTTGCCGATGACACCCACCTCACCGTCGAGCTTGACGTAGTTGAGGTCCGCCGCCTTGGCCTTGGCCTCAAGCGGGTCGGCCGCCGCGGCATCTTCGAGCTCGGCGTGGTTCGGGTGGCGGAAGCCGGCGTTCTCGTCGAGCGAGACCTTGCCGTCGAGGGCGACGATGTCGCCCTCCTCGGTCAGGACGAGGGGGTTGACCTCGACCAGGGTCGCGTCCTCGCCCTTGTAGACGTTCCAGAGCGAGACGAAGACCGGAGCGACCTTGTCGACGAGCTCGGCGGGGAAGTTCGCCTGAACGGCAATGGCCTTGGCGGTCTCGAGGTCGATGCCGGCGATCGGGTCGACCTCGATGCGCGCGAGCGCCTCGGGACGCTCGACTGCGAGCTGCTCGATCTCCATGCCGCCCTCGTAGCTCGTGAGCGACAGGTACGAACGGTTGGCACGGTCAAGGAGAACGGAGAAGTAGAACTCGCGCTCGATGCGGGCGCCGCCGGCGACCATGACGCGCTTGACGACGTGACCCTTGATGTCGAGGCCGAGAATGGCCTTGGCGGCCTCCTCTGCCGCGTCGGCATCCTTGGCAACCTTGACGCCGCCGGCCTTGCCGCGACCGCCGACCTTGACCTGTGCCTTGATGACGGTCACTCCGCCGAGCTTCTCCGCCGCAGCGCGAGCCTCCTCGGGGGTATCCGCGATGATGCCGGGAAGAACAGGCACCCCATAGCTTTCAAACAGGTCTCGTGCCTGGTATTCGAACAGATCCACGCTCATCCAATCCGCTGGGTATTTTCCGGGCGCCTGTGACGCTCCGCATGATGCGATGTGTTTGGCGAACCTGGAATCCTGGCAGCCGTGCCGGGAGACGCAAGGCGGTTCGCACCACCTAAGACCTTACCCGGAGCTCCAAGCCGACGCGGCCGTGCGTTCCGACGAGCGGAAACCCAATCGGCAAGGTTCTGCACAGGCGGGCATGGGCGCCGATTCTGCACAGAATCGCCCACTGCGGCGGATAGCCGAGGCAACCCGAAGAGGGTGAGCCCATGACACCGACACCACTCACAAGACCACGCCGCCCGGCTCCCACCGGCACACGCATCACCGAGCCCCGCAGAGGATGGCTGGGCCGCCTCTCCGAGATCGCCGCCGGCCTCTGCCTGACGGCGGGGATCGTGCTGTCGTCGGGGGCACCGGCCGCCCAGGCGGTCGTCGCCACCGGCCATGGCATCGGGCACACATGGGCGGTCGACGGCGCATCCTGGATCGGTTCCTACCAACTCGCCGACGGCACGATGGTCTTCTGCCTCCAGGCCGGAAAGTCCGCACCCGTCGGCCACGACTACGAGATCCACGACGCCCGGGGGCTCGCCTCGTACTCGAACGACGATGCCGCGCTCTTGGCCTTCATCTCCAGAACGTGGGCCGACACGACGGATGCGACCGCTGCCGCCGCCGCCCAGCTCGCGACCTGGTCGATCACCGGCCTGAACGGCCGGTCGCCCGAGGTCTACGCGGCCCGGGCCAACGGCTCATCGGGCACGGTGTTGAATCAGACGGCGGCTGTTCTGGACGCCGCCATCGGCGCCGGCGGGGCCTCCCGCAGTGTGACCGCCGCGGTGCAGCTGACCATGCCCGACGAGGCATCAGGGCAGCTCACCGTCACGGCCGACCTCGAGGTCGACTTCCTGGCCACGGGGCCGACGGTGCTCGCCGCCGGGAGCCACACCGGCATGCTCGAACTGACGGGTGCCGTCTTCGCCGACGGATCCAGCCGGATGGCCGTCGGCAACGCCGTGTCGAGCTCCGTGACCGCGACTGGAACCAGCCCCATCGGGGAGGTTTCCGCCACTGTTTTGTTCGAGGACCTCCCTTACGGGTCGGACTTCCGGATCGGGCAGGCGGGGCCCGACGTGCAGAAGGTTCTGTTGACGGGGCCAGGTTCCGCCACCGGATCAGCCGCGGTATCCGTCACGGTTCCCTCCGACCTGCCGTTCCAGCCGCAGGTGGTGACGGCAACGAGCGCCAGCACGGCAGAGTCGGGAGCGATGATCAGCGACGAGTTGATCCTGAGCACGCGGGCCGGTGCCGGCGTCCTCGACGATTGGGGCGTCTACCCGAGCGCCGACGACCCCCTGACGATGCTGCCCGTCCCGGTCACGGTCGAAAGCACACTGCTCGGCCCGTTCACCGAGCCGATCGTGCTCTCGCCGGAGATTCCCGAGAACAGCCCCGTTGTCTGCGCACTCGAGGTCGTGGCCGAGGGCGGGCCGGGCACTTACCGCACCGGGGAGTGCGCACTCCCGGGCCCCGGCTACTACGTCTGGGTTGAGCGAATCGTGCCGTCCCGCACGCCGGTTCAGGCGGGGGGCGACCGAATCCTGCCGTGGCAGTCCGACTTCGGGACCGCGAGCGAGATCACGTTCGTTGCGACGCCCGTGGTTCCCGTGGCACCGGCGGATCCGGCCATGCTCGCCGAGACGGGCCTCTCGGAATCCGGGATGATCGGAGGCTCGCTCCTCGGAGCCCTTCTCCTTGTGGCCGGGGTACTGTGTCGGGGATGGCTGCCTCGAATCCCCGCACCCCGCGCCTCAGGCGCCCCCGCTCACCTGCACCGCCACGACAGGGTCTAGCGTCCGGCGCAGCCCCGGTTCCGACGCCGGGGCTGCCGAAGGGGCTCGCGGACATCGGCGGCGAGGGCGTGCTCATCGCCGGCGGCGGGCGGGCAATCCTCCTGCAACTGGCCCATCCCGCCGTGGGTCACGGCGTCGCCGCGCACAGCGATTTCGCCGATCGCAGCATCGATCGCCTCCGAAACACGCTGCGCTTCGTCTACGCCGTGGCGTTCGGCACCCCCGGCCAGCTGGCCTTCGTCACCCGCCAGGTCAATCGGGCTCACGTTCCCGTGCATGCGGAGGCGACACCGACCGCTCCGGCCTACTCCGCATTCGACCCACAGTTGCAACTCTGGGTCGCAGCGACTCTCTATGACACGGCGGTCATCGTGCATGAACGAGTCTTCGGTGCGCTCGACGACGCCTCCGCAGACCTGCTCTATGCCGAATACGCCAAGGTCGGCACCGCACTGCAGATGCCCGCGGCACTGTGGCCCTCGGACCGCGCGGCCTTTCGGCGCTACTTCGACGAGACGCTTGCCGGGTTACAGGTCGATGACGTTACCCACCAGGTGGCCGATGCCCTGCTGCATCCGAGTCGGAAGGCGCCGGCCTGGCTCAGGCTGGCCATGCCGACGGCCCGGCTGGTCACCGCGGGGCTGCTGCCGGAGCGCCTCCGCTCTGAGTTCGGCCTTGCGTGGAGCCCCGCCCGCGAGCGCCGCTTCGAGCGCCTCATGCGGGTGACCGCAAGCGTCTACCCGCTCCTGCCGCGGGCGATCCGCCACCTCCCGAAGACCAGGGCCCTCGCGAGTATCCCTGACGAGTGAGTAGACCGCCTCCGGCCGGAACCCGAGTGGATCTCCCGCGAGCGACTGACATGTTCTCGAGATGGGCCTCACTGGGCCCGAACCCGGCCGTTTCGGGAGAATGTCGACCTGGTCCGGTCGACGAACCTAGATCTTCTCGATCGGGGCTACCTTGATCAGCAGCTTCTTGGAACCCGCGCTCTCGAAGGTGACGTGGGCGATGCGCTTGGTGCCGACGCCCGTCACCTGGCTGACCCGGCCCTCGCCGAAGGTGGCGTGCCGGATGCGGTCCCCCGCCTCGAGCTCGAGGTCGCCGTTGTCGCGGGCCGTCGGGGCGATGGCGTTCGCCCACTCTGTCTTGGGGCGCGGCGGCAGCGCCTCGAAGCCCCAAGGGGTCGCCTCGACCTTCTTCGCCCCGCCGCCCCAGCCGGCACGGTCGCCCCGGTTGGCGTTCAGGGCGCGAGGCTGGGTGCCCCCGCGAGAGGTCGCCATGCCCGGCGACTGCACCCAGTCGATCAGCTCGGCGGGGATCTCCTGGAGGTAGCGGCTCGGCATGGCCACGGCGGTCTCGCCGTATTGCGCGCGCGTCATCGCAAGAGAGAGGAACAGGCGCGTGCGGGCGCGGGTGATTCCCACGTAGAACAGGCGCCGCTCCTCCGAGGGGCCGCCGGGCTCGTTCGCCGACATGCGGTGTGGCAGCAGGTCTTCCTCGATGCCGGTCAGGAACACGGCCTCGTACTCGAGGCCCTTGGCGGTATGCAGGGTCATCAGCGACACCGTTCCGCTGGTGTCGTCGAGGTCGTCGGCCGCGGCGACCAGGGCCACCTCGGTCAGGAAGTCGATCAGGCCGCCCTCGGGGTTGTTCTTCGCGAACTCCTTGGTGACCGCGAGCAGCTCCTCGACGTTCTCGGCGCGCGCCTCGTCTTGCGGGTCGCGCTTCGCCCGGAGGGCCGTGACATAGCCGCTCTTCTCCAACAGCAGCGTCAAGACGTCGGCCACCGATGCGACTCCGGTCGGCCGCTCGGGGTCGATCAACTCGGAGGCCTCATCGAGCAGGGCGGCGAGTCCGGTGATCGCAGATGTCACCTTCGGGCCGAGGCCGAGGCCCGCGGCCTGGCGCATGGCGTCGCGGTAGGTCAGGTCGTTCGCCTCGGCGAAGGAGGCCAGCTGCGTCTCGGTGGCGGGACCGATGCCGCGCTTCGGCGAGTTCAGGATTCGTCGGAGGGCGAGCGCATCCTGCGGGTTGGCGACGGAGATGAGGTACGCCATCACGTCTTTGATCTCGGCCCGCTCGTAGAACTTGGTGCCGCCGAGCACGCGGTAAGGCAGCGCACTCCGAATGAAGATCTCCTCCAGCGCACGGGTCTGCGCGTTGGTGCGGTAGAAGACGGCGATGTCTTTGTAGGCCGTGCCCGAGTCGTGAAGCTTGCCGATCTCATCCGCGACGAACTGGGCTTCATCGTGACCGGAGTAGCCGGTGTAGCCGACGATCTTCTCGCCGTCGCCGACCGCGGTCCAGAGCTTCTTCTCCTTGCGGTCGAAGTTGTTCGAGATGACGGCGTTGGCAGCCGAGAGGATGTTCTGGGTCGAGCGGTAGTTCTGCTCGAGCAGCACAACCTTGGCCCCGGGGTAGTCCCGCTCGAACTCCACGATGTTGCGGATGTCGGCCCCGCGGAACGCGTAGATCGACTGGTCGCTGTCGCCCACGACGGTGAGCGATGCGCCCGGCAGAGTGCGCTCGAGGGCCGAGATCTCCGGCGGGCGGGTGAGCTCGCGGATCAGGGAGTACTGCGCGTGATTGGTGTCCTGGTACTCGTCGACCAGGATGTGGCGGAAGCGGCGGCGGTACTGCTCGGCGACCTGGGGGAAGGCCCGGAACAGGAAGACCGTCTGGCTGATCAGGTCGTCGAAGTCGAAGGCGTTGGCGTCGCGGAGGCTGCGCGTGTATTGCCGGAACATCTCGACGAACAGGGCCTCCTTGGGGTCGGAGAAGTCCGCGGTGCGCGCGTAGGTGTCGACGTCGGTCAGCTCATTCTTGAGCTTGGAGATCTTGCCGCCGACCTGGCCGACGGTGAAGCCGAAGGTGTCGGCCTGCAGCTCCTTGATGATGCGCTTGATCAGCACGCGGCTGTCGGCGGAGTCATAGATCGTGAAGCTCTTGGTGAAGCCGAAGTTCTCGGCCTCCCGCCTGAGGATGCGCACGCAGGCGGAGTGGAAGGTCGAGATCCACATTCCCTGGGCGGCACTGCCCAAGAGGGCATCGACGCGCTCGCGCATCTCGGCGGCGGCCTTGTTGGTGAAGGTGATCGCCAGGATCTGGCTGGGCCAGGCCTCGCGGCTCTCGATCAGGCTCGCGACCCGTCGGGTCAGCACGCTGGTCTTGCCACTGCCGGCGCCGGCCACGATCAACAGCGCCGGACCCCGGTACTCGACGGCGACGCGCTGCTCGGGGTTCAGCCCGTCGAGCAGCTTCGACTCCGGGTTGAAGCCCCCGCCCGAGCCGCCGGGGATGAAGCCGTCGTCGAGGATGATGGGCGTGAGACTGGCCGAACCCGAGCCGGAAGAGTTATCAGAGGTCATATCCCCTCCAGTTTATTCGCCCTCACCGACAACCGCCCGAGCGGTGATGGCCAAGTCGGGATGGTCGGCGAAGACGCCGTCGACGCCGGAGCGGAAGATCAGCGCGAATTCGCCGGCCCAGTCGCCGTGCACCGACGGATGCGGGCCCTGGCGAAACGGTTCCGAGAGGAATTCGTTCTCGGGGCGCAGCGTCCAGGTGTAGACCTCGAGGCCTTCTTCATGGGCGTCGGCCACGACCGTGCTGGGGATGACTGTTCCGCCATCCGTCACCACGGGCAGGATCAGCTCCTTGTCGACGCTGATGCCGTCGACGCCGGCTCCGATGCCGATGCCGATGCCGGCGACGGCGCCGGCGCCCCCGGTCGATGCGGCCAGCCCCGCCAGCCCGGCGGGGGTCAGGAACGAGGCGAAATCCCGCGCCGAGCTGCCGTGCTGGGCGACGAGGTCGGCCGGGCTGCCCGATGCCTCGAGCAGGAAGACGTTCTTCGACCGGAGCCCCCGGCGCCGCACGCCCTCGAGGGCGCACTGCTCGAAGCTCTCAATCGTGAGGCGCCCATCCCCCGAGTTCCAGCCGGCCGCCGCGAGCTCGGCCACGAGGAGTTCGTCCAGCGGCAGGCCGATCGAGGCGAAGTAGGTCGCGTGCTTGATCTCGGCGACCAGCCCGAGGGCCCGATCGGCCGACTCCGACGCAGAATCGATGATCTCCAGCAGGTCGCTGAGCCTCAGGATGGCGCCCGACCCGTCGAAGTCGGCGTTCCTCGGGCGCAGGTGCCCCAGGCGCTCCCTCGTGCGCAGGGTCGAGAGCTCAGCCCAGGTGAAGTCCTCGGTGAACCATCCGGTGAGCGCCTCGCCGTCGATGACCCTGCGCGAGCGGCGGGCAGCGAATTCAGGGCGGGACGCGACATCCGTGGTGCCGGAGATCTCATTCTCGTGACGCACGACGAGCACCCCGTCTCTTGTGGCCACCAAGTCGGGTTCCACGGCGTCGGCGCCCTGCACGAATGCCAGCTCGAAGGCCGCCCGGGTGTGCTCGGGGCGGTACCCGCTGGCCCCCCGGTGGGCGATGACGGTGGGGACGCTATTCTCGGGCACGCCCTAACGCTACGCGAGGATGCGCAACAACAGAGAGGGACACGAACCGGAAAGCGCCTCCAGCGAACAGACCCCCCGAACAAGGGCAATCCCCAGTCACGGAAACCCCCCGTCCGATATCGTTGGACAAAGCAGTCAACCGATCCCCTGCAGAGGACCCCATGGCATCTGAATCCAGCAACCCCGCACTCGCTCGCAATCCGTACTTCAATGGCAAGGCCGCGGTGAAGGCGTCCGACCTGAACAGCACCCAGCTGCAGGACATGTTCGACAAGCCGTCGGCAACCGGGGCCGACACCGACCGCATGTCGTATGACGACGTGATCGTGAAGACCCTGACGACGTTCGTCATCCTGCTCGTCGGCGCCGTCGTCGGCTGGATGATCCCTGCCCTCATGATTCCCGCGGCCCTGCTCGGCTTCGTGCTCGCCCTGGTGAACACGTTCAAGAAGGAGCCGTCCGCGGCCCTGATCCTGCTTTACGCAGGCGTTGAGGGAGTCTTCGTCGGAGGTATCTCCGCCGTCCTGGAAACCCAGTTCGGCGGCATTGTCCTCCAGGCGGTCTTCGGCACCCTCGTCGTGTTCGGGGTGACGCTCGCCCTCTTCGCCAACGGCAAGGTGCGCGCCTCCAAGAAGGCCACCAAGATCTTCATGATCGCGATCATCGGCTACGCGGTCTTCTCCCTGCTGAACCTCGTGCTGATGCTCACCGGCGTCGTCACCGACCCGTGGGGCCTTCGCGGCGCGGTCATCTTCGGCATCCCGCTCGGCATCGTCATCGGCCTGTTCGCCATCGTGCTCGCGGCCTATTCGCTGGTTCTCGACTTCGACTTCGTGCAGCGCGGCGTCAAGGCCGGCGCCCCCCGCAAGTTCGGTTGGTCGGCGGCCTTCGGCCTCACCGTCACGCTGGTCTGGCTGTACGTCGAGATGCTTCGACTGCTCGCGATCTTCCGCAGCAACTAGCCGCAGCGGCTCGAAACATCGGAACCAACTCGGCACGGCACGGGGCCACCCTTCGGGGTGGCCCCGTTGCGTAGTGCCCAAGCCGATCGGACACTCATGCATGACCTCATCATCGTCGCCGGCGGCCGGGCCACCCGCCTGGGCGGAGTCGACAAGACCGCGCTGGTCTTCGACGGCCGGCCGCTTCTGATCAGGGCAGTGGATGCGGGAATCGACAGCGGAGCACGCAACACGGTCGTCGTCGGCTACGACGGTGAGCTCGCCCTGCCCGGCCACGTCTGGCGGGCGTTCGAGGACCCGCGCTGGGGCGGGCCCGCTGCGGCAATCGTCGCCGGGCTTCGTCGCCTCGGCTCTCCTGCCCAAGAGGATGCCGCCATCGACGCGGATGCCGAGAACGACACAAACGACCTGGTCGCCGTGCTGGCGGCCGACCTCCTGCATCCGGCGGAGGCCCTGGCCACGCTTCTGTCCAGGGCGGAGGCCGTGCTGGCCGACGAACCCGAACTGGCCGGGGCGGTGGCGATCGACTCCGCCGGGCACCGACAGGTGCTGCTGGGTGTCTTTCGCACGCACCCGCTCGTCGCAGCCACCCTGGCGGCGGGCTCGGCCGAGAATCTCTCGGTGCGCAGCATCCTCGGGTCTCTGGCCCTGGCCGAGATCCTCATCGACGATGAACTGCTGGCGGATGTCGACACGGCCGGCGACGCCGCCCGCGCCGGCATCATCGTGCCGGGTGACGGCGCGGCCGGCCCTGAGGCATAGGTACGCTGAAGCTGTTGCACATCCCAACATGATGGAGAAGAAGATGCCCGCCGACACCGCACCCCCTGGCGCATCTGCACTCGAGGGCTGGGCGGCCAAACTCGTCGCAGAGTTCGGCCTCACCGATGAACTGGATGTCGACATCGCCCTCATCCTCGACCTGGCACGCGATGCGGCTCACGGTGTGGCCCGACCGGCCGCACCCCTGACGACATTCCTGGTGGGGTACGCCGCCGCCCGCGCCGGGGGATCCGCAGGCGACATTCGCCGCTTCGCCGAGATCGCGTCCCGCCTCGCGGCCGTGAATGCCGAGAATGCCGCACCCGATGCCTGATGCCTCGAGGCTTCGATGACCTCGTGGGCTGATGCCCGCCAGCGCGCCTACTTGCTGGGCAGTCGGGTGCCGCGGGATGTCGAGTCGATGCCGCTGGCAACGAGTGCCGGCAGAACCCTGAGCGCAGACGTCTTCTCCCCCACCGCCCTTCCCGGCTATGCGTCCTCGGCAATGGACGGCTGGGTCGTCTCGGGCAGCGCACCCTGGCGGCTCGGGGCGGCCATCCTCGCGGGCGACACCCCGGCCAGTACCCCGCTGGGTGACGGGCAGGCGCGACCCATCGCGACCGGTGGTCCCGTGCCGCAGGGCGCGCACGGAGTGCTTCGCAGCGAACACGGCGTCACAGCCGCGGGAACCGAGCAGGGCGACGATGACCTGTGGTTGCGGGCAAATCCTGAAGCCCGCAGCGACGAGCCTCGAGCCGGGGAGCACATCCGCCCCATCGGCGAGGAGGCCGCCCGCGGTGATCTCCTGCTCGTCGCCGGAAGCGTACTCACGCCACCGCGCATCGCCCTCGCCGCCGTCGCAGGCCTCGACGCACTGCCGGTGCAACGCAGTCCCCGCATCGACGTCACCCTGCTCGGCGACGAGGTCATCGCCGGCGGCCTGCCCCGGCCCGGTGAGGTCCGCGACGCCTACTCGCCTCAATTTCCAGGCCTGTTCGGCCTGGTCGGCGCCGAGATCGCAATTCTCCAGCGGGTCAGCGACGACCTGGATTCGACGATTCACGCCTTCAATACCGGCGACGCGGTGCTGCACGTCAGCACCGGAGGCACGGGTCGAGGCCCGGCAGATCATGTTCGCGCGGCACTGGCGGAACTCGGTGCCACCCTCGAACTCGACGGCGTCGCCATGCGCCCCGGCCATCCGGTCATTCTCGCCCGGCGGCCCGACGGCAGACTGATCCTCTGCCTGCCCGGCAATCCGCTCGCCGCCATGGTCGCGTTCCTGAGCTTCGGCCAGCCTCTGATCGAAGGCATGCTGGGCAGGCGCCTGCGCCCACTGGGGTCGGTCGTTCTCGCCAAAGATGTGCCCAACCCCAGCCGCCAGACCCGCCTCGTCACCTTCGCCGACACGGATGCCGGCGCAACCGTCACCCCGAACCAGGGCTCCGGCATGCTCCGCGGCCTCGCCGACGCCGACGGCATCCTGATCGTCCCGGCCGGCGGCTGCCTCGCGGGCGAGCCCGTCGCCACGCTCCCCCTCCACTGGTAGTCCCACCACCACCACCCTCCGTTTTCAGGCCATAGCCGCAGCCGACCGCCCCAGGCGGTCGAGCGCGGCTATGGCCTGAAAACGGAGGTCCCGCGCAAAGAAGAGCGGCGCACGAGGTTGCCCTCATGCGCCGCTCGGGCTACGACGTAGCCGCTACTCCCACTCGATCGTTCCCGGCGGCTTCGACGTGATGTCGAGCACGACGCGGTTCACCCCTGCGACCTCGTTCGTGATGCGGTTCGAGATGCGGGCCAGGATGTCGTACGGCACCCGGGTCCAATCCGCCGTCATGGCGTCCTCGCTCGAAACGGGGCGCAAGACGATCGGATGCCCGTAGGTGCGGCCGTCGCCCTGCACACCGACGGAGCGCACGTCGGCCAGGAGCACGACCGGGCACTGCCAGATCTCGCCGTCGAGGCCCGCGGCACTCAGCTCGGCGCGCACGATGGCATCCGCCAGGCGAAGCAGGTCGAGGCGTTCCTCGGTGACCTCTCCCACGATGCGGATTCCGAGGCCGGGGCCGGGGAACGGCTGGCGGCCGACGATGACCTCGGGCAGGCCGAGCTCGCGGCCGATGGCGCGAACCTCGTCCTTGAAGAGGGCACGAAGCGGCTCGACGAGCGCGAACTTGAGGTCCTTCGGCAGGCCGCCCACATTGTGGTGACTCTTGATATTCGCGGTTCCCGTGCCGCCACCCGACTCGACGACGTCGGGGTACAGGGTGCCCTGCACCAGAAACTTGACAGGCTCGCCGTTCATCTCCATCGACTCGGCGACCAGGGCGTCGGCCGCGGCCTCGAAGCTGCGGATGAACTCGCGACCGATGATCTTGCGCTTGGTCTCGGGGTCGGTGACGCCGGCGAGGGCATTCATGAAGGTCTCGCGCGCGTCGAT
>CANFBG010000031.1 GCA_947444785.1 Microbacteriaceae bacterium | reverse complement strand
TGCCATCTATCGTGATGCGCTGATAGCTATCGAGGCTGTGGGCGCTCGCGTCTACATCGAAGGCGTTGACGTAGTGAGGCAGACGGCCCGAGGGTACCCGAATGTAAAGCCGGCAAGAGAGCTGGCATTCAGCCACTTGTTCGAGCGGATCAACGACTGCTGCGGCGGTGACGAGCCACAGATCCAGGTCTATGCGGACGAGCACCACACCTCGGAGATCAGCCGCAGCAACTTCTCCCTTTATCAAACTGTCGGGACGTATGGATACCGCAGCAGTGCGCTGCCGAATATCCACCCCAGAATCGAGTTCGTCCAGTCGCACACAGTCCGCGCGTTACAGGCAGCTGACATGATCACATACCTGTACAACAGGTGCATCACGATCGTCGAGACTGATGCGCGTGCGACCAAGGAGAAGTTGGCGCTCTGGGCGCTGATAGCACCCGCGCTACAGCGGCCACGTGGGCGCGCTCGTATCTGGCCGTAGAAGCACAAAACCCCCGCGCGAGGCGGGGGTTCGGCAAGGCGGGAAGAGAACTTCCTGCGAACAGAATCTAACACACTAGGCAGGTCGTTGCTAGGGTCCAGCTGCTGGCACTTAGCGGGTCTCGCACAGAGAGGTGGAACGCCTCCCGGTCACTGCATGGCAACTCGGTGAACTGGTGCTTGGCCAATGGCCGGTGCCGCCCATTGTGGCGCTGACCGAGTGGACCCGTGTCTTGGTGCTGATGGATGAGCTGGAGCGCATGATCTCTGCGCAGCGCTTCTAGTCTCGAGTCATGATCAGAATTGAGTTCCCGCCGGCCCTCTTCACCAGAGAGCTCGCCGCCTACTATCTCTCGATGTCAGTCCGGGAAATCGATGGTCTTCGCGCCAAGCGTGAAATCACCGCCGTCGGTACCGGCAAGCGGGTCAAATTCCGCAAGGACGACCTCGACCGCATCGCAGATCGTCTGCCCGAGAGGTACGCCTAGTCGCCCCCCATGACGTGATGTCGTCGAATGCGTCATCCTGAACGCCCACTGATGTAGGGCCTCCTCTGCCCTTCCTCAGCGTCACCTGACGCTGAGTAAGGGCAGTGTCGGGATCGATGGTGAGGAGCGCTCCGTTACGGGCAATGACCGGCCAGTCCTTCAGTGAACCGCCGATGCAATGAGCCCGGGGGCTATTTAACGATTTGGCCGCTTTTTGGCCGCATTCGAAAATAAATCGCCACATTCCACCCATGACGATGTGACCCAAGAAGCCCGAAAACATAGGGAAGTTTGCCGCGTATCCGACGACTTCAGTCGTCCCATTAGGGTTCAAATCCCACCGGTTCCGCCAAGTGAATGCCCCGTGATCCCAGAGATTGCGGGGCTTTTTCTTTGTTCTGGGCTCGGGCAATCGCGGCACCCTGCCGGGTCAAGCCGGCCCGGTGCGCCGCAACCAGCTACTGGGATTTGGTCATCTAGGCGATCGGCCCATGGCAGAGCGATCCGCCGTCGACCAAGAGGGTCGTGCCGGTCACCCATGCCGCATCATCCGACGCGAAGAAGACGGCGGCCCCGGCGATGTCAGCCGGGCTGCCGAGTCGGCCAAGTGGGATCGATTTGATCGCCGCTGCGAGGGTTGCGCCCGGCGTCGGCGAGACGAGGTCGCAGTACTCATTCATCATCGGGTTGTCGATGTAGCCCGGTGCAATCGCGTTCACGCGGATGCCGAATGGACCGAGGTCGAGTGCTGTCTGCTGCGTGATGAGGTTGACCGCCCCCTTGGTAGCGGCATACACCGCAGATTGTGCCAGCGGCAGCACTCCCTGGATGGATGAGATGTTGATGATGCTGCCGCGCCCGGCGGCCATCATGACGCGCGAGGCGAACTTCATGCAGAGCAGCGTGCCGCCGACGTTGACGTTCATCACCCGCTCGTAGTCCGCATAATCGAGCTCCCAGACCTGCTCGGCCACTCCGGTGCCGGCGTTATTGACCAGCACATCGAGCCCGCCGAAGGTCGCAACAGTCTGATCGAGAAGCGCCTCGACGCTCGCTTCGTCGGTGATGTCGGTCGCAATGGTGACCGCCCGCCCGCCTTCTGCGGTGATCGCGGCAACCGCCTCCGCGCCCTGGGCAGTCGATCGCTGGGCAAGCACAACGGATGCACCTTCCCTGGCGAACCTCATTGCGATACCGAGCCCGATTCCTCGGGCACCGCCCGTCACGATGGCGATCTGGTTATCCATACGACCCATGTTGCTGTTCCTTAATAATTGATCTGCGCGCGCGAAACCGGCATGGAGAGTGGGCATTCCACCGTGTTCACCAGTGACATGACTGAATTATGCCGCAAAACAGACAACTTTTGCCAATTATCTTCAAAAGAAGATTTGCCTGCGGATTTCAATAGCCTCCATCGGTTGATGGCCCGGGTGCTACGTCCCAGAACCTCTCCGCAGAATCGACCTAGGCGTTACTACATTCGTTCGAACCAGTGCGGAATAACCTATAACTGGTTATGCTTTCTGGGTAGGTGCTGCCTACCAATAGGCAGAGGGGTTGCAGTGGATCTATCGCATCCAGAGCGTGCCATCGTCGTTCGAATCGATGCCAGGATCTACGAGATCTTCATGCGGAGCGCGGCTCCCGTCTCCGGCCTGAAGATGACGAGTCTGATCGGCGATGCGTCGTATGCCGGAGTGATGGCCGCACTGAACCGTTTGCTGGATGCGGGAATCCTCCTGATGCAGCGGGACGGCGTGTCCAACATGTATCGCCCGAACCGGGAGCATGTTCTCTGGCCGGCGATCGCCGCCGCGGTTGCCGCCGCCAACGGGGCGATGGCAGAGCTCCAGAAGCGCATCAGCAAGCTGCTCAGGGAGCATCTGGGTGCCGCGGTGGCCCACGAGGTCACCCTGGCCGTTATCGGCCCGGTGGCCCGGCACACCGGCGGCCCCGACAGCGACCTCGACCTGCTCGGCATCTTCCCGTTGCATCTCGATCCCGACGCCATCGAGGCCTATGCCGTGACGCTCGAGACGCGAGTGCGCCGCTGGAGCGGCAACGGCTGCACCCTGAAGGTTCTGGATACGGCACAGCTCAACGACATGCTCACCGCCGGCGACCCGCTCCTGGCGGATTGGCGCGAGGGGGCCGTCACGTTCCACGGCGTCGACCTCGAGAAGCGCCTGGCCAAGATGGCGCGGGAAGCGGCGAAGGCGACGCCCTCGGAAGCCTGATCCGGGAGCGCCGCCGATCGTGCCTACGGGTGAACGATGATCTTGACCTGGGTGTCGTTGTTGTTGATCAACACGTCGAATCCTTCGGCGATCAGGTCATCGAGGGCGATGCGCGCCGTGATGAACGGTTCGAGGTCGACCTTGCCGTCGGCCACGAGCTTGATCGTCGCCGGGTGGTCGTTCGCGTAGCCGATGGTGCCGCGCAGGTCGATCTCCTTCAGGACGACCTTCTGCATGTCGACGGTCGCCGGGTGACCCCAGATCGACACGTTCACGATGACGCCGGCCGGTCGCACGGCATCCAGCAGGGTGTCGAGCACCGCGTTGACGCTCGAGCACTCGAAGCCGACGTCGGCGCCGCGGCCCTCGGTCAGCTCGCGCACGCGATCGGCCACGTTGACCTCGCTCGGGTCGAGCACGTGGTCGGCGACACCGGTGCTGAGCGCCTTCGCCTTCCGGGCAACGCTGAGCTCACTCATGATGACGGTGAGCCCCTCGGCCTTCAGTACAGCCGCGAGCAGCAGGCCGATGGGCCCGGCGCCGCCGATCAGTGCGACGTCGCCGGCCTTCGCGCCACTGCGGATGAACGCGTGGTGGCCCACTGCCAGCGGCTCGATCAGGGCGGCCTGGTCCAGCGGGATGTCGCCGATCGGGTGCACCCAGCGCCGCTCGACGACGACGCGCTCGCTGAGCCCGCCGCCGTAGCCGCCGAGGCCGATGAAGTTCATGTCCTGGGAGAGCTGGTATTCGTCGCCGGGGCCCGTGGGCACGTCCGCGCCGATGATGTAGGGCTCCACGACCACGTTCTGGCCGACCGAGAGGTCGGTCACGCCCTCGCCGAGCGCGCTGATGGTTCCCGAGAACTCGTGACCCATCGTCACAGGTGCCTCTTCGCCCGAGATCGGATGCGGATGGCCCGGTGCCGGGACGAAGATCGGCCCGTCGAGGTACTCGTGCAGGTCCGACCCACAGATGCCGCACCACGCGATGTCGATCGCCACGGTGCCCGGACGCACGACGGGCGCCGGGATGTCCTCGATGCGGATGTCGCGGTTGGCGTAGTAGCGTGCAGCCTTCATAGTCATACCAATCTTTGTAAGATCGGTCGTCACCGGGCGGCGGCGATCCGAAGTGTGATCGTTCGTGCCTCGGGGCGAAGGGCGGCATCCGGCCAGACATCAGGCCCGCAGGCCCGGGAGCCGAGGCCGTGCTGCGCGGCATCCAGATACAGATGGCTGTGCGTGATGGGCGGCAGCTCGTGCGGATGCGCTGCCATGGACACCTGCTGCGCCGTGTGCTGGGCCAGCGTGAACCCGGGGCGACGGCCACGAGAATCGGCGACGGTGTCGAACTTAATCCATTCTAGTGCCCCCTGACTGAGGGTCAGGGTGCGAATATCGCTGCGGTGACCGCTCTCCTGCGGCTTCGCGTACGGGGTCGTGAGTTCGGCAAGGCCTGCCGAGTGCCGGGCGATCAGCGCCGCATGGCGACTGTCCGGGTAGGACTCGCGGGGCCCCGCGCCGAACCACGAGGCGCCGTCGACCGAGCTCGGCAGGTCGAAGCGCACGCCGACACGAGGCCAGATCATCTTCCAGCCTGCCGTGGGCGTGATGTCGAGCCGCAGCCAGAGCTCGCCGTCGACGAGCTGCCACAGCTCCTCGACGGTCACCGCATGGCGAATGTCTGCCGCCGAGTAGCGGGTGCGAATGCGAACGGCGGTCTCGGAGGAGTCCGCTGATTCGATGCGGGCGCTCAGGCGGTCGAGCCCGGCCTTTCGCCAGCGCACGGCCGAGGACGCGTTCGGCGTGCCGAAGCCGTTGTTTAGCCACGGGTCGGCGTCGTCGTAGCTGCCGAAGCCGTCGCCGTAGTCGTTGTCTGTCGGTGCGCGCCAGAGCTCGAGCCGGGGACCTGCGACCGGGGAGCCGGCGAGGAACGCGAGACGGCCGTTCGCAAATCTCGCGGGGCCGAGCGACAGGGTTCCGGTCGCCATATTCCCGAATTCGAATGCGACGGGGCGCGGCGTGCGGATCGCCGCCGCCGTCACGGGTGCCGAGAGGCGCACCTGCGCGGCCGAGATCTGGTGCCCGGCGAAAGCCCAGCTCGTTGCCGAGTCAAGGACCGCCTCGAGCGTGAACCAGGTCTCGCCCGACGCTTCGACGGCCAGCGGGGGAAGCGGCACGGTGGCGGACTCCCCGGCGGCCAGGGCTCGGCCGGCAGCTCCGGTGACCACCAGCTCGCCGGAGTCGCGGAGCACGCCGTCGTTCTCGGTGCGCCAGCGGAACCTCACGTCGGAGGCGTCCGAGGAGTGCCGCAGGTTTGAGATCGTGACGGTGACAGCGTCCGTGCCCGCCATCGCATCCGTCTCGGCGAAGCGCAGCCTGAGGGGAGCGACGACCTGCTTGTATTCGAAGAGGCCGGGGCTCGGGGTGCTGTCGGAGAAGACCATCCCGTCCATCACGAAGTTGCCGTCGTGCACCACCTCGCCGAAGTCACCGCCGTAGCCGAAGAACTCGGTGCCGTCGGGCGTATGGGTGCGAAGGCCGTGGTCGCGCCACTCCCAGACGAAGCCGCCGTGCAGGCGCGGATACGCGTCAAAGAGGTCCTCGTACGAGTCGGTGGCGCCCGGGCCGTTGCCCATGGCGTGGATGTACTCACAGAAGATGAAGGGCTTCGAGCGCTGGCGGGCGCTCTCGGCGGCCGAGCAGCCGAGCAGCAGCGAGTCGGTATCGTCGCGGCCGATCGAGGTCGTCTCGGGGATCGAGGCATACATGCGCGAGTAGACATCGGTGTAGGCGCCCGTGTAGTCGCCCTCGTAGTGCACGGGGCGCGAGGAGTCCCGCGCGTGGGCCCAGGCGGCCATCGCCGCGAGGTTCGCGCCCGTTCCGGCCTCGTTGCCGAGCGACCACATGACGATCGAGGCATGGTTCTTGTCGCGCTCGATCGTGCGCTCGATGCGGTCGACGTAGGCTTCGCGCCAGGCGGGGTCATCGCTCGGGTTGCCGACCCAGCCGCCGGCCTCGAAGCCGTGCGTCTCCAGGTCTGCCTCGAGCACGACCCAGAAGCCGAGCTCGTCTGCGAGCTCGAGCACGCGAGGGTGCGGGGGATAGTGGCTCGTGCGGATCGCGTTGACGTTGAAGCGCTTCATCATCGCAAGGTCCGCGCGGGCGAACTCCTCGTCGAAGACCCGGCCGCGGTCGGGGTGGGTCTCGTGCCGGTTCATGCCGTGAAACAGAACGCGGCTGCCGTTCACCAGGAACCGGTCGCCCTCGATTGCGACGGTGCGGAAGCCCAGGTTGAAGGAGAGGGTCTCGGCTCCGTTCGCGCTTCTCACCGTGGCGGCGTAGAGGCGCGGGGACTCCGCGGTCCAGGGTTCGACGTGCTCAAGGGGGACAGGCCCGACCTCTGCCGGGGTGTTCCAGAGGACGGTGACGCCCAGCTCGGGAACGTCGAGGGTCACCGGGAAGGCCGCGGCGCTCGCGGTGATCTCGGGGTCGATGCCGCCCAGGCCGCCTGTGCCGAATGAGGTGCGCAGCCAGGCGTCGGTGATGCCGCCGACGGGTCGGGCCTCCAGGGTGACATCCCGGAAGATTCCGGGCAGCCACCACTGGTCCTGATCCTCGATGTAGCTCGCGGCGGAGAACTGGTGCACGCGCACCACGATCAGGTTCTCACCGGTCACGATCGCCGGGGTCACGTCGAACTCCTGGGCCAGTCTGCTGCCGACGCCGGTGCCGATCTCGATGCCGTTGACCCAGACCTTGTACATGCTCTCGACGCCGTCGAAGCGCAGCACGATCGACTCGGCCGAATCGAATGGGGCGGGAAGGGTGAACGTGCGGCGGTAGTCGCCCGTCGGGTTCTCGTCGGGAACGTTGGGCACATCGATCGGGAACGGGTACTGCACGTTCGTGTAGATCGGCAGGCCGTATCTGCCGTTGCCCTCGAGCACCCAGTGCGCGGGCACCGGGATCGTATCCCAGGCGGAGTCGTCGAAACCCGTCTCGGCGACGCCCTCGACGGCCTCGGTGGCGGGAAGCACGCCGCGGCCGGCAGGGGTCCCCGGGGCCGCCGGAAGAAGCCGGAACCGCCAGTCGCCGTTCAGGGACTGGCGGGGCGCATCCGTATTCAGCCAGGACCGGGCGGGCAGGCGACGGCCGGAGCCCGGCCCCTGGTCGGTGATGTACGCGGCGGTGTTTCCGGCGACGTGTCCGGCGGTGTTTTCGCTCGTGCGGGCGAGGGGAGGGGTCATTTGACTGATCCTTCTGTCAGGCCTCCGCGCCAGAAGCGCTGAAGGACGATCATGGCGATTGCGAGGGGAATGATGGAGAGGAGAACGCCGCCGGTCGTGAGCTGGTAGAACTCCGGCAGGCGGTCGACCTGGCCGAGCCAGCTGTTCAGGCCGAGCGTGATGGGGAAGAGCTTGGTGTCGGTGAGCATCACCAGCGGCAGAAAGTAGTTGTTCCAGATGCCGACGAGCTGGAACAGGAACACGGTCACCAGCGCCGGGGTCAGGATGCGCAGCCCCAGCGTATGGAAGATGCGGAGCTCGCTCGCGCCGTCGAGACGGGCCGCCTCGATCAGTGCCGTGTCGATCGTCGCCTGGGCATAGATGCGGCAGAGGAACAGTCCGAACGGCGACACGAGCGAGGGCAGCAGCACGCTCCAGTACGTGTTCGCGATTCCCATCTGGCTGAACAGCAGGAACAGCGGAAGTGCCGTCGCCGTGCCGGGGACCAGCACCCCGCCGAGGATCGTGCCGAAGATGAGGTTGCGGCCCCGGAAGGAGTATTTGGCCAGGGCATAGCCGCCCGCCGCCGCGAAGTAGGTCGCGATGAGTGCTCCCACTCCGGCGTAGACGACCGAGTTCAGGAACCAGCGAACGAAGATGCCGCCGTCATACGTGAGCACCTGCTGAAGGTTCGTCCACAGCGAGAACGTGGGGGCGAACCAGAAGCCGTAGGTCGAGAACAGGTCTTCCGTGGATTTCGTCGCGGCCACGAAGACCCAGTACAGCGGAATCAGGAAGTAGAGCGCCACGATAACGAGCACGGCGGTAACGATGATCGTCGATGCGCGGGGCTTCCGGCGGGGCCGGGTTGCAGGGGCGGGGGTCGTCGTAGCGGGCTGTTCCGGGCTTCGGGTCAAAAGATTGAGCGTCATTTGCTCTTCCTGTTCGAAAGGGTGAGGAACGTGAAGGAGAGCGCGAACGCCACGAGGGCGATCAGCACGGCCTGGGCGGCGGCGACGTTGTAGTCGTTGTAGGCGAAGGCCGTTGTGTAGGCGCTGAGGTTCGGTGTGTACTGGCTGTCGATCGAGGGCGCGACCGTCGTCAGCACCTGCGCCTCGGCGAAGAGCTGCAGCGTGCCGATGATCGAGAACACCCCGGTGAGAATGAGGGCCGGCTTGATCAGGGGCAGCTGGATGCTGAGCGCGACCCGCACCGGGCCGGCACCGTCGACCTTCGCCGCCTCATAGAGCTCGACCGGGATCGACTTCAGCTGGGCCACGATGATGAGCATGTTGTAGCCGGTGTAGCTCCACGTGACGATGTTCGCGATCGACCAAAGAACCGTGTTCGGCCCCAGGAAGTCGGGCTCTAGGCCGACGAGTGCCGCGATGTCGAACAGGGGGCTGAGGCCCGGGATGTACAGGAACGACCAGAGGATCGTGGCGATCACGCCGGGTACGCCGTAGGGCAGGAAGTACGCCGCCCGGAAGAGTCCGGGCCAGCGTGCCGCCCCTGACTCGAGCAGGAGCGCGAGCATCGTGGCGAGCACGATCATCACGGGGACCTGCACGATGCCGAAGAGGAACATGCGCCCGATCGAGGCGATGAAGTTGCCGTCGGAGAGCGCCTGGCTGTAGTTCGCGAACCACGCGAAGCCGCTCGTCGTGCCCTGCTCGCCGAAGAGCCCGAGGCGCGTCACCTTCTGGAAGCTGGAGAAGACGGCCACGAGGATGGGCAGGATGAAGGTCAGGATGAACAGCGCCAGGAACGGCGCCAAGAGGATCCACGGGGCGCGGGCCATGGCGCCGGTGCGCTTGCTCGGCAGCCTGCTGCTGCTGCGAATCTCTGGCCGGGTCACGGTGCTCATGCGTTTTCCTTCCGAATACTCAGGCCCTTGTTGCGGAACACGGTCATGATCTGCTGCTCGGCGGTGGCCACGGAGTCAACCAGGCTGGTGCCGGAGGCCTTCTTCCGAAAGCCGTCGCTCAGGATGTTGAAGGACTGCTGGGTGACCGGCCACCACGACCAGTCGGCGTTCTGCTGCTGGGTCGCCGGCACGAAGACGTCCTGGTTGTAGCTCTGGCCGCTGAAGAATTCCGACGGCACCTCGCGCGGAGAGCCGACGACGCCCGGCGCGGCAGACCAGCCGATGCCGGAGTTTTCGATCAGGGCATCGATGCCCTCCTTGGACGTCGTCATCCAGACGGCGAATTCGAGGGCCTCTTTCGGATGCCTGCTGCTGGCCATGACCGCGGCCGTCGAGCCGCCGAGGTAGCTGGAGCCGTAGCCCGTCTCGCCCCAGACCGGCATGGGCGCGACGCGCCACTTGCCGCTGCCGCCGCCCACACCCTCGACCAGGGCATCGCCCCAGCTGCCGGTGACGACAGACGCGATCGACCCGCTGGCCGCGGCGGAGAACCAGGCCGGCGAGTAGGCGCCGAAGCCCGTCTCGACCAGATCCTCATCGATGGCGGCGTCGAAGAAGCGGGCGGTGTTCAGTGTGGCGTCATCCGTCATGTTGATCACCCAGCCGTCGGCCTCGGGGCGAAGCCAGGCGGCGCCGGCCTGCGTGGCCAGGGAGGCGAAGACGGAGGAGTCCGCGAGCGGGAAGCAGTCGATGTAGGCGTTCTGGCCCCGGAGGGCGGTGGCGAGGGCGGCCCAGTCGTCCCAGGTGCGGGGCGTCGTCCCCGCCGCGGCACCCGCGGCCTCGAGAATCGCCGGCTGGTAGAACATCGCCATCGGGCCGGAGTCCTGCGGGATGCCGTACACGCCGCCCGTGTAGCTGACCTGGTTCCAGAGCGTGGGATCGAAGAGGTGCGCGAACTCGTTCGCCCCGTAGCGGGAGAGATCGACGAGCCCGTTGACCAGGATGAACTCGGGAATCGTGCGGAGTTCGATCTGGCCGAGGTCGGGGGCCGCCCCGGCGGCAAGCGCCGAGTACAGCTTCTGGTACCCGCCGGCGTTGCCCTGGGGGATCCACGACACTCTGACCTCGATGTTCGGGTGAGCCCTGTTGAAGATGTCCGCAACCTTCTGCAGGTCTTTCAGCCAGGACCAGTACGTGAGGGTGACCTTCTCGCCGGCCGCCGCGGGGATCAGCGCGCCCGAGTTGACCGAGGTCATGCCGGGCGATGCGCAGGCCGTCAGCAGGGCGAGCGCCGCTGCGCTCATGCCTCCGCCGAGCAGCTGTCGTCGGGTGAACTGTGCCATGGGCCTTCACTTCGTCGTGGGTGTGGGCACGGATGCCCGTGGCCCCTGAAAGAGGGTCAGTAGTCCGACGCTAACACAATCTCGAGTACTCACTCGAATTTTATGAATTATAGGGCCGCTTCCGTTAGGCTCACAAGCTATGACGGCATCCGAGACCAGCGCGCGGGGACGACGGGGCCCCTATGCCAAGGCCGCCGAGAAGAAGCAGGCGATCGTCGAGGCCGCCCATTCGGTCTTCGCCGCCCGGGGCTATCGCGGCGGATCCCTCCAGGACGTGGCCGATGTCGTCGGCATGAGCCAGACGAGCCTGCTGCACTACTTCCCCGCCAAGAGCGATCTGCTGCTCGCTGTTCTGGAGTGGCGCGATCAGGTATCCGGCGACGGACGCGCCCCGGTGGATCCCGGAGAGGGCCTGATCGACGCCGTTCTTCGCCAGACGCTCTTCAACGAGAAGATCCCCGGCGTCATCGAGCTCTACACCGTGCTCTGCGCCGAATCCCTGACCCAGGATCATCCGGGTCGCGAGTTCTTCGTCGCCCGCTTCGCGAACCTGCGCCGGGACTATGCCGAGGCCTTCGAGGGCCTCGCCGCCGAGGGTCGCCTTCGAGCCGGTGTCGACCCCCGGCGGGCCGCGGCCTCGCTCATCGCGCTGTGGGACGGCATTCAGACCCAGTGGCTGCTCGAGCCCGAGAGCGTCGACATGGCCGGCAGCCTGCGCGACTACCTCGAGCTGATCGTGCTGCCCGAGTAGTCGGCTACCTCCACAGCGAACGGAGTGCCCGAAGGGGAGCGGTTATCCGCCACGACGCCGTCCGGCGCATCCGCTCGAGCTCGGCGGAGTCGCGGCCCGCAGCCTCGACTGCGTCCTTGAGCTGTTCCTTGACGGCTGCGCTGGCGATCCCGGCGTCCTCGAGCTGCGTGCCGAGATATGTTGAATGTACGAGCAGGCTCACGGAGTAGTCCCAGATCTCGGCGTTCACGGCCGCGGCCCAGTCGGCCGCGAACCCGGGCCGGTGCATCCGCTCGTAGTAGCGCTCGAGCTCGGCGCCACGCTCGGCCGGGGTCAGATCGAGTCGGCCCTGGGCGAAGAACTTCGCGGTGGTTGCTCGCATCGAGGTGCGGCCGCGAAAGTCGGGGTCGGTGAAGAACTGCTCCCACATATAGCGGTCGGTGGGCAGGCCGGCGGGTGTGCTTCGCCATCCGTGGGCCAGGCGCAGGTAGGACTCGCGGGTATGGGCCGCGCCGGTCAACGAGATCGCGTTTCTGATCACCCGGGTGTTCAGGTGCCAGTGCAGGGCGTCCTGGCGTGAGACGTCCGTGGGGATCACCGTCAGGGACTTATCCTGGGCGATCAGCACGGGAAGCGGATGCGCGAAGTCGACGCCCGCCAGGCTCTCGAGTATCGACTCCAGGTGGTCGGGGTGATACATGTCGTCGTCCCCGCAGTAGGCGATCACGGATGCGTCGGACGCCCGGATCACCTCGTCGCGGTATTGCTCCCCGTGCCGCCTCGTCTTGGGGCGGTCAAGGAAAGTGACCCGGTCGTCGGCCCGAAGAATCGGCGCGATTGCCTGCCGCGTCGCATCGCTCACACCGTCGCCGATGACCACGATTCGGATGTCGGTGACCGTCTGCTCCTGAACGCTGCGCACCGCCCACGGCAGGGTCCCGGGGTGATCGAACGTCGGGATGATGACCGTTACGCGGGGCGAACTCATCGGGAGGCGCGCGGCGTTTTCGTCGCTGTCGGGAAATACTCCGAGACGTCAACCGGTATCTCTGCGGTGTCCCACGGCAAGAGGAGCCGATCGGGCGCTCCGTGTGTGTAGGTCTGGGTGGGGTGATTGACGAGGAAGGCCTCGGCCTCTCCGAGGTTGATGTTCATGTGCCACACGCCGCGGGGAATCACGAGTTGGCGCGTCCCTTCGCCGCTCAGATAGATCCTCTGCACCAACCCATGGGTGGGGGAGTCGGCGCGCGCATCGAACAGGATCGTCAGCACCTCTCCGGTGATCAGTGTGTACCGGTCGTTCTTGTGCTCGTGCAGGCCCCAACCCTTGGTCTGCCCGACCCGAATGGAAAAGACATAGGAGTACACCAGCGGCTCGACCCAGTGTTCCGAGGGTCCCGAGTAGACCTCGAACACACGCCCCCGATGATCCACGTGGTTCACGGGGGAGCTCGTCCGAACTCCGAAGATGACCTTCGCGAGGGATGTGCCGCTCGGGGCGACCGTGGCCGAATCGCGGCGAGCGGTCAGCACGGTGTCATCGAGATTCAGATCTGCCATGTGGATATTTTAGGGCGACGCCGGCTCAGCGCCCCGCCGTTGACTCGAGCTCGTCGGCGAGCAGGCGGGCCGCATCCTGCAGCAGGGGCACCGCGCGGGCGACGAGTTCGTCGGTCACTCGCTGCACGGGGCCCGAGATCGAGACGGCGAGAATAGAGCCGGATGCGGTGACGATGGGCACCGCGACGCAACGCACGCCGGCCTCCTGCTCCTGTTCGTCGAGCACGTAGCCCTGTTCCCGTGAGCGCTGAAGGACCTCGTGCAGTCGAGCAGGAGTGGTGAGCGTCGTGGGGGTGTAGCCGGTGAGGCCCACCCGGCGCACGATGCCGTCGATGTCCGCATCCGCGAGCTGGGTCAGCATCGCCTTGCCCACGCCGGTCGAGTGCAGCTCGACCTGGCGGCCGACCTCGGTGAACGTGCGCATCGAGTGCCGCGACGGGGCCTGGGCCACATACTGGGCATGGTCGCCCGAGAGCGCCGCCAGGTTGGCGGTCTCCCCGAGGGCGTTGACGAGCTCGGCGAGAATCGGTTCGGTCTGCAGGCCGATCATCGAGTTAGCGGCGACGCCGAGGGGCACGAGGCGAAAGCCCAGGGCGTAGCGCCTCGAGCGGAGCTGGCGCATATAGCCGCGCTCGACGAGCGTCTTCAGCAGGCGGTGGATGGTCGGCAGGGGCAGTGCCGTGGCGCTCGCGATCTCACCGATCGCCATGGTCCCGCCGTTCGCGGCGACACATTCGAAGACATCGAGGGCTCGATGAATCGACTGAACCCCACCCGGCGATCCTGCGGTGCTGATTGTCATGTTCCTCCTGTTGCTTTCCACGATACAGATGATAGATTCCGAATGGCGGAAAAAATATCCAATGAGGGAGATTCTCGATGTCCGATCGCGTTGTTGTTGCCGGTGGCCTGAGCGTTGCTACCGACCTGCATGAGTTCCTGAACGGGCAGGTGTTGCCTGCCGCGGGGGTCGACCCGGACGCGTTCTGGCAGGGTGCCGCCTCGCTCATCGCCGACCTCGGGCCGAAGAACCAGAAGCTCCTTGAGCGCCGTGACGAGCTGCAGGCGTCGATCGATGCCTGGCACCGGGCACACCCCGGCCAGCCCGACCCGGGAGAGTACAGGTCATTCCTCACCGAGATCGGCTATCTCGAGGCCAGCCCGGCGCCCTTCTCGATCACTACGGGCGGCGTCGACTTGGAGATCGCCGGCCAGGCCGGCCCGCAACTCGTCGTGCCCCTGACCAACGCGCGCTTCGCCGTGAACGCCGCGAACGCCCGCTGGGGCTCGCTGTATGACGCCCTGTACGGAACCGATGTCATCCCGGATGCCGACGGCCTCGAGCGCGGCGCCGGATTCAATGGGCTGCGCGGCACCGAGGTCATCGCCCGCGGGCGCAGCTTCCTCGACGCGAGCTACCCCCTCGCCGGCGGTGTCTCGCACTCGTCCGTTGCGAAGTACGCCGTTCTCGACGGGCTCTTCTCCGCCCTGACGGATGCGGGCAGCCACGTCGGGTTGGCCGACCCGGCCCAGTTCGTCGGCTTCACGGGGGTCGCTGCCGAGCCCACCGGCCTCGTGCTCGTGCACCACGGACTGCACGCCGAGATCCAGATCGACGCCCACGACGCCATCGGGGCGACGGATGAGGCCGGAGTCAAGGACATCGTGCTGGAGAGCGCCGTCACCACGATCATGGACCTCGAGGACTCGGTCGCCGCCGTCGACTCGGCCGACAAGGTGCTCGGCTACAGCAACTGGTTCGAGCTCATGCAGGGCACGCTCGCCGAGACGTTCGACAAGGGCGGCAAGCCCTTCACCCGCACGCTGAACCCCGACCGCGACTACACCGCACCCGACGGATCGACCCTGTCCCTGCACGGTCGCTCCCTGCTGTTCGTGCGCCACGTGGGCCACCACATGTACACCGACGCCGTTCAGGACGCCCAGGGCCGGGACGTGCCGGAGGGCTTGTTGGACGCGCTGGTCACCGCCGCCGCCGCGATGCCCAACATTGCCGGCGCCGCCCTGCTCTCGAACACCCGCACCGGCAGCCTCTACATCGTCAAGCCCAAGATGCACGGGCCCGCCGAGGTCGCCTTCACGGTCGAGCTGTTCGCCCGGGTCGAGTCCCTGCTCGGGTTGCCGCCCCTGACGCTCAAGGTCGGCATCATGGACGAGGAGCGCCGCACCACGGTGAACCTCCGGGCGGCGATCTTCGAGGCGCGCGAGCGCGTGGTCTTCATCAACACCGGGTTCCTCGACCGCACGGGAGACGAGATCCACACCTCGATGCTCGCGGGTCCCTTCGTTCGCAAGGCCGAGCTGAAGAACCAGGGCTTCATCGCGGCCTACGAGATCGCGAACGTCGATGCGGGCCTGGGCGCGGGCTTCCCGGGCCGGGCCCAGATCGGCAAGGGCATGTGGGCCATGCCCGATCTCATGCGCGACATGCTCGCCACCAAGATCGGTCATCCGAAGGCGGGCGCCACCACAGCGTGGGTGCCGTCGCCGACCGCCGCGACGCTGCACGCCCTGCACTATCACCAGGTGGATGTCGTGGCTGTTCAGCGCGAGCTGTCGCACCGGGTCCCGGCCGCGGTCGACGCGATCCTCGAGATTCCCCTTGCGGCGAGCGTGACGTGGAGCGCCGCCGAGATCCAGAACGAGACCGACAGCAACGTGCAGTCGATCCTCGGCTACGTCGTTCGCTGGGTCGATGAGGGCGTCGGCTGCTCGAAGGTTCCCGACATCAACGATGTGGGCCTGATGGAGGATCGTGCGACGTTGCGCATCTCCAGCCAGCTGCTCGCCAACTGGCTGGCCCACGGCGTGATCTCGGCCGACGACGTTCTCGAGAGCCTCGCGAGACTTGCCCCCGTGGTGGATGCCCAGAATGCCGGCGACGCCGACTACCGGGCCCTGATCGATGCCGACGGCACCGAGTCCCTCGCCTTCACGGCGTCCCGCGATCTCATCCTGCTCGGCGCCCTCCAGCCCAACGGCTACACGGAGCCGATCCTGCACTCGGCCCGCCGCGCGGCCAAGGCTGCCGGGCTGGGAGTTCTCGCCGGGGGGAGCCGGGCATGACCGCGGGGCGGAGCCGCGCGCAGCAGGACTGCATCGACCTGCTTCAGGCTGACCTTCCGGCGGACTGCCTGATCACGGATCCCGACCTGATGGCAGCCTTCCGCTGGGACTATGCCAACGACCCCGATGCCGGGATGCCGCTGGCCGTGGCGCGGGTTCGCTCCACCGCCCAGGTCCAGGCCGTCGTGCGCCTCGCCGCACAGTTCGGAATCCCGATCGTTCCCCGTGGCGCGGGTACCGGTCTTTCCGGCGGGTCGACCGCGCAGACCGGCGGGATCACGCTGTCGCTCGACCGGATGCGCGAGATCACGATCGACTCGGAGACCCGCACCGCCGTCGTCCAGCCCGGCCTGCTGAATGCCGAGGTCAAGACGGCCGCCTCCGCCGCGGGCCTCTGGTACCCGCCAGACCCGTCCTCCTATGAGATCTGCAGCATCGGGGGCAATATCGCGACCAACGCCGGCGGCCTCTGCTGCGTCAAGTACGGCGTCACCACCGACTACGTGCTCGGCATGCAGGTCGTGCTCGCCGACGGCACGGCGGTGCGCCTCGGCGGACCCCGGCTGAAGGATGTCGCGGGGCTCTCGCTGACCAAGCTGTTCGTCGGCAGCGAGGGCACCCTCGGCATCATCACCGAGGTGACCCTCAGGCTGTTGCCCGCCCAGCCCGCGGCGTCGATCGCCGTGGCCTCGTTCGCCTCGATCCAGGACGCGACGGATGCCGTGATGGCGATCGGCCGACGCATCCGGCCGTCGATCGTCGAGCTGATGGACCGGGTCTCGATCAACGCCGTCGAGGATGTCACCAGGATGGGCCTCGACCGCTCGGCCGAGGCGCTGCTGATCGTCGGCAGCGACTCACAGGGCTCGGCCGCCGTGGCCGAGCTGGAGATCATCGAGGAGCTGCTCGGGGCGCACAACGCCTCGGAGGTCTTCGTCACCGATGACCCCGAGACCGGCGAGGCCTTCATCGCGGCCCGCCGAATGGCGATCCCGTGCGTCGAGAAGAAGGGTGCGCTGCTGCTTGAGGACGTCGGGGTGCCCGTGCCGCAGCTGGGAGCCCTGATCAGGGGAATCTCGGAGATCTCGGCCGCACGCGACGTGATCGTGGCCGTCGTGGCTCACGCCGGTGACGGCAACACGCATCCGCTCATCGTGCACGACGCGACGGATGCCGACCAGACGGCCCGCGCCAACCTCGCGTTCGGCGAGATCATGAGCCTCGCGATCTCGCTCGGTGGCACGATCACCGGGGAGCACGGAGTCGGACGCCTCAAGAAGGCCTGGCTGCCCGAGTACCTGGGCGAGGACGCGATGATGCTGAACCGCCGAATCAAGGACGCGCTGGATCCGGCGCACATCCTCAACCCGGGGGCCGTCTTCTAGCGCTGGCCCGGTGAGCGACTGACATTTTTTCCAGATGACGAGGAAAAGATGATGAATCCGAACCTCGAGGAGCACGCTGGCGAGAATGTCGACGCTAAACGGTCGACATTCTCGTCGGGGCCCTCGAACCGAACCCGTTAGATCGTTCGGGCCCGGCTGCGGAGCTCGCGGTGCAGCCCGTCGAAGGCCTTGCCGCTCGTGAAGTACGACTTCGCCACCTTCACGACGACGCTGTAGTTCGGGTCGACCACGTTGGCGATCGGCGCCTCGGTGATCTGGCTCAGCAGCTGGTAGGCATCCATCTCGTGCAGGTCGAACATCTCGGAGATCCAGCGGATCATCTCGAGCTGGGCGATGCGCCACGAGTCCTCCATGGGGCGCGACGAGCCGACGACCATCCAGTAGTCGTCGGTCTCCAGGCGTGGCCAGAGGGGTCCGTTGCCCTTGATCAGCTCGACGATGATGACCGAGTTCATCGCACCCTCGACCGCGGTGCCGCAGGCCTCGCCCTCGCCCTGGCGGTAGTGGCCGTCGCCGATCGAGAGCAGGGCGCCCTCGACGTTGACGCCGAAGTACGCCGTCGTGCCGGCCTTCATCTCGGGGGTGTCCATGTTGCCGCCGAAGCGCTCGGGCACCAGCGATGAGCGAACCTCGCTGCCGGCCGGGGCCACGCCCACCGTGCCGAGCATGGGCGCGAGCGGCAGGGCCACCTCGAAGTTGCCGTACCGGGCCTGGAAGCCAACGGTCTGCGCCGCCGTGTCGACCTCGTAGATCCAGGTCGCCTCGGGCAGCGCCGGCTGGAGGAACGCGGTGCGATCGGTGCTGGTCATGCCGCCGAAGAACGGGATCGTGGCCGATGCTCCCCAGCTGCGGGCGGGCGTCAGGCTCACGATGTGCACCGCGAGGGTGTCGCCGGGCTCGGCTCCGACGATGTAGAACGGGCCGGTCTGCGGGTTGAGGTAGCGCACGTCGAGCTTCTCGCTGGCCCGATCGTTCACCGAGCGGAGCGCGTGGTTGTAGGCGTCCTCGCTCCAGAGGGCGAGGGCCGTTCCCGGCTGGATGCGCATGACGGGTTCTGCCCCGCCGAAGGTGTAGACGAATTGGTTTCGCTCGGGGGTGAATTCGATGATTTCCATGCGATTTCCGCCTGAGGCCCTTAGAACTGCATGCCGCGGGTCAGCGCGCCGTCGATCACCAGGTTGGTGCCCGTGGTGCGGCTCGACACGGGGCTGGAGAGAAAGACGACGCTGTCGGCGATCTCCTTGGTCGTTCCCATCCGGCCGGTGGGGTTCAGGTCCATGGCGAAGTTGAAGAGCTCGGGGTTGCCGGTCTCGATGTTCGACCAGACGCCGTTCGGCTCGTAGGTGTTGCCGGGCGAGACCGTGTTCGCCCGGATGCCGGTCGGCGCCAGCTGGAAGGCGAGCCCCGCGATGTAGCCGATGATGGCCGTCTTCGCGGTGCCGTAGGGGCCGGAGGCGAAGTCGGCCTCCCGGCCCGAGACGCTGGAGATGGCGACGATAGACGGGGCGATGCTCTGCTCAAGGAACGGCATCGCGGCCTTGACCAGGTTGACCGTGCCCATCAGGTCGACCTCGAAGGACTCGACCCAGTTCTCCGGGGTATCGGGAATTGCGAGCGCGCTGACGTTCGCGACGATCATGTCGATGCCGCCCAGTGCCGCGGCGGTGCTCTCGGCCCAGGCCGTCAGTGCGGCCGCGTCGCGGACGTTCACGACGCTGCCGATGACGGTCACCGGGCTCGCGGCGAAACTCGCCTCGACGGCGGCGACCTCGTCGGCGCTTCGGGCGCAGAACGCGACGTTCGCGCCCTCGGCCACGAACGATTCGACGATCGCCCTGCCTATCCCCTTGGTACCACCGGTCACGAGCGCTGTCTTGCCTGCAATGTTGAGGTCCATCTCCACATCCTCACAGAAACATGGGCCCAGTTCCGGGTGGCCGAGGCATCGTGTCGCCCTGGCCCGGTCGACATTCCCGCGAGGCGCGCCCGCGAGGCGCTCCCGCGAGGCGCTCCCGAACTGCACCGCGGGCTAGGTCCAGCGCGGGGCCTCCGGCACGGTGTCGGTGCTTGACGTGATGCCCACGGTGTAGCGGCCGGCCGCCCAGGCCGCAAGGTCGGCGAGGCTGCCGGAGATCACCACCGTCTCGGCGACAGCCGCCTGGGCCGTCGAGTGGTCCTTGGCAGTGCCGCCGCCGAACTCGAGTGTCTCGCCGGCGCCGACGGTGCGCAGCAGGAGACCGGGCCCCTCGCCGCGGGAGTGCCACACGGCGACGATATCGGTGAGCAACCGGCTGAGAATCGCCGGGGGGATGTCATCGAATGATGCGCCGCCGTCGAGGTCCACGGCGTGCACCCAGACCTCTTTTGTTCGCATCCAGATGGTCTCCGAGGCGTGGATCTCCCTGCCCTGGAATGTGCGCACGGTCTTGTGCCAGTCCGTCGCCGACATGTTCGCCCAGGCGGAGTCGAGCTCCGCGCCCGAGCGGTCGAACAGGCTGCGCAGGGAGTTGTGGCTGAGGGTTGCCCCCGCCTCGATCTCGTGGTCGCGGGCGGTCGCGGTCTCATACATCGGATGCTCCACGCCGGTGCGCGCCCACTCGAGGAGACGCCCGATGGCGAACGCGTTGTAGGCGATGTGCGCGATAACGTGCTTGCGGGTCCAGTTCGGCAGCAGCGAGGGGCCGTCGAGTTCCGTGTACGAGAGGGCGTCGAGCAATTCCGTGAAGAACGCGGTGCCCTCGTGGGCCTCTGCGAGGCCGGCGATCAGCGCCGGATCTTCCTTGACGTGCGAATGATGCTTCATAGGCTGCGCTCCTTTGCGTTGGCGCCAGCTTAGATCAGTCCCCTCCGCGGGCCCTAGCCCAGGAACAGGGCCGCGAGCAGTGCCACGTAGACCACGATGAAGATCGCCGGTGTCACGAAGCGCACGACGTTGACCCACGCAGCGGATGCCTGGATGCGTCGACCGACGGCCGTGGCGGCAGGCAGGGCGGCCAGGTCTTCGGCGATCGCGAGGCCCTCGTTCGCGGAGGCGATCTGGGCGAGTGCCCCGAGGATTCCGGAGGCGAGCAGAACGCCGGCGGCACCGATCTTCACGCTGAGCGGGGATGCGCCGAGCCCGAGGCTGAGGAAGCCGATCAGGGCGGTCAGCAGGAACGTCGGCGCCAGCTGCGAGATGACGATGTGCCACCGGGCCTTGACCCAGAGGTTGATGAGTTCGAGCTCGGTCATTGGTGGGCTCCTGCCGGTCGCTGCGCCTCGGGGGATCCCGACGTCGTCCGTGTCTATTCTGCCCGGTCAGCGCCTAAGTGCGGGAACGGATGCGGCGGCGGATCCAGCGCACGAACTCGTCGACGCCCCAGACGATGAAGGGAAAGGGGGCGACGAGCGCCAGCTGGCCGAGTGTCAGGGTTGCGGTGCCGAAGACCGCCTGCAGCAGGGGCACGTAGACGACCGCGACGGTGAACGCGATCTCGAACGCGATTCCCCACAGCAGCAGCCGGTTCGAGAGCACCCCGACCTGGAACAGTGAGGCATGATCGGTGCGGGCCGCGAACGCCGTGCCGACCTGGCACGAGACGATGCCGACGAACGACACCGTCGTGGCCTGGCGATAGGCCTCGTGCAGCGGGGTCCCCTCGCCGGTCGGCGCCCCGGGGTGCCAGCCGGCCTCCAGCAGCACGACGAAGAAGCCCAGCATCACCAGCGCCGCCGAGATCGTTCCGAGAAGTCCCCAGGCCCGGGCGAGCAGCTGCCGATCGATCACGCCGACGCTCCGGGGCCGCGGCGGCCGCTCCATCAGCCCCTGTTCGGCAGGCTCCCGGCCGAGTGCGAGCGCCGGCAGGGTCTCGGTGCCCAGGTCGATCGCCAGGATCTGCATCACGGTCAGCGGCAGCGGTACCGCGCCACCCGACAGC
This sequence comes from Microbacteriaceae bacterium, assembly GCA_947444785.1. GTDB lineage: Bacteria > Actinomycetota > Actinomycetes > Actinomycetales > Microbacteriaceae > Agreia. Next base: position 706 of record CANFBG010000031.1, on the reverse strand, counting down.
GCGAAGACGAGGAACGGCACGACCTCCGGGACGGCGTGGGCGAAGATGTACAGCACGAACTTGCGCACGTTGTCAAAGACCCGGCGGCCCGCATCCACGGCTGTGACGATCGTGGCGAAGTTGTCGTCGGTCAGCACCATGGTCGCGGCCTCCCGGGCGACATCAGTGCCGGAGCGGCCCATGGCCACGCCGATGTCGGCGAAGCGCAGGGCGGGGGCGTCGTTCACTCCGTCGCCCGTCATGGCCACGACGTTGCCGGTCGCTTTCAGCGCCTCGCAGACCCGAAGCTTCGCCTCGGGGGAGGTGCGGGCGAAGATGATCTCCTCGTCTCCGGTGAGCAGGGTCTCGAGCTCCCGGTCGCTGAGGGCAGCCAGGTCGTCGCCGGTCACGACCCGATTCCCGCGGAGACCGATGCCCACTTGGCGGGCGATCTCTGCCGCGGTCAGGCCGTAATCGCCGGTGATGACATGGATGCGGATTCCGGCCTTGTGAGCGAGTGACACGGCATCGCGCACGTCCGGCCGGGCAGGGTCGACCATGGCCACGAGACCCAGCAGGGTGAGGTCGGTCTCGGCATCCCGTCGGTCGGCCGGCACGGGGGCTTCGGGCTCCAGAACCCGGCGGGCGATCGCCAGCACGCGCAGGCCGCGGGCGGCGTAGTCGTCCATCTCGGCGGTCAGTGCCGCGCGATCGAGGGGATTCAGCG
>CANFBG010000030.1 GCA_947444785.1 Microbacteriaceae bacterium | reverse complement strand
GGCAGGAGCCGCACAGCATGAGCCTCACCGAGAACACCGCGCCGCCCAGCCTGCTTGCGCTCATGCCGCAGACCTTCGACGAGGACGCGGTCTTCGAGGCCTTCGAGTCCTGGGCCACGGGCCGGGGGCTGACGCTGTATCCGGCGCAGGAGGAGGCCGTGATGGAGATCGTCGCGGGCTCGAATGTCATCCTGTCCACCCCCACAGGCACGGGCAAGTCGCTCGTTGCGATCGGAGCCCACGCGGCGGCCATCGTCAGCGGCCAGCGAAGCTACTACACGGCGCCGATCAAGGCCCTCGTGTCAGAGAAGTTCTTCGCACTCGTCGACGTCTTCGGCGCCGCGAACGTCGGCATGGTCACGGGCGATTCCTCCGTGAATCCGGATGCGCCCATCATCTGCTGCACGGCCGAGATCCTGGCGAACGTCGCCCTCCGCCAGGGCGCTGCGGCAGACGTCGGCCAGGTCGTGATGGACGAGTTCCACTTCTACTCCGACCCTGAGCGCGGCTGGGCCTGGCAGGTGCCGCTCCTGGTGCTGCCGAACGTGCAGTTCATCCTGATGTCGGCGACGCTCGGCGACGTGACATGGCTCGCCAAAGACCTCTCGGAGCGCACGAGCCGGGAGACCGCCGTCGTCACCGGGGTCGAGCGTCCGGTTCCCCTGAACTACTACTACGCCCAGACGCCCGTGCAGGAGACCGTCGAGGAGCTGCTGGAGACCCACCAAGCCCCCGTATACATCGTGCACTTCTCGCAGCTCGCCGCCCTCGAGCGCGCCCAGTCGTTGACCAGCATCAAGGTCGCCACCCGGGAGCAGCGCGACGAGATCGCCGAGGTGATCGGCGGCTTCCGCTTCACGACGGCCTTCGGCAAGACCTTGAACCGGCTGATCCGGTCCGGCATCGGCGTGCACCACGCCGGCATGCTGCCCAAGTATCGCCGCTTGGTCGAGCAGCTGGCCCAGCAGGGCCTCCTGCGGGTCATCTGCGGCACCGACACGCTCGGCGTGGGCATCAACGTGCCCATTCGCACGGTGCTGTTCACGGCGCTGACCAAGTTCGACGGCACGAAGATGCGCCAGCTGAACGCCCGGGAGTTCCACCAGATCGCGGGCCGGGCGGGCCGCGCAGGCTACGACACCGCCGGAACCGTTGTCGTTCAGGCCCCCGAGCACGAGAGCGAGAACCTCAAGGCCGTGGCCAAGGCGGGGGACGACCCCAAGAAGAAGAAGAAGATCGTGCGCAAGAAGGCGCCCGAGGGCTTCGTCTCCTGGGGCGAGCCGAGCTTTCTCCGCCTCGTCGACGCCGAGCCCGAGACCCTCTCCTCCAGCATGGCGGTGAGCCACTCGATGGTGCTGAACGTGATCGCCCGCGAGGGTGACGCGTTCGCCGAGCTGCGCGAGCTCATCGAGGGCAGCCACGAGCCGCGGCATCGCCAGCTGGCGCACCTTCGGCAGTCCCTGGCGATCTATCGCACGCTGCGCACGGCCGAGGTCGTCACCCAGACCCCGTCGACGACCGGCGGCAACGCCGAGATCCGCCTCACCGTCGACCTGCAGGCGAACTTCGCCCTGAACCAGCCACTCTCGCCCTTCGCCCTCGCGGTGTTCGACCTGCTGGAGATGGATTCCGACACCTACGCCCTCGACATGATCTCCGTGCTGGAGTCGACCCTGGAGGACCCGCGCCCGGTGCTCTCCGCCCAGCAGTTCGCCGCCCGAGGCGAGGCCGTGGCGTCGATGAAGCGCGAGGGCATCGAGTACGACGAGCGCATGGAGCTGCTCGAATCCGTCACGTGGCCCAAGCCGCTCGAAGGCCTGTTGGGCGAGGCATTCAGCGTCTACAGCGCCTCCCAGCCCTGGATCGGGGACTTCGAGCTGAAGCCGAAGTCGGTCGTTCGCGACATATACGAGCGCGCCATGACCTTCGGCGACTTCACGAACTTCTACAAGCTCGCCCGAAGCGAGGGGATGGTGCTGCGCTACCTCTCGGACGCGTTCCGCGCCGCGCGCCAGACCATCCCCGACGAGGCGAAGACCGAGGAGCTGCGCGACATCATCGAATGGCTGGGCGAACTCGTGCGCCAGGTCGACTCCAGCCTGCTGGACGAGTGGGAGGAGCTGACCAACGCCGACCCCGACGAACGCCGCGACGGCAAGTCCATCCTGCCGCCGGCGCCGCGACTGCTCACCTCGAACACGCGCGCCTTCACGATTCTCGTGCGCAACGAACTGTTCCGCCGTGTTCAGTTCGCGGCCCTGGAGAAGTACGAGGAACTGGGCGAGCTGGATGCGGCGGTCGGCTTCGACGCCGATGCCTGGGCCGACGCCATGGACGCCTACTACGAGGTGCACGACGACCTGCTCACCGACGCGGACGCCAGAAGCGCCGCGATGCTGATCATCGAGCCTGGGCCCGGCATCTGGACCGTGAGCCAGATCTTCCACGACCCGAGTGACGACCACGACTTCGGAATCAGTGCCACGGTCGATCTCGCCGAGTCGAACGAGCAGGGTGTCGCCGTCGTCGTCGTCACGGCGGTCAACCAGCTTTAGCCGGGGTTCAGTCGCGGTAGGATTGGAGCCAAGACAATGCTTCCCAGCGGCTCGAACCGCACGAACAGATCGGCGGTCTCGCTATGAAGGTCATCGTATTCATCATCAGCCTGGTGCTCTTCGTCGGCGGGATCGCGCTGATGGGCTACTCCTTCGGCGTCACCGACCTGGGCAAGGTTCACTTCGTGCCCGGCATGTTCGTGGGAGGCCTCATCACGACGTCGATCGCGGTGTTCATCCCGATGCACGTGCTCAACTGGGCCGACCGGGCCTGACCCCAAGCTCCTGACGCAAGCCCGCTCGCCCTACCAGGCGGCGGGCTTGTAGTCCTTAAGGAAGACGCCGTACTGGTCGGTGCCGGACTCCCCCATGACGATCGGGTCGTAGACCCGGGCTGCGCCGTCGACCAGGTCCAGCGGGGCGTGGAAGCCCTCCTCGGCCAGCCTGACCTTCGTCGGATGCGGTCGCTCGTCCGTGATCCAGCCCGTGTCGACGCTGGTCATCAGGATGCCGTCGTCCAGCATCTCGCCCGCGCTCGTGCGGGTCAGCATGTTGACCGCGGCCTTGGCCATGTTCGTGTGCGGGTGCCCCGGCCCCTTGTAGCGCCGGCCGAACTGGCCCTCCATTGCCGACACGTTCACGATGTACTTGCGGCGGGCATCGGATGCCTGCATGGCCGGCCGCAGGCGGCTGACCAGGATGAACGGGGCCGTCGTGTTGCAGAGCTGAACCTCGAGCATCTCCAACGGGTCGACGTGCTCGACGTTCTGGGTCCAGCTGTTCACCTCGTGCAGGTCGGGCACGAGGCCGCCGGCGTCGATCGCCGTGCCGTCGGCGAGGCGCTCGAGCGAGGAGGATCCCGCGGTCATCGCGAGCTCCGTCAGCTCGTTCGCCGTGAGACCCGCGGCCGTGAGGGTATCGGCGACCAGGGCGCTCGAGCCGAGAATCGGATGCGCCGCGATGGACGCGGCGAGTGCCTCCGGGTGCGGGTCGTTGGTGTGGCCGAAGGTCAGCAGCCTCGGAAGCGGGCCGTCCGGCAGCGGCGCGAACTCGGCATCCGTCAGGGGCGCGTACGAGCCGGGGCTGCGCTTGACCGTCTGGGCGGCGTTGTTGATCAGGATGTCGAGGGGACCGGCCGCCGCGACCGAGTCGGCGAGGGCGATCACCTGGGCGGGGTCCCGCAGGTCGATGCCGACGACGGTCAGGCGGTCGAGCCAGTCGGCGGCATCCGGAAGCGAGGAGAAGCGGCGCACGGCGTCGCGCGGAAAGCGCGTCGTGATGGTGGTGTGGGCGCCGTCGCGCAGGAGGCGTAGCGCGATGTACATGCCGATCTTGGCGCGGCCGCCGGTGAGCAGGGCCCGCTTGCCCGTGAGGTCGGTGCGCTGGTTGCGCTTCTCGTGGCTGAGTGCCGCGCAGTCCGGGCAGAGCTGGTGGTAGAAGGCATCGACGAGCGTGTAGTGCTGCTTGCAGATGTAGCAGGCGCGGGACTTCAACAGGGTTCCGGCGGTGGGGGCCTCGAGGGTCGCCGCGAGCGGGATGCCCCGGGTCTCGTCGTCGATGCGGTCAGCGGCGCCGGTTGCCGTGGCGGCGACGACCGCGCGGTCGGCGGCGTTGATGGCCGCACGCTTCTCGCGGCGGCCGTGGTTCTTCACGGCCTTGAACATGCCGGCGGTGGCGCGGCGAACGGCCACGAAGTCAGGATGCTCGTCGTCGAGCAGGTGCATCCCGCCGAGCACCCGGAGGGTGACTTCGAGCTCGTCGGGGGAGATGCCCTCAGGCACGGTGGAGGCCTCGGTATTTTCGGTCATAGCGACCCAATTCTACCAAGGCCCGCCTGAGGGCCTCTGTGACTCAGGCGCCGACCGGGACCGCCGGGCCGTGGGCCGCCTCGACCCGCTTGGGCAGGGCGAAGACGAGCAGGAACGCGACGAAGCTGAGCGACGTGGAGACGACCATTGCGATCGTGGCACTGTGCGCGAAGGCGATGGCGGCGGCATCCGGCCCGCGGGTGTCGAAGCTGAGCGTGCCGAACAGCACGCTGCCGATGATCGCGACGCCGATTGCGCTGCCGACCCGCTGCACGGTGCCGAGGATGCCGCTGGCTGCGCCCGCCTCGTCGCGGTCGACGGTGGCGACGATGAACGATGTGTTGGGGGCGATGAAGAAGCCGCCGCCGATGCCGGCGATCAACAGCGGCAGGATCAGCTCCCAGACCGTGATGTTCGCCCCTACGGCGAGCAGCACGCCGAGAACCCCGGCCAGGCCGATCGTGAGCATGCCGACGCCGAGCACCAGCACGCCGCGACCGAGGCGGTGGGCGACCCTGTCGCTCTGGGTCGCGCCGAGGATGCTGCCAATGGCGAACGGGATGGCGACGAGGCCGGACTCGAGCGGCGTGGCGCCGAGGCCCGCCTGCCAGAGGATCGTGATCGTGAAGAAGATGCCGGTGAAGGCCGCGAAGTAAACCATCGCGAGCAGGGTGCCGCCCGCGAATGCCGGGTGGCTGAACAGGTGCGGCGGCACGATCGGGTCGTGGCCCAGGCGCGCCTCGCGAACCTCCCAGAAGGCGAAGCCGACGAGCAGCAGCAGCCCGCCCACCAGCGTGAGGTAGGTCCAGGCCGGCCAGCCGACGGACTGGCCCTCGATGAGGGGAACGAGCACGGCGGTCAGTCCGCCCGAGAGCAGCACGAGGCCGAGCCAGTCGATCTTCTTGGCGGCGGGGGAGCCCTCGGCGCTCGGCAGCAGCACGAGGGCGGCGATGATTGCGATGATGCCGATCGGCAGGTTGACCGCGAAGACCAGGCGCCAGCCGTTGGCCTGGCCGAAGGCCTGGATGAGGAGCCCGCCGACCACGGGCCCCAACGCCGCCGAGACGCCGAGCACCGCGCCCAGCACGCCGAACGCCTTTCCGCGGTCGCGACCGACGAACATCCGCTGGATGAGGGCGGTGATCGCGGGGAAGAAGATGCCGCCGGCGGCGCCCTGCACGACGCGGGCGATGATCAGCTGGAGGCTGTCCTGGGCCAGGCCGCAGGCCAGGCTCGCGGCGGTGAAGATGGCGAGGCCCACCAGGAAGATGTACTTGTGCCCGATGCGGTCACCGACGCGGCCCGCGGGGATCAGGGTGAGGCCGAACGCGAGGGCGTAGCCGGAGATGATCCACTCGAGGGTGGCGCTGGATGCATTGAGGCTGTCGCGGATGCTGGGCAGCGCGACATTCACGATCGTGGTGTCCAAGAGGGACATGAACGCCCCCACCATGAGTACCGCGAGGGCAAGCCAGGAACGTCTCTTAGTCATGCTGATCCAAGTCTTTTTCGCGCCTCTCGAACGCCGGTCTTCCTGACCGGCATCATGGGCGCCTCGCATACTCTTACACGCCCGGCCGGATGCCGCAATTCGCCGCTTCGCCTAGGCTCGCTGCATGGCTACCCCTGAATTCATAACGGAAATCCGCGCCCTGATCGGCACCCTGCCGCTGTGGCTTCCCGGCGTCACCGCCGTGGTTGTGCGCGGAGAGGAGATCCTCCTGGTGCGCCGCTCCGATACCGGCGAGTGGACACCCGTGACCGGCATCGTCGACCCGGGCGAGGAGCCCGCGGTGGCGGCGGTGCGCGAGGTTTTGGAGGAGGCCGATATCGTGGCCGAGGCCGTGCGGCTGAGCTGGGTGCACACGATTCCCATGGTTACCTACGGCAACGGCGACCGGTCGCAGTACCTCGACCACACCTTCCTGATGCGCTATGTCTCGGGCGAGCCGTTCCCCGCCGACGGGGAGAACACGGATGCCCGCTGGTTCCCGCTCACGGGGATGCCGGAGATGACCGAGGACTTCCTGGCCCGCATCCGCTTCGCCCTCGACGGCGAGCTGCACGCCCGCTTCCAGTCGTAGACCGAGGCCCTCGGGTGCTACTCGACGAATAGCAACACGAATGACAGCGCCACGGCAGCGATACCGATTCCGAGGAACAGCCAGCCGACGCGGCGCAGGGTTCTGCCCTCGATGTGTGCCTCGTCGGTGCGTGCCTGCTCGGGACGACGGGGGTTCACCGACAGCTCGACGTCGTCTCCGATAGCGAGGTGCGCCGTCTCGGCGGTGTCTGCGGGCAGCTCGTAGAGGTGGCCGTCGACGCCGAGCCAGCGGAACAGCCTGCCCTCGCCCTCGTGGGCGGGAACGATGACCGCGATCGCCTTCACCCAGCCGCTGAACGCCACGCGCCGGGCGTATCCCGCGATCAGCAGGGCGGCGCCCACGGCGATGCCGATCCAGCTCAGGAGCTCCAGCACCATTGACACGGTGGACAGGGGCGAGGTCATGCCTTCGACTCTAGTGAACTCTGGCGACTTGCCCACCGGTACTCGATCTCCGGGCGCCCGGGAGTGCCGTAGCGGGCCTGTTTCGTGACGGGCTCCGTGTCGGCCAGATGCTCGAGGTAGCGCCTCGCCGTGACCCGGGACAGCTGAAGGCGCTCACTCACCTCACTGGCCGAGAGGCCATCCTCTGACCGGCGAAGCTCGCGGATGACGCCGTCGAGCGTTTCCCTCGAGATGCCCTTCTCCAGCGGCGCCGGGCCGGCGGAACGCAGGCTTGCCAGCGTTAGATCCACGTCGTTCTGGGTGGCGAGCCCGCCGGATTCCGCGAGACGTCGCCGGTAGTCGAGGTATCCGCCGAGCCTGTCCGCGAAGGTGCTGAACCGGAACGGCTTGATGAGGTACTGCACGATGCCCAGGGAGACCGCGGCCCGGACCACGGCGACATCCCGCACCGCGGTGATGGCGATGACCTCGACCGCGAGTCCCGATGTTCGGATTCGTCGGCAGAGCTCGAGGCCGTGCACATCGGGGAGGTTCATGTCCAGCAGGATGAGGTCGATTCGGGTGCCCTCTGCGCCGTGAGCGTCGCGGAGCATCCTGATGGCTTCGCTCCCGGTGAGCGCGATGCCGGCGACGTCGAACCCTGGGATGCGGCGCAGATACTCCGCGTGGGCGCTCGCCGTGATCGGCTCGTCGTCGACGATCAGCACGCGCACGGTGGCGTCGGGGCCCGGCGGGGCCTGGGCGGTCATCGGGGGATCCGAACGGTGAAGGTGGCGCCGGCAGTCGAATCGATGCGGATGTCGCCGCCGAGCCGCCGGACGCTCTGGCCGACGAGGGCGAGTCCCACACCGTGGGACCCGATTCCGGCTTCGTTGCCGAGACCCTTCTTGGTCGTGAATCCACGGCGGAAGATCGCCGTCTCGTCCGGCACTCCCGGGCCGGTGTCCGCCACCTGGATGCTGATCTCCCCGGCGTCCCCGCGGGAGACGGCGATCGTCACCCGGGGACTGTCTGCGCCGCGAAGGCTGGCATCCAGCGCGTTGTCCACGAGGTTTCCGATGATCGTCACGAGGTCCCGGGAGTCGATCTCCATCAACCCGAGGTTTGGCGCGATGTCGAGTACCAGGTCGATGCCACGCTCCCGGGCCTGCGCACTCTTGCCGAGCAGCAGGGCGGCGAGTACCGGCTCATCGATCGAGCCGAGCAGCTGGTCTGCGAGCTCCTGCCCGGCATCGAGCTCGGTCGCGGCGAGTCGGATGGCCTCGTTACCGCGGTCCAGCTCGATCAGGGCCACGATCGTGTGCAGGCGGTTGGCGAACTCGTGGGTCTGGCTGCGCAGGGCATCCGAGAGCGTGCGCATGCTCTCGAGCTCACCCGCGAGCTGGAGCAGCTCGGTGTGGTCGCGGAGTGTCGTCACGGTGCCCATCACCCGCGGCGCCCGCCTCGGCTCGCTCGAGACCGCGACCTCCTGGTTCACGATCAGCACGCGGTCCCAGGTGACGAAGACCTCGTCGACCGCACGATCGCCCCCGCCCAGGAGCGCGCGGAGCTCGGGGGAGATGTCCAGGTCTGCCACGGCGACGGGGGTGCGGTCTCGGGCCAGGTCGAGCCCCAGCAGTTCGGCTGCCTGGTCGTTGTAGAGCACGAGGCGAGAGCCGGGATCCACCAGGACGAGTCCCTCACGAACCGAGTGCAGCACCCCCTCGTAGTAGGAGAACATCCGGCCCAGCTCCTCGGGCCCCTGGCCCCATGTGACCCGGCGCAGGTAGCGACTGAGCAGCCACGAGGCGAGGGCGCCGGAGAGGATGGTGATCGCGGTCGCCACGAGAACGAAGGGCAGTTTGCCGGCCAGGGCGAGCGAGACCGTCGAGACGGTGACGCCGACGGCGACGAGGCCGACGACCGTGCCGTCGGCATCCCTGACCGGTACGACCGCGCGCACGGAGGGGCCGAGGGTGCCGGAGTATGTCTCGGTGAAGCTCTCGCCGGCCAGTGCCGGGGCGATGGTTCCGATGAAGGGCTTTCCGATCTCGGCCGGGTTCGGGTGCGTGAAGCGGGTGCGATCCGGCGCCATGATCGTGATGAAGTCCGTCTCGGTTGCCCGCATCATCTCCACGGCGTACGGCTCGAGTGCGGTCGTCGGGGAGCTCGTCGCCAAAGCCTCGCGCACGAAGGGGTTGGCGGCGATCGAGGTCGCGATCGCCGTGCATTTCACCGCCGCGCTGGTCTTGACATCGGTCTTCGCGTTGGCGACGAGCCAGATCGTGGCCACGCCGGTGAGCAGCACGATCAAGACGAGCTGCAACGCGAACAGCCGAGTGGAGATGCTCCAGGCTCGCATTCGATTGCCTTCCGTCGGGCCGATTGTGCCCTGTTCGGGTGGCTTCCGGCTCTCCAACGATACGGCGCTGCCGCCCACACCCGAGCGAACAGTATGAACACAACGACCCGCATCGCCCGGTCGGCACCGAGGCTGGGGTCACCAACAGTGCGCCGATAACAGTGATGTACCGGCCGTAACGACGAGGATCCCCAATGTCAAAGATGACTAACAGCCCCCGAGTGCCCGGCGCCAGGCGCAGGCTCGACCGGGCGCACTACCTGTACATGTTCGTGATCGTGGCCGTCGCCGCCGGCATCGCGGTTGGTCTCGCCGCCCCCGATGTGGCGAAGGGGTTCAAGCCCCTGGGCGATACCTTCGTGCTGCTGATCAAGATGATGATCGCGCCGATCATCTTCTGCACGATCGTGCTCGGCGTCGGCTCGATCGCCAAGGCGGCCACGGTCGGCAAGGTGGGCGGCCTGGCCCTCGGCTACTTCCTCGCGATGTCGACGTTCGCCCTGGCCATCGGCCTCGTCGTCGGCAACCTGATCCACCCGGGAACGGGCCTGAACATCGCGTCCAGCACCTACGACGTGAGCACCCTTCCCGACTCCTCGACCGCCGGCTTCCTGATGGGGATCGTTCCGACGACGCTGCTCTCGGCACTCACGGCGGGCAGCATCCTGCAGACCCTCTTCGTCGCGCTGCTCACCGGCTTCGCCCTGCAGGGCATGGGCAGTCGCGGTGCGCCGATCCTGGAGGCCATCCGCCAGATCCAGATTCTCGTGTTCCGCATCCTCGGCATGATCATGTGGGTCGCCCCGATCGGCGCCTTCGGTGCCATCGCCGCCGTCGTCGGCAACACGGGGATCGCCGCCGTGATCGCGCTCGGCACGCTGATGATCGCGTTCTACATCACCTGCGCCCTGTTCGTCGTCGTCATCCTCGGCACGCTGCTGAAGCTCGTCACGGGCGTGAACATCTTCAGCCTGATGCGCTACCTCGGTCGGGAGTACCTGCTGATCGTCTCGACCTCCTCCAGCGAGGTGGCCCTGCCCCGCCTTATCGCCAAGATGGAGCACCTCGGGATCTCCAAGCCCGTCGTGGGCATCACCGTGCCCACCGGCTACTCGTTCAACCTCGACGGCACGGCGATCTACCTGACGATGGCGTCGCTGTTCATCGCGAACGCCATGGGCACACCGCTGAGCATTCCCGAGCAGGTCTCACTGCTGCTGTTCATGATGATCGCCTCCAAGGGCGCTGCCGGGGTCACCGGGGCCGGATTGGCCACCCTGGCCGGCGGGCTGCAGGCGCATCGGCCCGACCTCGTCGACGGCGTCGGCCTGATCGTCGGCATCGACCGGTTCATGTCGGAGGCGCGCGCGGTCACCAACTTCACGGGCAACGCGGTCGCGACCATCCTCGTGGGAACGTGGACGAGGCAGATAGACATGACCCAGGTCACCCGGGTGCTTCGCCGCGACGACCCGTTCGATGAGACGAGCATGTCGGTGGATGCGCACGCAGCGACCACGCAACCGGCAGTGGCTACCGCGCCTTGAGCTCGGGGAACTGGTCGTCACGCCACTCGGCGGCCAGTTCCGTGCCGTTCTCGGCTGCCTCTTCCTCGCGCACCCGCAGCTCGACCCGGCGAATCTTGCCCGAGCTCGTCTTGGGCAGGTCGGTGAACTCGACGCGACGAACCCGCATGTAGGGCGGCAGGCTCACCCGGGCGTGCCGCAGAACCTCGAGGGCGGTCGCGGCGTTGTCCTCCCAGCCCGCGGCGAGGGTGATGTAGGCCTTGGGGATGCTGAGGCGCTGGGCGTCGGGCGCCGGCACGACGGCCGCCTCCGCCACGGCCGGGTGCTCGAGCAGCGCGCTCTCCACCTCGAAGGGCGAGACCTTGAAGTCGGACGACTTGAACACGTCGTCGGTGCGGCCGATGAACGTCAGGCAGCCCGCGGCGTCCCGCTGGGCGACGTCTCCCGTGTGGAAGTAGCCGTCGCGCGTGGCTTCGGAGCTCTTGGCGGCGTCGCCGTGATAGCCGGCCATCAGGTTCACCGGGACACTGCTCAGGTCGAGGCAGAGCTCGCCCTCGTCTGAGAGCTCACCCGTGACGGGATCGATGAGAACGACGGCGACGCCGGGCAGGGGCAGGCCCATGGAGCCGTGCTTGAGCTCGGAGCCCGGCCCGTGCCCCACGATCGCCGTGGTCTCGGTCTGGCCGTAGCCGTCACGGATGGTGAGGCCCCAGGCGCCCTGAACCTGGCGGATGACCTCCGGGTTCAGCGGCTCGCCGGCGGAGAGCAGCTCGCGAAGGCCTCGCGGCTTCGCTCCCAGCGCAGACTGGATCAGCATGCGCCAGACGGTGGGCGGGGCGCAGAACGAGGTGGCCCCCGAGCGATCCAGCTGATCAAGCAGCGCTGCCGGGTCGAACTTCGAGTAGTTGTAGACGAACACGGTCGCCTCGGCGATCCAAGGCGAGAAGAAGCTGCTCCAGGCGTGCTTGCCCCAGCCGGGCGAGCTGATCGCGATGTGCACGTCGCCGGGGCGAAGGCCGAGCCAGTACATCGTCGTGAGGTGCCCGACGGGGTAGGAGACCTGGGTATGCAGCACCATCTTGGGCTTGCTCGTGGTTCCCGAGGTGAAGTAGATCAGCGATGGGTCGGTCGAGGCGACGCCGGCATCGATGCGCACAGGAGTGACAGAGCGGGATTCGGCGTAGTCGGCCCATCCCTCGGGCGTCGTCGGACCGATCGCGATGCGGCCGAAGTCACCCTCGATGTCATCGAACTTGGCGGCGTCGAAGGTGTTGACCAGAACGTGGTTCACGGCGGCGCGCTCGACGCGGTCGGCCAGGTCTGCCGGGCCCAGCACGGTTGACGTCGGCAGGATGACGGCGCCGATCTTCATGACGGCGAGCATCGACTCCCACAGCTCGACCTGGTTGCCGAGCATCAGCATGACGTGGTCGCCGCGCTTCACCCCGCGTGTGCGAAGCCACGTGGCGACCTGGTCGGAACGTCGGGACATCTCGGCGAAGCTGACCTTCTGCTCGCGGCCGTCCTCCTCGACGATCCACAGCGCGATGCGCTCGTTTCCAGCGGCGACCTCATCGAACCAGTCGGTTGCCCAGTTGAATGACGCCCCCACATCCGGCCAGACGAACTCCTTGGCGGCCAGGCTGTGATCGGTCCGGAGGGCAATCAGCTGGTCGCGAGCTGCCCGGTAGGTCGTCGTGGTTGTGGACTCCATAGTCATTTTGTAAATCTAGCCGTCTTGACACCGGCATTTTGAAGTAGCGTCGAAACATGAATCTCTTCGAGTGCGCAGCGATCGTCACCGGCGGGGCCTCCGGCCTCGGAGCAGCCTCGGCCAAGGCGCTGGCGGCGGCCGGTGCGACCGTGTTCGCGTTCGACCTCGCATCAGCGATCGAGGCTGCCCCGGCCGTCGCGGGCGTCGTCTACGTCGAGGGTGACGTGACCCGGGCCGACGACGTTGCCCGCCTGGTGGGGCTGGCCTCGGCGGAGCAGCCGTTGCGCGCGGTCGTGAACTGCGCCGGAATCGGGCCGTCCATGCGCATCCTCGGGAAGAAGGGCGCGCACGACCTCGACCTCTACAACAGGGTGATCCAGGTCAACCTGATCGGCTCATTCACGGTGCTCACCCTCGCCGCCGAGGCGATCGCCCAGACACTGCCGCTCGAGGAAGGCCAGCGCGGCGTCATCATCAACACCGCCTCCGTCGCCGCGTTCGACGGTCAGATCGGCCAGGCGGCCTATTCCTCATCCAAGGCGGCAATCGTCGGGCTCACCCTGCCGGCGGCACGGGATCTCGCCCAGCACGGCATCCGGGTGAACACGATCGCGCCCGGCGTCATGGAGACCCCGATGATCGCCACGGTGAGCGAGGAGTTCCGCACCGCGCTTTCGGCCGGGGTTCCGTTCCCGCAGAGGCTCGGGCGACCCTCGGAATTCGCCGGCCTCGTGCTGTCGATCATCGACAACGACTACCTCAACGGCGAGACGATTCGCCTCGACGGTGCCCTTCGGATGGCGCCGCGCTAGGCTCGAAGACGTGAGCGATTCCTTCAGTCAGCCCGTCGATTCCCTGCTCTGCGACGAGCTTCTCGAGCGCATCCGCTCGCGGGCTGCCGGCTATGACCGAGACAATCGCTTCCCCGATGAAGACCTCGCCGAGCTCCGGGCGCTCGGCTACCTGCGGATGTTCGCCCCGCTTCACGCGGGCGGGTTGGGCTTCGGCCTCGAGCGGGTTGCCGCAGAGCACCAGCGGCTGGCGACCGCGGCGCCGGCCACGGCGCTGGCGCTCACGATGCACCTCGTCTGGACGGGCGTGGCCCACGCACTCAGCGCACGCGGCGACGACTCGCTCGCGTTCGTCCTCTCGGACGCGGTCGAGGGCAACATCTTCGCGTTCGGCAACAGCGAGGCCGGCAACGACCTCGTGCTCCAGGACTCGAACACCGTCGCCGAGCCGCAGCCCGGTGGGGCCTACCGGTTCCGCGGCACGAAGATCTTCACGACGATGTCGCCCGTCTGGACGCGCTTGGGCGTCTTCGGCCGGGACGACAGCGACCCGGCGCATCCGCTTCTCGTGCACGCCTTCCTCACCCGGGAGACCCCCGGCTACCGGATCGAAGCCGACTGGGACACCCTGGGCATGCGGGCGACCCAGAGCCACACGACAATCCTGGAGGGGGCCGAGGCGCCTGCCGACCGGGTCATCCGAAAGCTTGCGCCGGGGCCGAACGGCGACCCCCTCGTGTTCGCCATCTTCGCCAATTTCGAGATCCTGATGGCGGCCGTCTACACGGGCATCGGCGAGCGAGCGCTGGTGCTGGCGGTCGAGGCCGCGCATCGGCGCACGTCGAAGAGGTTCGGCGGCCGGCCGTACGCCCACGACCCCGATATTCGCTGGAAGGTCGCCGAGGCCGGCATCGCGCAGGACGGGATCGCCCCGCAGATCAGCACGCTCGCGGCCGACGTCGACAGGCTGGCGCCACACGGTGCCGCCTGGTTCCCGAAGCTCGTGGGCGTGAAGGTGCGCGCCACCGAGAACGCCCGCTTCGTCGTTGACCAGGCCATCCGGGTCAACGGGGGCTCGACCATGGCCAACTCCAGCGAGCTCGGTCGGCTGTACCGCGATGTGCTCGCGGGTATTTTCCATCCCTCAGACGGCGAATCCGCCCATGCGACCGTTGCCAACTCACTGTTAGGACCTGTGCCCGAATCATGACGTCATATCCTTTTGCCGGAGATTTTCCCGAGGTCGACCCGAGCGCGTGGATTGCCCCGACCGCGACCCTGATCGGTCGCGTGAGCATCGCCCCCGGCGCCAGCGTGTTCTATGGCGCCGTGCTTCGCGGCGACACCAACTCGATCACCCTGGGCGCCCGCAGCAACCTGCAGGACAACGTCGTCGTGCACGGCGATCCGGGCTTCGGCACGACGATCGGCGAGGGCGTCAGTGTCGGGCACGGTGCAGTGCTGCACGGCTGCACCATCGGCAACGACACCCTGATCGGCATGAACGCCACGGTGCTGAACGGTGCGGTCGTCGGCACGGAGTGCCTGATCGCCGCGGGTGCCCTGATCCTCGAGGGAACCGTGATCCCCGATGGCTCGCTCGTCGCGGGCGTGCCGGGCAAGGTGCGGCGCGAGCTGACCGCTTCCGAACGCGCCCACGTGCGGGAGAACGCGATCGGCTATCTCGGCCTCGCCGCCGGGCACGCCGAGGCACAGGCGTAACAGCCTGGGGAGTCTGGGGGGCTGTTCTGGCCACTTCGAGCGTGCTTTACTACCCATCGTGACCTCGTTGTTCTGGTTGGGACCGACATGAGCGTGAATGACGGCGGCAAGACCGTCATCCGCACCCTGCCGATCAGCGCGCTGGAGCGGATGCAGAACTTCCGCGACCCGCGGCAGGAATGGCGCCGGCTCGTGGCAGAGCTCCTGGGCACGTTCTTTCTCGTACTCGTCGCGGCCGGGGCCGGCATGATGGCCGAGGCGTTTCCCGGTCAGGTCTCGAGGTCGGCCGCGGTGGTCGCCCCCGGCCTGATGGTGCTGGCGGTCATCCTGTTCATGGGAAAGATCGCGGGCGCGCACCTGAACCCGGTCGTCAGCCTGGCCTTCGCGCTCCGGGGGGATTTCCCGTGGCGCCGAGTGCCTGCGTATATCGTCGTGCAACTCGCGGGAGCCGCCCTCGCCGGCCTGTTCCTCGCGGGCGTCGTCGGGGTCTCGGCGTCCTACGGGGCCAACTACCCGGCGGCAGGCTACTCCAGCGTTTCGGCCTTCTGGATGGAGGCGGTCCTGACCCTGGGGCTCGTCAGCGTTATCCTCGGCACCGCGTCGGGCGCCCAGAACGTCGGGCTGTTCGGGGCCTTCGCGGTCGGCGGCTACATTGCGCTGGCAGGCCTCTGGGGAAGCCCGATCTCCGGCGCATCGATGAACCCGGCACGCACGTTCGGGCCCGATCTCGTCGCGGGAAATTTCACCGACTTCTGGGTTTACGTCGCGGGCCCGCTGCTCGGAGCCCTCGCGGCCGTCGGGCTCGCCTACGTGCTGCGGGGCCGAGGCGGCGGCCGGTCGGGCTCGACCGCGGCCCAGGGTGAGCTGTTCACCGAGGTCAGCGTGCCAGATCAGGCCTGACCGCACTCAGAAGAGGGCAGGGATAATCATGACGAAGAAGCACGCCGCACCCACCGCCAAGCCGGAGTTCATTCACGTCAACCCCCTGGTGGCCCGTCCGGGGGAGGACGCCCTCGCGCCCCGCTACCGTCTGGCCCAGGGCCAGATGCTGCCCGAGACCGCGTACCAGGTGATCCACGATGAGACGATGCTCGACGGCAATGCCCGGCTGAACCTCGCCACGTTCGTCGGTACGTGGATGGACGATAACGCGAGGCGGCTCTACTCAGAGTCGTACGACAAGAACATGATCGACAAGGATGAGTACCCGCAGACCGCGGCCATCGAGGAGTACTGCCTGCGCATCATCGCCGACCTGTGGCACGCGCCCGACCCGATGACCACCATGGGCACCTCGACCATCGGCTCGAGCGAGGCCTGCATGCTCGGCGGGCTGGCCTTCAAGAGGCGCTGGCAGCACGCCCGTCGTGCCGCCGGCAGGAGCACCGAGAAGCCCAACCTCGTGATGAGCTCGGCGGTTCAGGTCTGCTGGGAGAAGTTCTGCAACTACTGGGATGTCGAGGCCAGGTACGTGCCCATCACCGCCGAGCATCCATTCCTCGACGGGTATGAGTTGGAGCGCTACGTCGATGAGAACACGATCGGCGTCGTCGCCATCATGGGCGTGACGTACACGGGCGCCTACGAGGCGGTGGCCGACATCGCCGCCGCGCTCGATTCCATCCAGGCCGCGACCGGGCTGGATGTCCCCATCCACGTCGACGGGGCATCCGGCGCCATGGTCGCGCCCTTTCTCCAGCCCGATCTCCTCTGGGACTTCCGGCTGGAACGCGTGCACTCCATCAGCACCTCGGCCCACAAGTACGGCCTGGTCTATCCGGGACTCGGCTGGGTCATCTGGCGCACGCCGGACCTGCTGCCGGCGGACCTCGTCTTCACCGTGTCCTACCTCGGCGGCAGTATGCCCACCCTGGCATTGAACTTCTCGCGTCCCGGCGCGCAGGTGCTGCTGCAGTACTACCTGTTCCTGCGGCTCGGCCATGACGGCTACCGGGCCGTGCAGCAGGCCTCCCAGGACGTGGCCCACTATCTGGCCCACGGGATCGAGAAGCTCGGCATATTCACGCTTCTCAGCGACGGATCGGACATCCCGGTCTTCGCCTGGCGGCTCGTCGACGGCCCGATCCGCAATTGGAGCCTGTACGACCTCTCGGATCGGCTGCGGATGCGCGGCTGGCTCGTGCCCGCGTACCCGATGCCGGACGACCTGGCCCAGATCACCGTGCAGCGCATCGTCGTCAGGAACGGACTGAGCATGGACCTGGCTGTGAGTCTTCTCGCCACCATCGTCGAGGAGGTCGACTACCTCGAGCGGCTGGAGAGCCCTATGCCCGATGAGGGTCCCCGGCCGGTCTTCGCCCACTGAGCTCTGATTCGACTCACGTCGGAGCTGTCAAGGGTGCGGTGGAATCGGCCGTCGCGGCTAGGCTGGCCCCATGGAATATCGCACCCTCGGCCGCACCGGAAAAACCGTCTCGAGCATTGGCCTCGGCACCTGGCAACTGGGGGCTGACTGGGGAGATGTCTCCACCGCCGAAGCCCTCGCCATCCTCGACGCCTCGGCGAAAGCCGGCGTCACGTTCTTCGATACCGCAGACGTCTATGGCGACGGCCGCAGCGAGAAGACCATCGGCGAATACCTCGCCGCGAACCCCGGCCACGGCATCACCGTGGCCACCAAGATGGGCCGCCGCGTCGAGCAGGATGCCGCCAACTTCACCCTCGCGAACTTCCGCGCCTGGACCGACCGCTCGCGCGCGAACCTCGGGATGGACACGCTCGACCTCGTGCAGCTGCACTGCCCGCCGACCGCGGTCTTCTCCTCCGATGAGGTCTATGACGCCCTCGACACCCTCGTCGCCGAGGGCGCTATCGCGAACTACGGCGTCAGCGTCGAGACCTGCTACCAGGCGCTCGCTGCCATCGCACGCCCCGGAACCGCGACCGTGCAGATCATCCTCAACGCGTTTCGGCTGAAGCCGCTGGACGCCGTGCTTCCCGCGGCCAAGGCCGCCGGCGTGGGCATCATCGCCCGGGTGCCGCTGGCCTCCGGCCTCTTGAGCGGCAAGTACACCCGCGACACGGTGTTCGCGGCGGACGACCACCGCAACTACAACCGCGACGGCAGCGCTTTCGACGTCGGGGAGACCTTCTCCGGGGTCGACTACGAGACGGGCCTTGCGGCCGCCATCGAGTTCGGCGATCTGGTTCCCGAGGGAATCACCCCGGCCGCCGCGGCCCTCGCCTTCGTCGCATCGCTCGACGGCGTCAGCTCGGTCATCCCGGGGGCCCGCAACGTCGAGCAGGCGCTCGGCAATGCCTCCGCCGGAAACATCGGCGACCTGGGTGAGGCGTTCGCCGCCGGCGTCCGGGACATCTACGACCGCAGCATCCGCGCCTCGGTACACGACCGCTGGTAGCGACCCGGTCGGTGGGGCAGCAGCGTCGGTGCCCCACTGACGCAGGGCCCCACTGACTCAGGGTCCTACATCAGTCTGGTGACGATGAAGTTGAAGGCGTAGAACGCGAAACCGACGATGCCCATGACGATCGCGGCGATCGCAAGTCCTCTACCCCGGGCGCTACCCGCTTTGATGGCACGAAGCCCCTGGCGGGTGAGCACGACACCGAGCACGCCCAGCGCGCCGAAGACGACGAGGCTGATCAGCGAGACGATGAAACCCCAGATCACCATCTTGCTGATCGGCAGTCGCTGGACGAGGCTCTCATCCACGGAACGTGCGACCGGCATGGACTCGGGAAGAGCCGACGGCATCGCGTTCTCGTCACGGGGATTCTCTGGAGCATTGGACATGGCGGGACGCCTTTCAGTTTCTTGATTCTTGAACCTGCGTGCAGTGACTGGCGCACGCGGAGGAATGTGGGGTGAGGCTACCCGCCCAGATACGTCGTGACGGCGTTGTAGATGTAGAGCACGAAGGTCACCGCTCCAATCACGATCCCCGCGATCGCCACACCGCGGCCGCGCACCGTCCCCAGTCGCGAAACCTGAGGCCGGAATGGTCCGGGCGCTGCCGGTCGGCGTCGTGCTGTCTGAAAGGGGGTCTGCTCGGCGCTGGGCATCGTTCACAAGCCTCTCGGTTGTTTGGCTCTCGCCTCAGGCTCAACCATAGGTGAAGACCCGTGAACGGGTGTCATACGATCAGCTGATCGAATAGTGTCGAGTCACAAGAGCACCAAGAAGTCCGCGTGGATAGTGCTCCTGTCGTTTATGGCGACGGTGTGCGTGTTCAATGTTTTGAACCTCGTGGTCGTGTGTGTTGCCGTGGCAGTGACGGTCGTGGGCATGTCCCTGTTCATGGTTCCCGGGGCCATCAGGCAAAGAAGAATTCGGGGATTAGAGTCTGGGTCGGGCGCCGTCATCGTGTCGGCACGGGGAAATCCTGAACTCCGGCGGGTGCTGAATGCGGGCAACTTCTTCCGGGGCCGGAAGATGAAGAAGATCGTTCCCGCTCGACGTTCACGGTGTCCGCGAATTCCACTGGGGTTGGATTCTGGATCGGAATGTCGAAGCCGGATCTCATCGTCGACATCGACTGGGCAGACCTCGACTCTGTCGCCGTCGGGAGCCTCTCGTTGGGTTGGCGCGACGTGCCCACAGTCTCGATTCTGATGAAGTCGAGCTCGGCCGACGAAGCGACACTTTCATTCGTCATCGGCGGGGAACGCTGGCTGCATGCATTCCCTCGCCGGCGCAGCGGGTCAGCCGATGATCTGTACGGGCTCGGTGTCGGGGATGGGGCTGGCGTCGCGGCCCCGGAGGTCGGGGTGCCAGCGACGGCCGAGCAGCGGCACGAGGAAGCCGAAGAAGGCGAGGCCGGCCGCGGCGTAGAAGGCTCCGACCGGGCCCTGGCCATCGATCAGGAAGCCGGCGACGGCGCTGCCGAGGGCCGCCCCGATGAGCTGCCCGGTGCCGATCCAGCCGTAGGCCTCTGCCGTCTCGCTGAACTTCACACTCGCCGAGACGATCGAGAACATCACGGCAAGGGCGGGGGCGATGCCGACGCCGGCGATGAACAGCATGATGCTCAGCCAGATGATGTTCTGCGAGACGGCCGCGAGCGTGATGCCGAGGAACACGATGAGCATGCGCCGGGACATCGCCCATGGCCCGATCGGAACGTGGCCGAGCGCCAGGCCGCCCACGAGGGAGCCGGCGGCGAAGAGTGCGAGCACGATTCCGGCCTCGAGCCCGGTGTGGCCGAATGCCGAGACGACCCCGGCCTCGACGGCCGCGCAGGTTGCGACCAGGAGAAAGCCGACAACGGTGGACAGCATCACCGCGGGCTTGGTGAGCACCGCGCCGAGACGACGACGGGAGCGGGGGATGCGCACCCGGCCGACCTCCGGGCTGGCGACGAACCATGTGCCGCCCCCGACGAGGAAGGCGACCGCGAGCATGATGCCCGCAACCGTGTTCACCTGGATGGCGACGAAGGTCGTCATGACGGGACCGAGCACCCAGATTATCTCCTGCGCCGAGGCATCGAGGGAGAACAGCGGTGTGAGCTGCCTGGAGTTGACCATCTTCGGGTAGATCGTGCGCACGGCGGGCTGGATGGGCGGCATGGTGAGGCCGGCAACAAGGGCGACGGCCATGGTCGCGGGAATCGTCATGGGCACGAGGGCGATGACCGAGATCGCGATCGCGCAGATCACCATCGTCAGGACGATCACCCGCCGCATGCCCCAGACGCCCATCATGCGGGAGGTCAGGGGACCGGCGATGGCCTGGCCGATGCTCAGCGCGGCAAGAACGAGCCCCGCGAGGCCGTAGGAGTTGTGGATGTGCTCGATGTGCAGCAGGAACGCCAGCGAGAGCATGCCGAAGGGGAACCGGGCGACAAGTTGGGCGGCGATGATCCGCGCGACGCCGCGGGTCTTTAGAAGACTGGAATAACTGCTCACTGACGCTGAGTCTACGCCTTGGATGGGGGACAGGGCCCGGCCGTCCTAGCCGAGGAGGGCCTTCTGGATCCGCTGCAGCGAGACCGGCTCCGACGTGCCGATCGACTGGGCGAACAGGCTGATCCGGAACTCCTCGAGCAGCCATCGGGTGCGCACGATATTCGCCGGCGAGTGCGGGGCCAGCGGCAGTCGTCCGCCGGCCTCGATGTAGCGGGCCGTGGCCGCCTGCACGTCGTTCAGCCAGGCGCGGTCGCGCGCGGGCGCATCCGACAGTTTGGACAGTCGCTGCACGAGGCCTGAGAGGTAGCGGGGCACGTTCTTCAGCTGGGCCGGGCCCGTGGCCGAGATGAAGCCGGGGTAGACGAGGCCGCCGAGCTGCTCGCGGGCGTCACCGAGGGCCGCGATCAGCGACATGCTGGTGACCTGCTTGATGGCCTTCTCCACATCGCGAACGCCGGAGAGGATGGCAGTGACGGTCGAGACGGTGGCGTAGAGAGAGTCCATGACGGTGGCCGAGAGGGCGGCCCGGGCCCGCTCGAAGTCGGCGGCGGTGAAGATCAGGCCATCGGGGGCGATGCCGGCGACGACCTCGGCCGCGACCGCGCGCATGCAGTCATCGAAGAGCGCCTGGGTGTTCTGGTACGGGCTCGTGGCCAGCATCAGCTTCTCGTTCTGGCTGAGGTGCTCCCGCACATACGACACGGGGGAGGGAACCGCGAGCAGCAGCAGGCGCAGCACGCCCGCCGGGGTCTCTCGGGCCTGTTCCTCGGGCGTCGTCATCAGCCGAAGCGAGACGCTCGTACCCTCGTCGATGAGCGCCGGGTAGGCCCGAATCACGCCGCCGTGCTGCTTCGTGTCGACGAGCCTGGGCAGCTCGGCGAAGTCCCACGTCGTGATCTTCGTGCGCTCGAGATCGCTCTGGATGCGGGTCGTCGCCTTCGCGACGCTCGCCCGGGCCTCCCCGCGGTGCTTCTGCTGCAGCTCGGGCAGGCTCTTGCCCACCGAGAGGGTCTTGCCGCTTTCGTCGACGACCCGGAACGACATCTTCAGGTGCGACGGCAGGCGGTCCCGGTCGAAGTCGGCCGGGGTCACGGGCACATGCGCGAGCCGCGTCATGGTGGATGCCAGCGTGGCTATATAGCCGTCCGAAAGACCCGCGGCGGAGTTCAGCCCCGTCGTCTCGGCCACGAGCCGCACGGCCCAGTCGGTCGAGGGGACGAAGTTCTTGCGGATGTTCTTCGGCAGCGACTTGATCAGCGCCGTCACGAGCTCGGTGCGAAGTCCCGGCACCTGCAGCTCGAACGACTCCGGCTTGAGGCGCGGC
>CANFBG010000029.1 GCA_947444785.1 Microbacteriaceae bacterium | reverse complement strand
CGACTGGATCGGCCCGTGCAGCACCCAGGTCAGATTTCGACGGTTGATCCACAGCTGGCGCTGAAGCCGGGCCTTGGCTAGCTCCAGCTGGTGGTTCACCTCGGCGGCGGCGGTCTCCGACTGCTCGGCGAACTGTTGCACGAGCGAGGGCACGGCCACCGTGAGCCCCATCAATGCCCAGAAGGCAAGCGATGCCGCGACGAAAGGGAAGGCCCCTGCCAGGGTGGCAGGTGCGGTGAGCATCAGGAGAAGTCCGGGAACGAGCGCGGCGACGAGGAACACTGCGACGATCGCGATGACGGCCCCGACCAGCGGCAGGCTTCGGAAACGCCGTGGCCACAGTCGCTGGGCTGCCACGAGCACGACGAAAGTCGACAGCACCATGATCACGAAGGCGCTGTTGAAGGCGGCGGAGGGCATGCGCACCGGCCGGTAGACGAGCGTGATCAACGTGAATGCCAGAACCAGCAATGGGCGAATCGCCCGGCTAACGTCGACGCGGGTGTTCAAGACCCGAAAATTCCCCACGGGCTCCCGTTCGCGCGCCTTCGTCGGCGCATCGAGAGCCGACGGGCGCACGAGGTCTGCCGTCATCAGCGGCCGTACCACCTCCGAGACAACCCCGACCATGGCCGCGGCGATCGTGTCGCTCGAGGAGTCGCCCGGTCGATCGAGCAGGTCATGGAGGTCTCTGACGGCTGGATCCAGGTAGCGCCTGACCTCCGCGGTCATCTCGGCGTTCGACTCGAGGACGCTTACGCCGAAGCTCTCCTTGAGTTCCGTAAGCTCGGCGTTCAGGGCCGCCAGCTCTGCGATCTTCGTGCGATGCTCCCAGACCCGGTTGCAGGTCACGGCGGCGAGAAGCATCAGGAGAATAGCCGCGCACGTCGTCACCCGCGGGGGCAACAGGATGATGTTGAGCCCGAATACCGAGCAGAGTCCCGCGAGGATCATGCTGCGGCTGACACCGGCCAGCGCGTAGACGCCCAGCACAACCCACGGGGTGGCCCTGGCGGAGACCTTCGGCAGCAGAAACTTTCGCGCGAGCAGGCAGATGCCGACCGCGACCCCGGTCGAGATAGCAATCGACCCGGCAACAGCCGCTGCAGGCATGGCCTCCGAGATAGCGGCAGACAGTGAGACCATCAGGGTGAATGCCACGGTGAATGTCGAGAGCACCCCCGGGCCGAGGGCCGACGAGGCCCGGAGCGCCCGCATTGTGTCCCCCCGCGCGGCGCGCCAAGACTCCGTTCGCCGCTTGGGCAGGGCAGAATTTGCCGGCCCCGGCTGGCGTACATCGATCACCCTGCGATCGTAGCGGGTTGCGGCCCGATCCAAGCGGGGTCTGTTCCCGGATCTGTCCGGCTATGACGATCAGCCGGTCAGTATCCGGGTGGGAACGGATGCGGTGAGCGTGGTTCCCCGCGTGCCCGAGAGGCGGGTCCAGGAGTGGGTCAGCTCGTCGAGCATCATGCTGCCGAGGCCGGCGGTGGCCGTGGCCGCCAGCCCTCTGCCGTTGTCAACGATGCGAATCCGCAGTACGCCCGTGAGCGCATCGCCGGGCACATCGATGTAGATGGTTACGCGGGTGCACGCCCCGTGCCTGACGGCATTGCTCACGCCCTCCCGAACGATCTCTGCGACGCTGCGGACAGCATCGCGGTCGTCGTCCAGGAGAAGGCTCGCGTCAGGATCCATCCGAAGGAAAGTGCGGCAGCTCGCCGACCACACAGCGGCGATGTCCCCGAGCGCGAGGCGAAGGTCGGGATTCGCCATCCCGGTGCCCTCCAGTTGGGCAAGCGCCGCAGACAGGCTTACGCGCACCCGTTCGCGCACGGCCGGGCTGTCGTCGCCCAGTGACAGGGTCATTGCCGAGGAGACGAGGGCCGACTGGATCGGCCCGTGCAGAACCCAGGCGAGGTTCCGACGATTGATCCACAGCTGACGCTGATATCTGGTGCTGACGAGCTCGAGCTTCAGGTTCACGTCGGCTGCCGCGGTCTCCGACTGCTCGGCAAACTGCTCGACGAGTGAGGGCAGGGAGACTCCCAGCCCCAGGAGCACCCAGAACAGGGACGTGGCCACGGGAAACGGAAAAGCCTCGGCCAGCAGCTCAGGGCTCACCAGGTTCAGGATGAGCCCCGGCAGGGCGGCCGAGACGATGAAGAGGCCGGCGAGGGTGGCGATCGCCGTCGGGAAGCCCTGCATCAACAGGCGGCGCGGCCAGTTCCGGCGCACCAGCACCAGCACGACGGATAGCGCCAGGACAGTGATCATCACACTCGGATCGAGAACTGCGTCGGGGATGCCGATCGGCCGATACAACAGGGTGAGCGCTGTGGCGGCCAGCATGATGCCGGGCCGAATTGCCCGTGCCGCATTCACCCGGGCGTCGCGCAGGCGAAAGGCGGGAATGGTCTGAGGTGCGACGGCCGCGGACTGTTCGTCCGCCTCCGGCGGCCTTCCCATCCGCTTCGTCAGCGGTCGAACGACATCGGACACCGTCGAGACCAGCACGGTGGAGATCATCTCGGCCGACGTGTCGCCGGGTCGGTCGAGCAGATCGCGGATGTTCTCGAGTGCGGGTTCCATGTAGAGCCGCACCTGCTCGGTGAGATCGTGGTTGGACTCATCGACCCGGTCGGCGAAGCTCTCGTTCAGCGCCACGAGTTGCGCCTGCAGCACCGCAAGCTCGATCATCTTCTCCCGGTACTCCCGGAACCGGTTAGCGGTCAGGGCGGCCAGGGTCATGACGACGATGGCCGCGGCCGTCATCACCCGCGGGGGCAGCACGATGAGGCACACCCCGAACACCTGGCTGAGGCCATTCAGGATGAGGGCTCGCACAAGGCCGACGATCGCGTAGATCCCCAGCACCGCCCAGGGTCTGGCCCCGACCGACAGCCGGGGCAGCAGGAGCCGACCGCCGAGCAGGCCGATGCCGATCGCCACCGCGGTCGAGAGAACGACCCCGGTGATCACAGGAAGGAGCGGGGCATGGGAAAGCGTCACCGACAGGGGCAGCAGCAGGGCGAAGACCAGGCCGAAGGTGCAGAACACCCCGGGCCCCACGGCAGCGCCCGATTGGAACGTGCGGCCGACCTCCTGCGCGTAGCCCCGCCACGACGCACCGGTGGCCCGGGTCGGGGATTCAGGCGAATGGCCCGGCGGCGGCACGGAGGTCACACGGTGATCGTAACCAGTGGACTCCGACCGCCATGGGGGTATGTTCCGCCTTCGGAAGGCCTACAGAGTCGGGATGAGGATGTCGAGGAAGGCGGCGGTGTCGTGCCAGCCCTCGACCGCGACGCACTCGACGCCCAGGGCCTTCACCGGGTAGTCGTTGCCGTCGGGGTCGAGCCGGTCGCCGACGAACAGCATCTCGTCCAGCGTGATGCCCGAGAGCTCCGCGAGGCGCGTCATGCCGTAGGCCTTGTCGATGCCCTGCCGGGTGATGTCGACCGAGGTCGAGCCGCCCGAGCGAACCTCGAGGTCGGGGATGAGGGCGGCGACGGCCTCGCGCAGGGTGTTCTTCTTGACACCCGTCGGGTCCCAGGCCATCTTCTCGGCGACGGGGGCAGCCTGGCCGAGGGCGGAGAACGTGATCTGCGAGCCGCGGTCCTCGAGGATCGGTCCCCAGGTCTCGCTCTCCCAATAGCCGAGCCGGCGGGCCTCGGCCTCGACGGCGGCCAGCGCGCGCGCCTTCTCGTCCTCGGTCAGGTTCTGTGCGTAGATCTCGGCCCAGACACCCGCTTGGTGGCGGTAGTACTGCGTGCCGCAGGTGGGCATCAGGTGCAGGCGGGAGAGCGCATCCGCACTCGCCCCGGGCAGGTTCTCGAGAACCTGCGCGGTGAACTGGCCGTACTGGCCGCCCGAGATGATGCAGACCTCGACGCGCTCGAGCAGGGCGAGCAGCAGGGTGCCCATGCGCGGGTCGATCGCGGTCTTGGACGGCGCCAGGGTGTCGTCGAGGTCGAATGCGACCAGGCGCGGCGGAGCCTTCGTGTACTCGGTCATCGCTTACTGTCCCTGCTCTACGTACTTCGCCTCAGTGGCCGCCTTCTGCGGCGCCCACCAGGCCTCGTTGTCTTTGTACCACTGGATGGTCGAGGCGAGTCCGCTCTCGAAGTCGGAGAACCGGGGCTCCCAGCCGAGCTCGGTGCGGAGCTTCGTGGAGTCGATGGCGTAGCGCATGTCGTGGCCGGGCCGGTCGATCACATGGTCATAGGCGTCGGATTCCTGGCCGAGCTCGGTCAGGATCAGCTCGACGACCTCCTTGTTGTTCTTCTCGCCGTCGGCGCCGATCAGGTACGTCTCGCCGATCACGCCCTTCTCGATGATCGTGAGAACGGCGGAGGAGTGATCGTTCGCGTGGATCCAGTCGCGCACGTTCTCCCCGGCGCCGTACAGCTTCGGGCGCTCGCCGGTGAGAACGTTCGTGATCTGGCGCGGGATGAACTTCTCGACGTGCTGGTACGGGCCGTAGTTGTTGGAGCAGTTGCTGATCGTGGCCTTGACGCCGAACGAGCGCACCCAGGCGCGCACCAGCAGGTCGCTCGCGGCCTTGGTCGAGGAGTACGGGCTGGACGGGTTGTACGGGGTCTGTTCCGTGAATCGCGCCGGGTCGTCCAGCTCGAGGTCGCCGTAGACCTCGTCGGTCGAGATGTGGTGGAAGCGCACGTCGTGGCGGCGGGCCGCCTCCAGCAGCGTGAACGTTCCGATCACGTTGGTGTCCAGGAACGGGCGGGGGTCGTGCAGCGAGTTGTCGTTGTGACTCTCGGCGGCGTAGTGAACGATTACGTCGGCGTTGCCCACGAGGCTGTCCACGAGCTCGGGGTTCGCGATGTCGCCGTGCACGAACGTGAAGCGCTCGGCGGGCAGTCCCGCGAGGGAGGCCCGGTTGCCCGCATACGTCAGCTTGTCGAGCACGGTCACGTGGTCGTCGGTGTTCTCCAGCACATAGTGCACGAAGTTCGAGCCGATGAATCCAGCGCCGCCGGTAACAAGTAGCTTTCGCAAGAAAACCCCCAAGTAAGTAGAAAGGACAACCAACATGGTAACCGGCGGGCGCAAATCCTGAATAGGCGGGCCTCGGGCGACCCAGCTTTACTCTCGTTCTTCTCTCGCCTACACTTGGCCGAGGTAGTTGAAATCTGCCATGCTTTTTTGTGCCCGTTTTTGGTGGGAACGACAGAGTGTGGCCGGCATCAGCCCAAAGGGTGGTGGCTCAATTGGTAGAGCAGCGGTCTCCAAAACCGCAGGTTGCAGGTTCGAGTCCTGTCCGCCCTGCAGATCAACTTCGGTCGGCCGGTCACGTGATCGGCTGATCCGATTCTGATTGTGGCCAGTTGGCCAAACGGTGAAAGGTATCAAACGCGTGGCACGCAATGTGGTCGACGAACCAAGCGAAGACATCGTCGAGAGCGCCAAGAAAGAGCGGGCTGCCAAGCGCAACCCGTTCGCGCGGATGGTCCTTTTCATCAAGCAGGTCGTGGCCGAACTCCGCAAGGTCGTCACTCCGACCCGCAAGGAGCTCATCAGCTTCACGATCGTCGTTCTCGTCTTCGTCGTCGTGATGATGGCGATCGTCTCCGGCCTTGATACCGTCTTCGCCGCGATGGCGGTCTTCGTCTTCGGCAAGCCCGGCGGTTAGTTTCGCCTCTGGCGCGAACACCCCCGGGTGTTTCAGGATCGGATGGCTCGATTCCCCGGCGAAGCCGCGCCCGCAAGCAGTTCATCCCCTCAGCAACACAATCAACTATTGGAACGGATTCACGTGTCAGAGTCACAGAAGGAAACCCCGGCTGACCTCGATGCCCTCCTCGAGGCCATCGACGGTTCCGTCGCCGCAGACCCTGAGGCCGACGCCATCGTGGACGACGCCCTGGAGATCGACACGTTCGATGAGGCCGCGGCCGTTCTCGACGTGCTCGAGGATTCCGACGCGGCATCCATTCTTGAAGACGACGCGGCAGACGACGAACTCGTCGAAGAGCTGACCGTCGCCCTCGAGGGTGCTGAAGACGCCGACGCCGAGCCGGTCGAGATCGACCCCTACGCCGAGTTCCGCGCCGACCTCCGAACCCGCCCGGGCAAGTGGTACGTCATTCACTCCTACGCCGGCTTCGAGAAGCGCGTCAAGCAGAACATCGAGAGCCGCAAGACCTCGATGGGCATGGAGGACTTCGTCTTCGAGGTCGAGGTTCCCATGGAAGACGTCGTCGAGATCAAGAACGGCCAGCGCAAGCTGGTCACCCGCGTGCGCATCCCCGGCTACGTGCTGGTTCGCATGTTCCTGAACGAAGACTCCTGGAGCGTCGTTCGCCACACGCCCGGCGTCACCGGCTTCGTCGGCAACTCGCACAACCCGACGCCCCTTCGCTTCGAAGAGGCATTCTCGATGCTGCAGTCCCTCGTCGTGATCGAGGAGGCCCCGGCCGCCAAGACCGCCGGCGGCAAGGGCGGCAAGGCCGTCTCCCGCTCGATCCCCGCAGAGGTCGACTTCGAGGTCGGCGAGACCATCACCATCAAGGAGGGTTCGTTCGCGGGCCTTCCCGGCACGATCAGCGAGATCAAGCCCGAGAGCGGCAAGCTCACGGTTCTCGTCTCGCTGTTCGAGCGCGAAACTCCGGTCGAGCTCGGCTTCGACGCGGTCACAAAGCTCTAGAGCTACCTAATGCTCTAGGAGGCTCGGCTACGAGCCTCACCCGCTCCGGGTAAAATCCGGAACAAGGTAAAACAAGTCAAAAGGAAGAAAAAAATGGCACCGAAGAAGAAGGTCACAGGTCTGATTAAGCTTCAGATCAAGGCCGGCGCCGCCAACCCCGCACCGCCCATCGGGCCGGCGCTGGGACAGCACGGCGTAAACATCATGGAGTTCTGCAAGCAGTACAACGCTGCGACCGAAGCTCAGCGCGGCAACGTCATCCCGGTTGAGATCACGGTCTACGAAGACCGCTCGTTCACATTCATCCTGAAGACCCCGCCGGCCGCAGAGCTGATCAAGAAGGCCGCTGGCGTTGCCAAGGGCTCCGGCACGCCGCACACCGTCAAGGTTGCGAACCTCTCCAAGGCTCAGGTCCGCGAGATCGCCGAGCTCAAGATGGTCGACCTCAACGCGAACGACATCGAGGCCGCCTCGAAGATCATCGCCGGCACCGCCCGCTCCATGGGCATCACGGTCGAGGCGTAAGTCTTCACCCTTTAGCAATACGTGGGAGAGCCCAGCCAGGCTCACGCACACCACACTCTCGAATCAGGAGATTCACATGGCACAGAAATCAAAGGCGTACCGCGCCGCTGCCGAGCTCATCGAAGACGGCAAGTTCTACACGGCCGCCGAGGCAGTTGCGCTTGCGCGCGACACCGCCGCGGCCAAGGTCAACAGCACGGTTGAGGTAGCCCTCAAGCTCGGTGTTGACCCGCGCAAGGCAGACCAGATGGTCCGCGGAACCGTGATTCTTCCTCACGGAACCGGCAAGACCGCCCGCGTCATCGTCTTCGCAACGGGCCCCGCGGCCGAGGCTGCCATCGCAGCCGGCGCCGACGAGGTCGGTGGCGACGAGCTGATCGAGAAGGTAGCCAACGGCTACACCTCCTTCGACTCCGCCGTCTCGACCCCGGAGCTCATGGGCAAGGTCGGTCGTCTCGGCAAGGTACTCGGCCCGCGTGGCCTCATGCCGAACCCGAAGACCGGAACCGTCACCCCCGACGTGGCCAAGGCCGTGTCCGACATCAAGGGCGGAAAGATCGAGTTCCGCGTCGACAAGCACTCCAACGTGCACTTCGTCGCCGGCAAGGCCAGCTTCTCGGCCGAGCAGCTGCAGGAGAACGTCAAGGCCGCCCTCGAAGAGATCGTGCGCCTGAAGCCGTCCTCCTCCAAGGGACGCTACGTGCTGAAGGGTGCGGTTTCGACCACCTTCGGCCCCGGCATCCCGCTGGACGTCAACTCCATCTAGCAGTAACCGGCACCCGCTCCTTTCGAGCGGATGCGCGATAGGGCCGTTCCCCTCGGGGAACGGCCCTATTCTTTTTTGCTACGCCTCGACCGGGGCGTGCGCCTCGAGGAACGTGTACACCTCGGTCGGGTCAACGCCCGGGAACGTGCCTGTCGGCAGCGCCGCGAGCAGGCTCGTGGGCGTGCGGGCGCTCGGCCAGGCCTGGCCGGCCCAGCGCTCGGCGAGAGCGGCGGGCGGTCGCTTGCAGCACGCCTCCGAGGGGCAGGTGCTGGTGGCGCGGTGCGGGGTCTCCCGCCCACGGAACCACTTCACGTGCGCGAACGGCACGCCGACGCTGACCGAGAAGTCACCCTCCTTCGCCTTCTCGATGCGGGAGGTGCACCAGAAGGTTCCCGTCGCCATGTCGGTGTACTGGTAGTACGGGCTGAAGCGGTCCTCCACCTGGAACACCGTGCGGGCGGTCCACGTGCGGCACACCGGCTGGCCCTCGACGGCGCCCATCGCGTCGCTCGGGAACTTCACGGAGTCGTTCTCGTACGCCTTGATGATCGTGCCGCTCTCGTGCACCTTCATGAAGTGCACGGGCAGGCCGAGGCGGGCCGTGGCGAGGTTCGTGAAGCGGTGCGCCGCCGTCTCGTACGACACGGCGAACGCGTCGCGCAGGTCCTCCATCGACAGCTGGCGCAGGTTCTTGGCCTCGGTCAGAAACTTCACGGCGCTGGCCTCCGGCAGCAGGATGGCGGCGGTCAGGTAGTTGGTCTCGATGCGCTGGCGCAGAAAATCCGCATAACTTTTGGGCTCCTCGTGCCCACACACCTGACTCGCGAGGGCCTGCATGATGCTGCCGCGGGAGTCCCGCGACGCCGTTAGCTCGTACGGCAAGTAGACGCGGCCGTTCTTCCTGTCGGTCACCGAGCGGGTCGAATGCGGGAGGTCCCTGACATAGTGCAGGGAGAAGCCGAGGTGGGCGGCGAGGTCGCTGATCACGAGCTGGGAGACCGGGCCGCCGGTGTGCCCGACCGCGGTCAGGAGTTCGGCTGCGAGGGTCTCCAGCTCGGGGAAGTAGTTGTCGCGGGCCCGCATCAGCGCGCGGAGCTCCCCATTGGCCCGCCGGGCCTCCTCCGGGGTGGCGGCGCGCTCGTTGTGCAGGCGCTCGATCTCGGAGTGCAGGCTGAGGATCGTGCGGAGCGTCTCGTCGGTCTGCGTCTTGGAGACGCGCACCCGGGGCAGCCCCAGCGACTCGAACACGGGCCCCCGCATCGCGCGCTCGACGGCGATCTCCAGCGCCGCCCGCTCGGTCGGGGCATCCTGTCTCAGCAGGTCGTCGATGCTCACCTCCAGGGCACTCGCCACCAGTCGGAGCTGGGCGAGACTGGGCTCGCGCTTGCCGTTCTCCAGCATCGAGATCTGGCTGGGGGCACGCCCGATCGCCTGCCCCAGCGCGTCGAGCGTCATGCGCCTGCCGGTGCGAAGCTCTCGGATTCTGCGGCCGAGGGTGAGGGAATCGAGGGTGGAGTCGTCAGTGACCATGATTCATGGTCACACGGGGTGCTTCTTCTGGCAAACAGAAGAACTGAGGTTCTTTCGTTGAGGCTGCTGGGTTCCACGGATGCTTGGCGGTCCAGAGTTGACCCATCAGCAGAACAGTCTCCGGGTTCCTTACCTCAACCTCAAAGGATCAGAAAATGAACACCATCACCGCAGAGCCGAAGACCACCACCGGAACCTTCCCCGC
The DNA here is from genome assembly GCA_947444785.1 of Microbacteriaceae bacterium. Taxonomy (GTDB): domain Bacteria; phylum Actinomycetota; class Actinomycetes; order Actinomycetales; family Microbacteriaceae; genus Agreia. Next base: position 12,733 of record CANFBG010000029.1, on the reverse strand, counting down.
CGTGGGGGCAACCGGCACGACCGCCATCGAGATCGACGGGCCGCTCGGCCCCCGGTACGACGAGGTCCTCAGCCCGGGGGCGCTGCGCTTCATCGCCGACCTGCACGAGCACTTCGCCGGCCTCCGCCACGGGATCCTCGCGGCGCGCCTCGCCACCCGCGGCAACATCGCCAACGGCCGCGACCCGCGCTTCAACCCGGAGACCGCCTGGATCCGCAACGACCCCTCGTGGTCCGTCGCCGGCGCCGGCCCCGGGCTCGAGGATCGCCGCATCGAGATCACCGGACCCTGCGACCGCAAGATGAGCATCAACGCCCTGAACTCGGGCGCCAAGGTCTGGCTCGCCGACCTGGAGGACGCCACCAGCCCGACCTGGGCGAACGTCATCGAGAGCCAGATCAACCTGCGCGACGCCGTTCGCCGCGAGATCTCCTTCACCTCGGATGCGGGCAAGACCTACGAACTCGGCGAACAGACGCCGACCATCGTGATGCGGCCCCGCGGCTGGCACCTGGTCGAGAAGCACCTCACCTACATCGACCGCACCGGGCGCCGGATGCCGGCCTCCGCGTCGCTCGTCGACTTCGGGCTCTACTTCTACGCCAACGCCGCCGAGCTGATCAATCGCGGCAGCGGCCCCTACTTCTACCTGCCCAAGCTCGAGGGCCACCTCGAGGCACGGGTCTGGAACGACGTCTTCACCTTCGCCGAGCAGTCCCTTTCCCTCGAGCACGGCACCATTCGCGCCACGGTGCTGATCGAGACCATCCAGGCCGCGTTCGAGATGGAGGAGATCCTCTACGAGCTGCGCGATCACTGCGCCGGGCTGAACGCCGGCCGCTGGGACTACATCTTCAGCGTCATCAAGAACTTCCGCACCCGGGGACGCCGCTTCGTGCTTCCCGACCGCAAGAACATCCAGATGACGGTGCCGTTCATGCGGGCGTACACCGAGCTGCTCGTCTCGACATGCCACCGCCGCGGTGCGCATGCCATCGGCGGCATGTCGGCGTTCATCCCGAACAAGGCCGACCCCGAGGTCACGGCCCAGGCCCTCGTGCAGGTCGCGGCAGACAAGCGCCGGGAGGCCGGCGACGGCTTCGACGGCTCCTGGGTGGCGCATCCGGGGCTCATCGAGGTCGCCCGCGCGGAGTTCGACGCCGTGCTCGGCGACAGGCCCAACCAGCTGTCCCGCCTGCGCCCCGAGGTCGAGGTGACCGCGGCCCAGCTCCTGGACTTCGGCTCCGCCGGCGTCGACGTCACCGAGCAGGGCGTCCGGGAGAACATCTCGATCGCCGTGCGCTACATCGACTCGTGGCTTCGGGGAATCGGCGCCGCGGCGATCGACAACCTGATGGAGGATGCGGCCACGGCCGAGATCTCGCGCTCCCAGGTCTGGCAGTGGATCCACAACGACACCGTCATGACCTCGGGCCGTGCCGTGAGCCTGGCCTGGGTCGAGGAGCAGCTCGCCGCCGTCGCCTCGGCCTTGCCGCGCACCCCCGGAAACCGCATCGACGACGCCGTGGAGATCTTCACCGACGTCGCCCTTCGGCCGGAGTTCCCGACGTTCCTGACCCTTGGCGCCTACGCCCGGTACATGATCGAGCAGTAGCCGTCGTCATGGCCCGGTCGGCGTCCTTCGCCGGCCGGGCCTCCGGCTACGCTTGCCGCATGACCGACGACGCCGCCATCCGCTCCGCCGCCATCCATCCCCCCGAAATCCGGGTCGCAGGGCAGGCGGATGCCTCGGCCCTCGCCGCGATCGCAACGGTGTCGTTTCCGCTGGCCTGCAAGCCACAGACCCCCACCGCGGTCGTCGACGCCTTCATCGCAGAGAACTTCTCGGTCGAGCGCTTCGGGCGCTATCTGGGCGACGAGACCCACGTCATCCTGATCTCGGAGGTCGCGGGGGAGCCCGTCGGCTACACGATGCTGGTCTTTTCGCCGTCGGTCGACCCCGACGTCTCGGCGGCCCTTCGCCTCACGCCGTCTGCCGAGCTCAGCAAGTGCTACGTCGTTCCCGGCCAGCACGGCCGGGGAGTGGCCACGGGACTGATGCAGCTCAGCATCGAGCTGGCCCGCGACCGCGGCTACGCGTCCCTGTGGCTGGGGGTGAACGACGAGAACGGCCGGGCGAACGCCTTCTACGCGCGGTACGGCTTCGAGGTCGTGGGCTACAAGACCTTCGAGATCGGCGGCATCCTCGAGACCGACTTCACCCGCGAGCTCATCCTCTAGGCCCGCGGGCCCAAAAACCTCCTCGAGATCGACCAGAACCGCCCAAACCTGCAAGTTTGGGCGGTTCTGCGCAGTCTCGGCGCTAGTCGAGGGTGATCACGAGCTTGCCGCGAACGTGGCCCGCCTCGAGGAGCGTGTGGGCCGCCGCGACCTCGGCCAGGGGGAAGGTGCGCTCGATGTTCACGGTCAGATCGCCCGACTCGATGAGGCGCGAGATCACGGCCAGGGTGGTTCCGTCTGCCGAGACCTTGTAGCCGGTGGCGCGCACCCCGGCGGCCGCGGCATCCGCAGCAAGGCTCGGCCAGCTGCCGCTCGGCACGTTCACCAGCAGGCCGCCGCGGCGCAGCACCCCGAGTGAGCGTGTGCCGGTATCGGCATGCACGTTCCCGACGAGATCGATGACCAGGTCCTGATCGGAGACGGCGTCCTCGAAGCGGCTGTTGCGGTAGTCGATGACGCGATTCGCGCCCAGTTCCTCGAGCCAGGCCAGGTTCTCGGCCGACCCGGTGGCGGTCACATACGCGCCGAAGTATCTGGCCAGCTGCACGGCAAGATGGCCGACCCCGCCGGCCCCCGCGTGGATCAGCACCTTCTGGCCCTCGTGCACCTTGCCGACCTGAACGGTGGAGCCCCAGGCGGTCAGGGCCGCGACCGGGATGCCCGCCGCCTGGATGTGGGAGATGCCCTTGGGCTTCTTGGCGAGCTGCATCGCGGGCACACTGACGTACTCGGCGTAGGAGCCCTGGCCGCGCGGCACCGCCGTCATGCCGTAGACCTCGTCGCCGACCTTGATCGGGTGCGCGTCGTAGGGGCTCTTGACCACGACGCCGCTGAAGTCGTTGCCCAGCACGGCCGGGAACGCCGGGATCCCCGCGAACATACCCCCGCCGGCCCGGGTCTTCGCGTCGATCGGATTGACCCCGGCCGCCACGACCCGGACCAGGAACTCGGCGCTGACCGGAACGGGCAGGGGGAGCTGGCGCACGGTCAGGGCCTCGGGGCCGCCCGGGCCATCGATCGCGGCCGCCCTCATGAGTATCGGAGGGGCAGCGTCGTTGCTGGTCGCAGGCGATGTCATCGGGGTGAGGGTCCTTTGGGCTCTGGGGTGATTTCCGGGAGGACTCCAGTGAATCAAGCCAATGATTCAGAGGTGTTACAGCGGCGTTCCGACAGGGCAAACAATGCCAGAACATTCGCTTAAACGGCCTCAGCTCGCGCGCATCAGTTCGAGGAGCCGGTCGGCGAGCGACACCAGAATGGCGATCTCGTTCTCGTCGCGGTCGACCCAGCGGCACTCGGGAGCCGAGCCCACGGGGATGAAGTCGTCGTGCTGCTCCCAGACGACGAGCGTGCGCTCTGCGCCGAGAACGTACTGCTGCCACCAGACCTGGCGCAGATAGTGCCGGGGGATGGAGCGCCACGCCTTGTTGGTCGTCTTGATCTCCGCGAGCTCCAGGGCTCCCGACTTGCTGATCGCCAGGCCGTCGGGCGTGGCCAGGTGCTGGGGCCGGCCCGCCGCGTGGAACAGGGCGGCACTCGGAAGTATGCCGTAGTGGGTATTCACCCAGCGCAGGATATGCGGCTCGCGCTCGGTGCCGTGGTCGGTGTAGACATTGCCGCCGAAACCCGAGCCGTTGATCTTCTCGTAGGCCACGCCGGCGAGGTTCTGCGGGCCCGAGAGGCGCGCGACGTCGGTGGCCGTGACGCCGGTGCTGCGGGCCTTCAGCCATGCCATCCGGTTGGAGCCGTCGGCCACGACGCGGTCGAGGTGCGGCGGTGTGGCGGGGGCTGCGGGCGCGACGACGGCGGCCTCCTCCCAGGGGAAGGTCAGCATGTTGCTCAGGCGGATGCCCGGGTCGCCGTTACGTGCCACGCTCCATTCTCCCTCCGCGCCGGTGGCAGACTGGACAGGACGTTCCGCGCGATTCGCGGAATCACGCACCACAGAGCAAAGGGATTCACCCATGCGCATTGCACTCACCGGCGGCTCAGGAAAACTGGGCACCGCCGTTCTCGCCCGACTTCGTGCCGAGGGCCACTCCGTGCTCAACCTCGATGTGAACGGCACCCGGGGCCCGGGCTTCATCAAGGTCGACTTCACGAACTACGGCGACGCGCTCGATGCGCTCCTGGGCGTGAACGACCGGCACGACGGCTTCGACGCCCTCGTTCACCTGGCCGCGATCCCCGCCCCGGGCATCCTGAGCGATGCGGCGACTTTTCACAACAACATGCTCGGCTCGTTCAATGTCTTCCAGGCCGCACGCCGGGCTGGCATCAAGAACATCGTCTACGCGTCGAGCGAGACGGTTCTCGGCCTGCCGTTCGACGCCCCGCCGCCCTATATCCCCGTCGACGAGGAGTACCCGGCCCGGCCCGAGAGCATCTACTCCCTCGTCAAGCACCTCGAGGAGCAGATGGCGATCGAGCTCGTGCGCTGGGACCCCACTCTGAAGATCGCGGCCCTGCGCTTCTCGAACGTGATGAACGTCGAGGACTACGCCGAGTTCCCCTCCTTCGACGCCGATGCGACCCTGCGCAAATGGAACCTCTGGGGCTACATCGACGCCCGCGACGGCGCCCAGGCCGTGCTGAAGGCCCTCGAGTACGACGTTCCCGGCTTCGAGCGCTACATCATCGCCTCGCCCGACTCGGTGATGACCCGCCTGAACGACGAGCTCGTGGCCGAGGTCTTCCCCGGGGTCGAGACCCGCGGGGATCTCGCCAACACGAACACCCTGCTCTCGATCGAGAAGGCGAAGCGGATGCTCGGCTACAGCCCCGAGCACAGCTGGCGCAACCACGTCTAGCCGGCCGCCGGCCGCACAAACTCTCAGCCCGATCGAGTCTTCCTCATAGGATTCGCATAGGAACTTGCCAATAATTGGGAGAGTGAGCAACGACATGACAACCACAGACCGCAAGCCTGCGACGCGTCCCCGGATCACGCGCGCCGACGGCTCGCCCGTTCGCGCCCTCGTGGTGGATGACGAGGCCACCCTCACCGACCTCCTCCAGATGGCGTTGCGCTACGAGGGCTGGGAGATCCGCACGGCCGGCGACGGGCGCACCGCCATTCAGACGGCGCGCGAGTTCAAGCCCGACGTGATCGTGCTCGACATCATGCTCCCCGACATCGACGGGCTGACGGTGCTCAGTCGCCTCCGCGCCGACGGCCAGGAGATCCCCGTGCTGTTTCTCACGGCCAAGGACTCCCTCGACGATCGCATCGCCGGCCTGACCGCGGGCGGCGACGACTACGTCACCAAGCCCTTCAGCCTCGAGGAACTGGTGGCGCGCCTTCGCGGGCTCATCCGCCGCTCGACGCTGACCGTCACCGATGACAACGACCCGGAGATCTCGGTCGGCGACCTCGTGCTGAACGAGGACAGTCATGAGGTGCACCGCGGCGGCGACCCGATCGAGCTGACGGCGACCGAGTTCGAGCTGCTGCGCTTCCTGATGAGAAACCCCCGCCGCGTGCTCTCCAAGGCCCAGATCCTCGACCGGGTCTGGAGCTATGACTTCGGCGGCCGGTCGAGCGTCGTCGAGATCTACGTCTCGTACCTGCGCAAGAAGGTGGACGTCGGACGCCCCCAGATGATTCACACCGTGCGCGGCTCCGGCTACATCCTGAAGCCCGCCTGATTCCCCTTCCCGTAGAAGAATTGTGACCCGCGTGAAGAAACTCTCCCCGCCCCTGACGCTTCGAAACCGGCTGATCCTGAGCCTGCTCGGCCTCATCGCGCTCGTCGGCCTGATCATCGGCGTCGTGTCGACGCTGACCCTGGACTCGTTCCTGATGAACCGCCTCGACCACCAGCTGACGGCCGCCTCGACGAGATCCCTCAGCGCGCTGGGCCAGCCGGCACCGACGCGATTGCCGGAGACTGACGACGGCCGCACCCCCGACTCGTTCCTCGGCCGGGGCGGACAGTCCACGGGAACACTCGGCGCCCTGACCAGCAACGGCATCGCCGCGGTGGGGGCCGTGCTGAACGAGAAGGGCGTCACCCGGGCGCTCACTGACCCCGAACTCGCCGCGCTCAGCGCCCTCACGCCCTCGACCAAGCCGCAGACGGTCGCCCTCGGCGGCACCCTCGGCGACTACCGGGTCTCGTTCGACCTCTCCCCGTCGGGCCGCAACGTCATCGTCGGGCTCCCGCTCGCCGATGTGAAGGCCACGACCACCCAGCTCGTGATCGTGATCGTGAGCGTCACCCTGGCCGGCCTCGTGCTGGCTGCGTTCCTCGCGACCCTGATCATCCGCCTCGCGCTTCGCCCCCTCGATCGAATCGTCGCCACCGCCACCCGCGTCACCGAGCTCCAGCTCGATCGGGGAGAGGTCGCACTCGCGGAGCGCGTTCCCGCCAGCGACACCGACCCGCGCACCGAGGTGGGCCGCGTGGGGGTCGCGCTGAACCGCATGCTCGGCCACGTCGCATCCGCCCTCACCTCGCGCCAGGCGAGCGAGAACAAGGTGCGCAAATTCGTGGCGGATGCCAGTCACGAGCTCCGCACACCCCTCGCGTCCATCCGCGGTTACGCCGAGCTGACGCGCCGGGGTGGCGAGACGCTGCCGCCGGATGTCGCCCACTCCCTCGGCCGCATCGAGAGCGAGGCGACGCGCATGACCTCCCTCGTCGAAGACCTGCTGCTGCTGGCCCGCCTCGACGACAAGCCGGAACTCGCGATGGACGAGGTCGACCTGACCTCACTCGTCGTGGATGCCGTCAGTGACGCCCACGTCACCTCCCGCGATCACGAGTGGCTGCTCGAGCTGCCGGATGAGCCGATTCTGGTCTCGGGCGATGCCCCCCGGCTGCACCAGGTGCTGGGCAATCTCCTCGCGAACGCCCGCGTGCACACGCCCGCCGGAACCCGCGTCACGACCGCCCTCGAGTCGGGGTTCGATCCCCAGGGCCTGCCGATCGCCGTGATGACCGTGTCCGACAACGGCCCCGGCATCGACCCTGCCCTCGTGCCGACCCTGTTCGAGCGCTTCGTGCGGGGCGATGCCTCCCGCTACCGTGCTCCGGGATCCACCAGCACCGGGCTCGGACTGGCCATCGTCTCGGCCGTCGTCGAGGCGCAGCGCGGCACGGTCACCGCCCGAAGCATCCCCGGGGAGACCGTGTTCACGGTCACGCTGCCGCTCTTGCCCGCCGGCGCCCCCCTCGCCGGGGCAGCCCCCGCCGGTGCCTCGGATATCGACCCCGCAGACCTGAACCCCGAGGACTTCGCGACGTTCGACGACGTCTCCCCGGCCCGACCGTCGGCCACCGACTGACATTTTCGCCAGAACCCCTCAGAACGTGTGGTTCGGGGCGTTCTGGCGAAAATGTAGACCCGGCGCGGTCGACATCCGGGTCAGAATGGTGAAATGGCCGACTTCCTCCCCGCCCAGAGCGCCCGGATCCGCATGCTCGACGTCGAAACGGGCACGATCACGACCGTGTTCGAGTCGAGCACCCTCTTCGTCGAGGCGCCGAACGTCAGCCCGGACGGCCGCTGGCTGATCGTGAATGCCGAGGGCGGCCTGTGGCGCCTGGCCCTCGACCCTGCTGGATTCGGCCCTGATGGATTCGCCGCGGATGGATTCGCCCCCGATGCCGGTGCTGTCGGCTCCCGGCTGGAGCGCATCCCGCTCGGCACGACCCCGCCGCTGAACAACGACCACGTCATCTCGCCCGACGGCCGCAGCCTCCTGGTCACCGCCCGGGACGGCCACCTCTACGAGATCCCGTTCGACGGCCTCGCCGAGGGTGTCGGCCCGCGCCGCATCACGGCGCCCCACCCCACGGATGACCGGTTCAAGTTCTACCTGCACGGCGTCTCCCCGGACGGCACCACGATTGCCGCGATCGGCGGTGGCCTGAACGACGCCGGGGCCTGGGTGACGAACGTGTTCCTCGTGCCGGTCGACTCGGGTGCCGGTGCCGGTGCCGGTGCCGACGCCGGCTCCCGGCCCGTTTCCCGGCCCGTTGCCCTGACCAACGACGACTTCGCCGATGACGGCGCCGAGTTCTCGCCCGACGGCCGCACGCTCTGGTTCAACTCGGAGCGCGCATCCGACGGCGTTCCGGGTCACTCCCAGCTGTTCCGGCTGGCGATTGCCGGGCTGGCCGCCGACTCCCCCGGCGAGCCCGAGCAGATCACGTTCGACGATCGGGTGAACTGGTTCCCGCATCCCTCGCCCGACAGCACACGCATCCTGTACCTCAGCTTTCCCGCGGGAACCCTCGGGCACCCGGCGAACCTCGATGTAGAACTCCGGCTCATCGATCTCGCCTCGGGCGAGACGCGCACCCTGGCCGCCCTCTTCGGTGGCCAGGGCAGCATCAACGTGCCGTGCTGGTCTCCTGATTCCCGCCGCATCGCCTACGTGGACTATCCGCTCGGGGCCTCGGCCTGACTCGACTTGCACACGGGCGGCGCTTCCCGTAACGTTAACAAAGCCAAAGACCGCCGGTTATTGTGCTGCGTGCGAAATGAAAGTTTCGAATGCGGGGCAATCGAAGGTTCACCTCGTGTGAAGACCTGCGCAGGATTGCCAGTAAACGTTTCCCCGCGTCAAACGGGGTTGCATTCGCTCCAGCCTCCTGTGCTGGAGCTTTTTTTATGGGGTGTGCCGGGCCAGCCGGGCCAAGAAGGTCCAGGCGAAAGCTTTACATTCACACCCACTACAAGGAGCGCCATGGCGAACAAGGAAGCCTCGGTTGCCGAACTAACGGAATTGTTCCGTAGTTCGACCGCCGTTCTGCTGACCGAGTACCGCGGACTCACGGTTGCCCAGCTGAACACGCTGCGCAGCACCATCCGTGAAGACGCAACCTACGCCGTGGTAAAGAACACGCTGACCAAGATTGCGGCGAACAACGCTGGCATCTCGTCGTTCGACGACGAGCTCGCCGGTCCGTCCGCCATGGCATTCGTGCACGGAGACCCCGTCTCTGTCGCGAAGGCCCTGCGTGCCTTTGCCAAGGCAAACCCTCTTCTCGTCATCAAGGGTGGTTACTTTGACGGTAACCCCCTCACGGCAGAAGAGGTCAACAAGCTTGCCGACCTCGAGTCCCGGGAGGTGCTGCTGGCGAAGCTTGCCGGCGCCTTCAAGGCATCGCTGTTCGGTGCCGCTTACCTCTTCAACGCACCGCTGTCGAAGGCTGTTCGCACCATCGACGCACTGCGCGAGAAGCAGGAAGCCAACTAGAGCTTTCACAACTTGAGCCGGCTGGTCCAGCCTGCTCAGCCGGAATCGGCAATCGTGCCGGGTCCGACAAACAACTTCCCCGCATCCGCGGAGATCACAAGGAGATACATCATGGCAAAGCTGTCAACTGCAGAGCTGCTCGAAGCATTCAAGGAGCTCACCCTCATTGAGCTGAGCGAGTTCGTCAAGGCGTTCGAGGAGACCTTCGAGGTCACCGCCGCTGCCCCCGTCGCCGTCGCCGCTGCCGGTGGCGCTGCCGCCGCCGTCGAAGAGGTCGAAGAGCAGACCGCTTTCGACGTCATCCTCGAGGCCGCTGGCGAGAAGAAGATCCAGGTCATCAAGGAGGTGCGCGCGCTCACCAGCCTTGGTCTCGGTGAGGCGAAGGCAGTCGTTGACGGCGCTCCCGCCGCCGTGCTCGAGGGCGTCACCAAGGAAGCCGCCGAGAAGGCCAAGGCTCAGCTCGAAGAGGCCGGCGCAACCGTCACCCTCAAGTAGTCTCACGCTCGCATCGCGGGCGTTTATCTACTGAAAAGGCCCCACCCCGTCACGTTCGCGTGCACCGGGGAGGGGTCTTTTTGCGTCCCGGGGGTGTCGGTGCCGGGCCCTCGCCGGGTGAGCGACTGACGGATTTCCATTTCCTCCCGGGGTGCCCCCACTTGTGGCCTTTGGGAGGCCGACATCCGAAATCCGTCAGTCGCTCACCGTCCGGCCGGCACCCGGCACCCGGCACCCCTCAGTCGTGCCACGTCTGGCCGCCGCGCCCGGCGAACTCGCGCCCGAGGAGCATGTATCGGGCATCCTCGACGGCACGGGTGATGGTGCGGAGCGTTCGTGGCCAATCGCCGAAGACATGCCAGTACCGGATGCGCAGACATGGCGTCCCCGACTCCTGGCTGCGCAGCGTCTTGTCGAAGTCGAACCTGATCTGCTCGTCGTCGCCGTGCCACTGGTTGCTGTCGATCTCGAGTCCGATGAGACCGTCGATCAGCAGGTCGAGGGCGCTGCTGCCGGGCACGGGCACCTGTGGTTCGACTCTGAACCCTGCCCTGATCAGGCGAAGCCGGACGATCGACTCCTGGCCGGAATCCGCCCGTGGGTCGATCAGGCCATAGAGCATCTGCAGTCGCTTCGGCAGGGCCCCGAAGAGGTCGTCGAGGTCATCGGTCGTGATGAACCCGAGGCGCAGGGCGGAGTCGACGGCAGCCAGGGCATTCTCCTCATCCATGCAGGTCATGGCCTGGCGCAGCGAATCGAGGGTGCTTGTGCGCCAGTCTTCGGTATCCGCGGGGCGCAGGACCGAGTGGCTCGACGGCCGACTCCAATGGATTCTCGGCTGGCCGGCATCCGCTTCGAACCAGGTTCGGTTCCGGCGCTGAGTCGGGTCTCGGCCGAGGAGGCTGGCGGCGGCGAGGCGCTCAGGGGACGGTGCCCGGCTGAGGAACACATGCAGTCGAGGGTCATGACCGGCCCAGATGCCCTGCCGGCGGAGTGCGCTGACGCAGGTGAGGCGCCCCCCGAGGGTTCCCGCGCGGCGTTGATCGAGATCAGCCCCGGCGCTCGCATAGAGGCCTCGGCGCAGGCAGGTGAGCAGGCCCGCTGCCAGGGCGGCATCGATCACTCGCGCCGGGCAACCCAGGCCCAACAGGGTCGTTCGGGATGCCACGTTGCTCTGCCGGTGCATCAGGGCCAGCAGGCGCACGGTCACGGAGTCAGCACTCATGAACCAAGGCTGGGAGTTGTGGCCCGCATTCGACGGGTCGGCAACCCGTCTGAGGGATCTTTGCGATGGGAACGACCGGTGCGGGAGAGGATGTCGACGGAATTCCGTCGACATTTGCCCGACTACGGTTTGAGACTCCCGAAAAATCAAGGGTCTCAGCCCCGGACTTCAAGAATGTCAGTCGCTCACCGGGTCGAGGCTCGTCCGCGGCACCCACCCCGCCACCGTCCCCATGGGTTCGATTCGAGGAAAATGTCAGCCCGTGGCCGAGAAGATCCGCTGCCGGGGTGCCGACGTGCTCGTGCGAACGACGATATCGGCCGGAATCATCGTGTGCATCGACCCCGACCCCGACCCAAACCCGGACCCGGACCCCGACCCCGACCCAGACCCCGACCCGACGCCGGCCGGACCCGGCAGTTGCGCCAGGACGAGCGCCGCGGCCGCGGCACCCTGCTCGTCGGGGCGCTGCACGATCGAGGTCAGCCCGAACATCGCCGCCAGCGGGTGGTCGTCGACGCCGATCACGGAGAGGTCCCCGGGTACCGCGATGCCGAGCTCCCGGGCCGCGAGGATGATGCCGATCGCCAGCTCGTCTGCGGCCGCGAAGATCGCGGAGGGCCTGCGCCGGGGGTCGCCGAGAATCTGCCGGCCGGCCGCGTACCCGCCCGGGATGTCGAACTGCGCCACCTCGTAGTGATCCTGATGAAAGGGCAGGCCCGCAGCTGACATCGCCGTCACGAACCCCCGCAGCCGCTTGGCGTGCATCCGGAAGCTGCGCACCTCGTCGGGGTCGCCGCCCACATGCATGATGTTCGTGTGCCCGAGCGCGATCAGGTGCTCGGTGGCGAGGCGCCCGGCCGCGACGTCGTCGATCGAGAGCGTCGGGATCCCGGGGAGCGCGCCGCCGATGCCCGCGATCGGCTTGCCGAGGGCCAGCAGCGAGTGCGACTCGGCGGGGGTGATCTCGAGCGTGACGGCGATGATGGCGTCTACCCGCTTCCGCACGAGGAAGTACTCGAACACCCGGCTCCGGGCCTTCTCGCTCTTGGTCAGGTTGTAGAGCATCACGTCATAGCCGGCGGAAAGGAGTGCCGTCTCGACCCCCTCGAGGATGCTCGCGAAGAACCACTGGTTGATCACCGGCATCAGCACGCCGACATTGTTCGTGCGGCCGGTCACCAGGCTCGAGGCGCTGGACGACACGACGTAGCCCAGGGCGGATGCGGCCTCCACCACCCGGAGTCGCGTGACCTCGGCCACGTACCCGCGTCCGCTCAGCGCCCGGGACACGGTGGCCTTGGAGACTCCTGCCCGGTGCGCGACATCCTCGATCCCCGTCACCACAGTTAAGACTCCCTCGTCTGCACACGTTTGCGGCCATTGGCAACATTTGTCGTTCAATTTACGTTCAAAGTACCCCATTCGAGGGCAACTGTGCTTTATTAGACGTTGTGGAAAGGTTTCCCGATCACCACTCAACGAGGAGTAACAATGCGTTTCCCACAGCACAGAAGAATCCTGGCCCCGATCGCCCTGGCCGCGGTCGCCGCCCTCACACT